>NZ_JBQKUJ010000011.1:0-162399 GCF_054968525.1 Alteromonas sp. G5_S2_22_S1 | reverse complement strand
CAGCACTTGGCTGGGCTTAGCTTTTAAGTATTTAAGGTTTACTGCTTTGCACGTTTGCGTGCGAAAACCATACCGCCTAGAGCTAAAAGAGATAGCGCAAAGGTACCTGGTGCAGGTACTTGGGCGATTTCAAAGCTTGTGCTCTCAGTTGAAACGTTTGGTAAAGCAACCCCGCCGTTATTGGTTATCACCGAACTTACAGGTGATAACTCTACAATGCCAGCATTAAGCGCTAGTAAATTGAACGAAAACAGTTCGACAGTACTTTTACCATTTTGCGCAAATTCAGCACCTTCAAATAAAGGAACTATCGCGGCAAGAAATGATTCAATTGAGATAATACTTAAAGTACTTTCGGTGCTTCCATTAGTACCTACAACTGGCTGATTACCTAATGCGCCTAAGTCAAAGATAGACGAAACATCAAGGCTTAAAAGTGTACTATCGAAATTAAAAAGTGCGTTATAGCCATAAAAGTAAGTCTGAACGGCGTTATCGTCGATCAACTCAGTTGCACTTACCGTGGCCATTATTGTTTCGCCAACGCTATAAGTGTCTTTATCTGTTGTAATCGAAATTAGTGCTGCGTTTGCGTTGAAAGTAGCGACAGCCATTATTAGTAAAAAGAATTTTTTCATTGTTATTTTCCTAAAATTAAATTGCACAGTTAGCGCGTGTACACATCGCCATTAATGCTTGAATATCGAAGAAGCTGATTTGGCCGTCGCCGTTAAAATCGTAGCTTTCAGCCGTCGCTTGCCCTTGTAAAAACAGTTGATAGAAGGCCATGATATCGTTGTAATCGACATCGTTATCACCATCAAAGTCTCCTACTGTCACTTCTTCTGGGAAGTTAAGCACAACCACTACCGGGTCATGATCTGACGAGCGATAAGCATCCGCGCCATAATAGCTAGAAAGCTGAGTTTCTGATTTGAATTCAACGTTATAGTCGAACACGCGAGGTTCATCGGCATTGATGTGCCATACCGTTGCGTCTACCACATATTCAGTTAACGATGGACTTGATAAAGCGTGGTCGAGATATCCCATTTCGCCGCCGAAGCTATACGAATAAGCACTATCGCCATCAAAGAAGTTAACTAAGTTACTGTAGCCAGCCTCTTCAAGCGCAAGGATAGGCTCTTCCTTCGCATAGGCATTTAAATCACCCATTACGATAACGCGGTCAGACAAAATATCGCTGTTTTGCTCAACAAGTGAAATAATGCCTTGTGCTGCTTGAGTACGCAGTTCGTTCCAGCAGCCTTGGCCGTCACCTAAATCGGCATTGTTACCCGTAGCACTGCCACAGCTTCCTTTCGACTTGAAGTGGTTTATCGCTAAGGTAAAGTCTTCGCCATTGCTGTTCACACTAAAGCTTTGTAGTAAAGGCTGACGGTTACCATAGTCAAACGGTGCGTTAGATGAAGTAACAGGGTTACCCTGAAGTGAAACTACCGCTGGCTTATAGATAATGCCTACAGCTATTTCATCTCCGCCTAGTTGAGACTCTAATGCAACATAGCTGTACTCATCGCTGCCTAGTTCAGCGTTAACGCTGTCAACTAATGTCGCAATCGCCGATTCACTGCTATAGCCATCGTTTTCAATTTCAACAAGGCCAAGTACATCGGCATTCATCGCTACAATAGCAGCAATGGTTTTCACTTTCTGACGTTCGAACTCGGCAACTGAATCTGCGCCGCGAGGGGTCGGGAACTCAGGGCCATTGAAGTAATTGAGCACATTAAAGCTAGCCACTTTTACATCACCGATAGCATTTAGCTGTGGTGCAGCAATTCGTGGATTAGTGCGCACGGTTTGAATATCACCAACAGGGATGAGGTTGTAAGCACCAAAGGCATAATGTAATACACCTTCTAAGGCCTCAACACTGTCTCCCAAACGCAGTGGGTTGTTATGCGATAATCCGCCAACAGGGAAAGGAATATCATCCAAATTCTGTGATGTTTTTCCGTCATCAACCAATAAGGTGTTTCGTGCATTGGCTTCAGCTAGCGCCAACGCTTCTTGTGAACCTGCTACAAACTGGTTAGTAGGAATCATTAAGCGCTGAGACGACACGTTGAACTGACCGTAGCGACCAAGATTGTAGATATCAGAGACTTTGAGCGTTTGCTCAAAACTAATATGCATGCCCTCTAGTGCTTCTAAATCAGTACCCGGGCTAAACGGCATAGCAACTGACGTGTAAAGCACGCTGCTACCAGACCCCGTAACCTCTACATCCGCAGATAAAGCGATTTGAGTTACACCAAAGCGCTCACCTACTGTACCTTGTAAACGCACCGCATCGCCCGCTACAGGTAGGCTAAATGAACCTGCGTAAACAAACACACCCTCAGATGTTGATGTATTGTCATCCGAATCAGCTGCTTCTTCCTGAACGAAAAACCCGCTCATATCAGGCACCACTTTTGTGACGACCGCTTCAACAATGACATCACTGCCAATAAGTGCCGACTCCTCGCCGTCGCCTTGAATTGCGCTGATGAGTACCACTTCAGGAGTGGGATCCGTTGGGTCGGTTGGGTAGGTTGGGTCTGTCGGGTCTGTCGGGTCGGTTGGGTCAGTAGGTTCACTTACTGAACCGTTATGGGAGCCAAAATTACTTAGCGTATCCTTAGGAAAGCTATCCCACTCATCAGTAGTAAAAGCAGGGTTTCGGTTAGCGTTTCCGCCTGTCACGGAACTCTTACGCACTAACGTGACGTCTTTACCCCAATTAGTCCTAACGCCGTAAGTACCTAGTGCATCTACCACTTGGCCGTTGTATACCAACTCAACGTAATCGTCGCCGTTAAAATTTATTACGAAGCTGCTAAGGGTAGAACCACTTGTCAGTAAGGCATCGGCATCTGCATGAGCAAATGTTGCCACACCACCTGCAGGAATTTCGCCTTCTAGCGCTAAAACTTTACGGTCTGCATCGGCGGTATCGCCGTTTGAAAGTAGTACCAACTCATAGCCAGATAGGCTTACAGGCTGAGTAGAACTATTGAAAAGCTCTATCGCTTTGTTAAAGCTACCACCCTCAATATACTCTGAAATGTAAACGCTATTGGTTGATGGTGCTGTGTCGCCTCCTGTATCGCCACCTGTGTCACCACCGGTATCACCACCTGTGTCACCACCGGTATCACCACCGGTATCACCACCTGTGTCACCGCCCGAGTCTCCGCCTGTGCCATCGCAGCTTTCGTTGAAGATAAGCGAGGCCAGTTCCGGCTTGTCAATAAACGGGTTTCGATTACCTTGGAATTCATAAACGCGTTCATTACGGCGACGTTCGAATTCATCTACTGGGTCGCTTTCATGCCACTGAAGCAAAACACAAAGCTTGCCGAAGGCCGCTTCGTCAGTAGTGGTTAAGCGATTCAGCAAGACTAAGTCTTCTTCCGTATCACCCGCGGTATTGCCATCGTATCGCACATCCATGTAAAGCATAGAGCGCGCAACGTCACCTTTTACCGCGTCACGTGGTTCAAACGAATCACTGTCTACGCGGTTTGCTGGCGCTTCATTAAGTTCGTTATCGCTGAAGTCAAAATCTAGATTCCCGCGTGAGCTGTTAACTGAAATGTCAGTAGGACGTAGGTGCAGGATGTCGCTATAAGCCGTTAAACTTGTGCTTGAGAAGCCATGACTTTTCGCCCAAACATGCTCGCGGTTCCAATTGTCTTGGTTAGTACTTTGACTACCGCTTCCGTTAGTAAATTTATCTTGCGATATGCCCTTGTAAAACAAAATGACGTTTTCAGTATTTGAAGGGTCTTCATCAGTGTAAGTTAACGCGGTCCACACCTCTGAATACGATAGCGTACGATGGCCATTTTCAATGATTGTGTGCGTTGTTTCTTTTAATGTTTGTGCACTTTCACCATTGGCAATGGCCGTATCGAGCGTGGCGTAATAGTCTGAAGCAACAAAGTCGCTCGCTAAATTAATCGCTTCTAGATCTGGACAGTTAAAACAGGTGCCGCTTAAGAAAAGCAGTTCGCCTGAAGGTTCACCGCCCTCGTCAGGTGTATCGCCGCCGTCTGTCGCCCCAGACGAGCTAACTGAAATGCTTTCAAGGTTGAGATACTCGGTTCCTGCGTTGTTTGCCATAGCAACTTTAAGAACAAGGCTGTTCCCGCTGCCAATAGCAGCCGAAACGTTGCCGTTCTCAAAATCGTCTTTTACTGTGTGGGCACTACCAGCAATAGGCGCAATAAGTTCAAACGCCCCACCGTCGATGGAATAGAAAACGTCAATATAGTCAGCCTCCTCCATGGTACCGCTTTTAGATAACAAAGCGTCGATAATAATGTCACCCTGACCAGTTATGTCTATAGACTCACTTTGCCACACCACTTCGCCATCAACATCACGCGCTTGCATTGCGCCATTTGCTACGCGAAACCAGTCTGACGTTGCCGTTAATTCACCCGTGGAAACATCAATTGACCAGCGACTGACAT
This sequence comes from Alteromonas sp. G5_S2_22_S1, assembly GCF_054968525.1. Taxonomy (NCBI): domain Bacteria; kingdom Pseudomonadati; phylum Pseudomonadota; class Gammaproteobacteria; order Alteromonadales; family Alteromonadaceae; genus Alteromonas; species Alteromonas sp. G5_S2_22_S1. The sequence goes on along the minus strand of NZ_JBQKUJ010000011.1, from coordinate 157,912 downwards.
CTTCAATAGTGACATTAGTTCCTATTTCGATGGGGCCAGTGGCGCCCTTGCCTTGCAGCTCACTGGCTTCGAAATCTTCTTGCCATAGCGTATCTGCACCTGCGTTTAGCGATATTACGCCCAAGGATAATGCCCCGGCTAATAGTGCATTAACCACTTTTGCTGATTTTCTCAGCGTGTACTTTTGTGTGTTACCCTCATTAATCATTTTGCTTTCCGCTTTTTGTATAAGGAAGGTATAAATTCATATACATACGTATACACAGCAAGCAGTTAACGAAAATAATAATATAAACGTCACACTTCAATAAATTCATAAACTTAAGCGTTTAAAATAAGTTTACTTGTTTATTAACTCTACTGAACCTTGGTACAGGGGAAGTTGATTTGTCACATATCTAAAATGTTTCAAAATTGAAACATTTAAATGGTTTATCGTGGTGCATATTACCGTTTTATGCACAAAAAAAGAGCGCACATCAGGCGCTCTTTTTGGCGTTATTTATTAAATAGTTAAGACGAGGCTGCCTTTACCATACCTTTATTTTAATGCTCAGAATGTAAGAAGCTCCCAACGATTTTTTGAGACGCAAGTTTCCGCCCCATACATTGCTGCGCTATCACTTAAAAGTGATAACGGCGCAGCTGCATTTGCATTTCTTTTATTTGCTGAACTAGGGCGTCACAGTTATCAACCACTTCTTTTGCGTAATCACTATTCGCGTTGCCTACAAGCTGAATACTATTTAACCCTTTGTTTACATCATCAGCCACCGAGGTTTGGCCTTCTGCCATCGTCGAGGCATCTTGGTTAAGTGCGGTAATGCGCGCGACCGCGTCTAGCGCTTGCTTTAACGAATCACCGGCGTTTTTAGTCGTTTCCACGGTTTTAAACGCTGTTTCTTTGTTTTGCTGCATTTTTTCAGAGGCCACACGGCTGCCCTGCTGTAACCGTTCGATCATAATACGAATTTCTTCGGTCGAGGATTGCGTTCTACTGGCCAAAGAGCGTACTTCATCGGCCACGACCGCAAACCCCCTTCCCTGCTCACCCGCCCGTGCGGCTTCTATCGCAGCGTTTAACGCGAGAAGATTCGTTTGTTCGGCAATATTTCTAATTACTTCCATTACACCGCTAATTTCTTCGCTTGCCTGCGCTAACTCGGCTATCACCTGCACAGAAGCGTCTACATCATTCGCTTGCGATTGAATATCATTAATGGTTTCAGCCAACACGCTCACGCTACTTCTTGTATCTTGATCGGCCGCGTGCGCAGCTTCACTTGAACTGCGTATTGTCGAAGACACGGTTCTTGCGTTTTCTTGCATTAACGAAATAGCATTGTCTATTGAGTCAGATTCCTGACTAAGCTGAGAGACAGACTCTTGTGAACGCATGGCGGTAATATTGAGAGCTTCTGACTTGGCCAACATATGGTCAGTGGCCACATCGACACTTTGTAGCGTGTCTTGCAGTTGACTTAAAAGGCCATTAAATGCGCGGGCCATGATGCCAAATTCATCACTCCGGGAGGCTTGAAAACGAAAGGTTAAATCTCCTTCGCCTGAAGAAAGGTTATTCACTACACCAATAAACTCATCTAGAGGCCGTCCGACAATATATTTCACTAAAAGCCAAATGGTAATAAGCACACCAGCACTGGCTAGTACTATCTTAAAAACCACGCTAAGAACGGCATTTCTTACCATTGCAGATTTTTCCGCGGTAGAAGCCGTGAGAATGATGTCATAGCCCCATGGAGAAAAAGGAACCTCCGTCACCATCCAGTTGTCATTGTTCGCTAGCGCATTAGCAACTTCTTTACTATCCACGTGGGATGAATGCATTCGAATATTGCCCTTGGCATCGCGTAGCGCTACAAACCCCTCTTTTAATACGTGACTTTGCTTTATTGCTTGCTCGAGCACCTGCAAATCGGCGGAATACCCGACGTACCAAATACCAATAACCTCGCCGGCGTCATTAAACATGGGCTCATAACCGGTAAGATAGGGACTGCCAAGTATATCGACTGCACCGTAGTAAGCCTGTTGTTGGTTTATTTTCTTAATGGCTTTGCCATTTGGCGCTAACTTTGTGCCTATGGCACGTTCGCCATTTTTTATCACGTTAGTGCTAATGCGAATATAATCGTCACCAGTCTTACTGAAAATGGTAGCCGTGCCGCCCATAACCTCGGTTAAGCTATCCACTAAATCGAAAGAGTTGGCCTGAGGGGCCGAACCTAATCGCACCTGGCGCGCCTGTGTATTCTTCACACTTACATAGTCACCTTGATTTGGCACGCCAAGCGCGTCTGCGCGCAGTTTAAGCAGCGACATACTGCTTTTTACACGCTCCAGCATTATGGCATCGGTGATCGTGAGAATATTTACCAGCCTATCCGCAGTATTGGATTTTTGTTCTTGGACCTGATCAGATATAGTTGACGACCTTGTTATGACCGTCGCCGTAGCGACTATTAACGCGAGCAAAGCAATGACAGCAGAGATAGAAAATAAAAACTTTCTTTGAATAGACATGTATGTTCTCAGTTTAACAAGGTTTAAAACTCTTCACTCCTTTGAGTAGCACTAAATCCAACGACCTAATAAAAAGCCAGTATTACACGCAAAATTGCCTTTATTGAATTTAGGCTATTTTGACATTAAGGCAAATTATCCAATCGTTTATAATTTCATGAAAAATTGAGAATTTGACAGCCTATTAACGTCTACAACTACTTCATGTGAACTTTCCCACCCACGATTTTAAATGCCTGCGCGCCCCGAATCATTGCGTTTCTAGCAAACTGCCCTTTGCAGGACGGGCAAATACCCTCTTTTTTGGTGTAATCCTCAACAATGCGCTCTTTGAAACATTTAACTAAGGCCCCTTTGCCGCCTTTACGATACTTAAACAACTGAAACTTACACTTAGCGCAATAAATTTGTACGGTTCTTACGGGACCTTTTGGGTTAGGTTTTGCCATAGCTAACTTAGTTGCTCCATTTTTAAATTTCATCTTTTGTCGAAGTGCGACAAATTACTAATCTTGGTTATACTCTATATTGGGTAGTCCGCCCTAGTGTAACAACGACTCCTCAACACAGCATCCGTTGTCGAGTAGCGAATGAAGGTAATATCAATGAAGATAATTGCAGCCCTGTGTTTTTTGTTGTCAGCCCCACTCTATGCCGGTACCGCAGTAATTGTTAACGCTAACAATAATTCTGGAATAGACATCGATACGGTAAAGAAAATCTATTTAGGTAAGGTAAAAGCGTTTCCTGACGGCAGCCGTGCTATTCCGCTTACATTTGAACAAGGCAATAACACAAGAAACGCATTCAATAATAATGTACTGGGTAAATCTGAGTCTCAATACTCTGCATTTTGGTCAAAGCTTGTTTTTACGGGTAGGGGTACACCACCAGAGATGATAGCGACCGAAGACGAAATGCTTAACCTTGTTGCTACTAACCCAAATACCATCGGCTTTATTGACGAAAGTAAAGTGGACAGTAACGTCAAAGTAGTGGGTACATTTTAGGTAGTTTCACATTTGCAGTAAAAGCGACGCCACATTATTTATTCGCGTCGCTTCGATTCTGCTTATTCAATCGGGGTAGTTAGCGAAATGATTGATGTTGGCAAATGCCATAATCACGTCTTTAGCAAAATCTACCCTAGGATTGCCTAACGCCCCTTTCTTCCACACAAGATAAATTTCATTTTCAGGCCCGCTTTTACCAAGCGGTGTTAACTCGCCTTTCGCTATCCCTTCTTTACACAGATAGTCTGGTAACACTGAGTAACCAATACCGGCTTTTACAATGCTGCTTATTGCACGAATATCTGGGCATACAGCAGCAACCGGCGACTCGCATGGCGCGTTAAAAACCTCTGAAAAATAACGGCGAATCAGTGGAAGTTGCTCGTCGTAGGTTACAAGTTTATGCTGATTTAATAGCGCTGCGGTTATTTCTTCATCTTTGAGAAGTTTTCCTTGAACTCGATTCATAACCAGAATTAAACGCTCTTTATCTAACATTTGGTATTCATACATTGCATCCGTCGGTTCTGATGCGGTGATAGCAAGTTCGGCAACATCATTTTCCAGTAACGCATAGGTGTTTTTTTTATTGCCTGTATGAATAACTAAGTTCACCTTATCGGCCTGTAGTAGGTTAGCGAGCGCTGGCCCCGCTACCGAACTTAGATATTCTGCCGGCCCGGCGAGATGTAATGTGCCGTGGTCGGTGGATGCTCTACTGCGTATAGACGCTACTTTTTGCTCTAACGTATCAATATGACTGGCCACCTGAAGGGCTAAATCGTCGGCAATTGGTGTAGGCTCCACTCCCCGCGCTTTTCTCACAAAAAGCTCTTTGCCAACAATATTCTCCATGGCTTGGATGTGTGATGTCACTGCCGGCTGTGACATATGCAGGCGCGATGCAGCACGTGTAATATTCCCACTTCGATATACTTCTACGAAGGTTTTAAGCTGAGTTAAATAAGACATTACTCATTACCCATCAGATTTTTGATGACTCATACTAATTTATCTGACTTCTGCATTTAAGCCAATCACTCTAAGATGCCATCAAATTCTATACACAGCGAAATTCGCTAAATAATTAAGGACAGGCAACATATGCTTAATTTTACATTTAAAAATCAAACCGAAATTTTATTCGGCAAAGGCCAGCTTAGTGAAGTGTCTTTGCGCCTGCCGGCAAAAGCAAAAGTTCTGTTTTTATACGGCGGTGGCTCTATAAAAAAGAATGGTATTTACGACAAAGTTAATACCGCACTGGAAGGTGCCGACGTTATAGAGTTTCAAGGCGTTGAGCCCAATCCTGAGTTCGAAACCCTTATGAAAGCGGTTCAGGTTGCTCGCGAAAACGACGTAAACTTTATCTTAGCGGTTGGCGGCGGTAGCGTTATTGACGGCGCTAAATTCATTGCCGCGGCGGTAAATTTTGAAGGCGATCCGTGGGACATATTGATAAAAGGCGCGGCATTTGAAAACCCATTACCAGTGGGCGCAGTATTAACACTTCCTGCAACGGGCTCAGAGAGCAACGGCAATTCAGTAGTAAACCGTAAAGAAACCTCGCAAAAACGCGCTTTTTCTTCAGAAACAGTACAACCTGTTTTTGCGGTTCTTGACCCAGAATTCACGTATTCACTGCCACCGCGCCAGGTATCGAACGGTGTGGTTGATGCCTTCGTTCACGTAATTGAGCAGTACCTTACATACCCTGTGAATGCGCCGCTTCAGGACCGTTTTGCTGAAGGTATTTTACAAACACTGGTTCAGGAAGGGCCTAAAGCGCTGGCTACGCCAGAAGATTACGATGTACGTGCAAACGTCATGTGGTCAGCCACAATGGCGCTTAACGGGCTAATTGGCAAGGGCGTACCACAAGATTGGGGCACGCACATGATTGGTCACGAACTTACTGCGCTGCATGGTCTTGATCACGCGGTAACCCTAGCAATTGTCTTGCCTTCACTGATGTTCGTGCAGCGCGACAAGAAACAAGAAAAAATCTTGCAGTTAGGTGAGCGCGTATTTGGTATTAAAGAAGATGACAAAGACAAAGCTATCGACCTAACCATAAAAGCCGTACAGGACTTCTTCGAATCTATGCAGATTAAAACTCGTCTATCAGACTACGACATTGAAAAGTCTGCCATTGATGGGCTTGTTGAAAATCTAGAGCGCAATGGTTTGACTGCCCTTGGTGAACACGGCGACATTGACCTGGTAAAAGCCCGTGAAATCCTAACACTAGCCGCCTAAATAACGAGTTAAGTTGTAGTAGCGTGTGAAACTACGCACCTCGTTAAGACAGCAAAGCCTACGAGCTTTGCTGTCTTTTTTTTAACCTTGCACTTAGGTGTTTTTAATTGCCCTGCTGTCGCCCCCAGCCTGCTTCGACACTTGCTTTTTTGTAAGTTACGATTACAGTTGGTTAGAGCCTAGTTTACAAATGGAAGAATGCAGGTTATTAACTTATTCCCCTCCACAGTGAATATCACTGATCTACTCTCAATTCGCAGACAACGTGTTATTCAGATAAGCGTTGTAACCGGCTGTGGGCTATTTGCGTCACTACTTGCAGCGAGAGGGATAACCTTCGACATCTTTCTTGTGGGTATATTATCTTTATTACTTAGTGCAGTTCTCGCTTACAAGCGTTATGTGGCCACCAGCAGTTACCTTCTTCTAAGCGCCATGTCATCAATGTTGTTCGCGCTTTCAGCAACGGGAGCCGGCGTGTTTGATATAGCCATGCTTGGCTACCCTGGCGTAATTATTTTTGCGGCATTGTTAGGCGGCGTAGCGCTATTTGGCACAGTTCTCTCGCTGGTCCTGCTGCAATGTATCGGGCTTACTTGGCTAATTATGCACGGTGTAGTGGCCCCCCATCCTCCTGTACTCTCGTGGTCTCATCTGCTTTTCGTCATCGTTATCTTTGTTGTAACGGGCTTTAGCGTATTTGTTTTAGTTCAGGATATACGACGGCTAATGGCTTCGCTGCAGCGGGAGTACACAAAAGTCGAGCAGAATAGAGCCCATATTCAACACCTTGCGCACCACGACCCACTAACCAATTTACCAAATAGGGTTATGGGGGAACGTTTGTTTAACGAAAAACTGCGCGAGAGCGAAGAAAGTGGTTTGCAGCTTGCGGTATTGTTTATCGATTTAGATAATTTTAAGCCCGTCAACGACGCATTAGGCCATGCCGCCGGAGACCGTTTTTTACAAAAAATATCTCAAACTATTACCGACAACCTGTCAGCGAACGAATGCCTTATTCGGTTTGGTGGTGACGAATTTATTGTTCTCGCGGCACAGATAAAGACGCGCTCTCAAATTGAAAATTTGTGTCAGAACTTAATTCAATGGTGTTCGTCGGAATTTGAAGTACTACAAACAAAAATCGTTGTATCGGGCTCTATAGGCGTAGCGCAAGCGCCTTACGATGGCGTCAAGTTTAAGCAGTTATGCCGAAAGGCCGATATCGCCATGTATGAGGCTAAACGCAATGGCAGAAATCGCTTTGAGTTTTACGATGTGCGTTTTGACGAAGAAAGTGATGAAAAGTTTTCGCTAATTCAACGATTGCGCCCTGCAGTTCAAGCAAATGCGTTAGCGGTGTATTACCAGCCCCTCATCGATTTAAAGACGGGTAACATATGTGCACTTGAAGCCTTGCTGCGCTGGCCTCAAGAAGATGGCTCTATGATCTTCCCCGATAGATTTATCCCGCTAGCTGAAAGCAGCGGTCTCATAGACACGCTAGGTGCATGGGTTTTAAACCAAGCCTGTATGTTTTGCGCTAAGCAACAACAAAATGGTAATAGCGAGTTATCCATTGCGGTGAATTTATCATTTGCACAGTTCAAAGACGGTAATCTGCCACAAATCGTAAAGGGTGCGTTAGAAACTTCCCAGCTAGCTCCAGAACATTTAGAGCTTGAGCTAACAGAATCTATTTTGGCCGACGACAATGGCAATGTTATTCAACAGCTTGAGCAAATAAAAAGCCTTGGCGTTACGTTCGCAATTGATGATTTTGGTACTGGGTATTCCAATCTTAATTACCTTCGTACATTCAGTGCCCAAAAATTAAAAATAGATCGTATTTTTATCAATACATTGGGCTTTGACGAAAAAGATGTGCCCTTAGTCACAGCAATAATAAGTATCGCTGAAAGTTTAGGTATGGCAACCGTGGCAGAGGGTATTGAGAATGAAGCTGCGCTAAAAAAGATTACTGAAATGGGCTGTGACATTGGTCAAGGATACTATTGGAGTAAGCCTGTACCAGCGGAACAAATTGAAAGGCTAATTGAAGCGCAATCCCCCACTAACCAGCGGTAAAAAGTTATTAGGCTACGCCGGCTAGTGATATTGGAGCGTTGCTTTTACTGCCTATTTAAAAGCCATGATAAGTTACAAACTCTTCGTTATCGGCGCGGGTAGAGCGCACGTCATTAGCAGGAAAATCAGGGTCGGGATAGCCTAAAGCAATACAAATCATAATGGCTTCATCATCTGGAATGTTAGCGCACTGGTGTACCACTTCAGACTGCATGATACCCTGACCGTTTATCACACAACCTAACCCTAAATCCCACGCTGCTAGAACAATGCCATACGCTAGTGACCCTAGGCCAAATTGGGTTATTCCAGCGGGCTCTAGAGACCTATCATATGTGAGAACCAGCGAAACGGGTGCATCAAACTGCCTGAAGCCTCGCATCATCCAATCCATACGCTTTTCTTTGTCTTCACGCGATATTCCCATCACGTCGAACAATTGAATAGCCACATCAATTTGGCGCTGACGATGAATACCTTCGTAGTCTTCCTTATAAGGAAAGTCACGAACGTGCGGCTTACCTTCAAGCGTATTTTTGGTGTTGCCTTCGCGAATTCTATCGAGGACATCGCCAGTTACCGCATGAATTTTCCATGTTTGTGTGTTGTAAGATGACGGCGCCCACTTTGCGGCGTTGATAATTGCGTCTACCGTTTCTTTTGTAACGGGCTGTTTTGTGAACCCTCGTACACTTTTTCTCGATGCTGCAAATTCCGCAAAATTCATGAACGTCCTTAAACCCTATGTTTTTCAAGCCAAATTGTTAAAATAGAGTAAACAGTAGGACTTGAGTGTTCAATAGCGTCAGCACCTTATTAAGATTGTTTGTTTTTATAGATGTATATTCAACAACTCAAATTAAGGTGGCTTTCCCTTTTTAACGCATTGAAGAATCTACAACTGTCTTCGACATTCTATTTGCTTCCCTCGATTAACGCTCTCGGACGACAGAGAAAAGTTAAACTTTCGATTAAATCGGGCTTTGGCAATTTGCGATAATCGCATTCGTAGCATACGTTTAAACTAAAAATAAGCCTTGTTGTTTACGTATGTCCCTATTTAAGAAATCAAAAACTGAACAATCCGCTCCGCGTCTAGCCCCTTGGAAAATAGCGATTATCGACGATGAAGAGGGAATACATGAAATTACCAAGTTAACGCTGCGCAAATTTACTTTTGAAAAGCGTGGCGTAGAGTTTTTATCTGCCCACAGTGGAGAAGAAGGTTTAGCCCTCTTCAAAGCACACCCCGACATCGCGCTGGCGTTTGTAGATGTAGTGATGGAAACCGACGATGCTGGGTTAAAACTGGTAGACGCCATTCGAAACGAGCTTAATAACCATGTTAGCCGCCTTATATTACGAACTGGTCAGCCCGGCCAAGCCCCAGAAGAAGATGTTATCCGTCGGTACGATATTAATGATTACAAAGCAAAGACTGAGCTTTCTTCTTTAAAACTGAAATCCTGTGTTTACACCGCCATTCGCTCTTATCGTGATATCCAGACCATAGAGCAAGGTAAACGTGGAATGGAGGACGTGCTTAAATCCTCTTCATCTGTATTGGCCAGCCAGTCTTTGGCCCAATTTGGGACAGCGGTGCTTAAACAAACGCTGACCCTTTTAAATTTAAATAATTCAGTGCTCTACCTGTCTACCCAGCACACTGACCTCTATGGTGATACCACTATGACGGTGTTAGGGGCCAGTGGCGATTTAATTGGGCTGTGTGAGCCCGGCATCTCAAAGCAAATTCCAGAAAGCATTGCTGATGAAGTCAACCAAGTTCTGTTAAGCAAAACGCACCTTCAAACGAAAGACCGTTTTATTGGTTATTACCCTACAGGGGAAGACAGCCACAACATTTTGTATGTGAAGCTTAATGAACCGTTAGACGCCCTTCAACGCAAAACCTTGGAAATGTTTGCATCTAACGTGGCTATCATTTTTCAAAATCTCACACAAAAAGAAGATATCCAGCAAACCCAGAAAGAGCTAATCATGGTGCTTAGCGACGCCATTGAAATGCGAAGCAAAGAAACCGGCGGCCACGTTAGGCGGGTTATTTTAATGACTGAGTTTTTGTCAGAAAAACTCCACATGAGTAGAGAGTTTATTGACACCATTCGATACTCAGCGGCGCTTCACGACGTGGGTAAAATCAGTATTCCTGAAACCATTTTGCACAAGCCGGGCAAGCTTGACCCAGAAGAATGGGAGATTATGAAAACCCATGCGCAAAAAGGCTATGATTTGCTTGCCGACTCGGATCGCATTGTTGCAAAAATGGGGGCCATCATTGCCAAGACTCACCACGAACGATGGGACGGCAATGGCTATCCCGAAGGTTTATCGGGCGATGATATTCCCATTGAGGGCCGAATTATGGCCATTGTTGATGTGGTTGACGCCCTACTATCTAAGCGCTGTTACAAGCCCGCCTGGAGCGAGGAAGACGTAAAAGCTTACCTTGAGGAAAACGCAGGCAAACAGTTTGACCCACTAATTACCCATATCATGCTTGAACATTTCGACAGAATACTAGAAATACGCGCGCTAGAACCGGACGAAGATGAATGAAAGAAGCATTAGAGTTAATTTTACTACGTGTTAGCCAAAGCGAAGATATTGATAAAGGTGAATTGAATGTTGCGTCACGGCTTATTATCAACTCGGTCTGCGAAGGGTTGAAAATTACGCGAGCAGGTATTTGGCTATACGACCAACTGCAAACACTTGTTCAGTGTACCTTATTAATCGATAAAGGGAACGACCTAGATAGCGAAAGCTTGGTGCTCACCCGTAAAGATTTCCCACACTATTTCGAAGCCCTAGATTCAGGGAGAACCATAGCCGCTCACAACGCGCTAACAGATGTTGCCACGTTTGAGTTTGCTGACGTCTACCTCGGCCCTTTAAATATTAGCTCAATGCTTGATGTTCCTATTCGACACAGAGGTAAAATGATAGGAATAATTTGCTGTGAGCATCAAGGTGAAGCGCGACACTGGGAGGCTGATGAGATGGTATTTGCCGCCTCTTTGGCCGACTTATATGGCCGCGCGGTAAGCGCTAATGAACGCGCTGATTATGAAGCGCAACTACTCGAAGCGAATCAAACGTTAGAACAAAAAGTAAAAGATCGCACAGCAGAGCTCGAGGCCGCCCAAGAAAAACTTATCGAGTCAGAAAAAATGGCCGCCTTAGGTAACCTTGTAGCTGGCATCGCTCACGAAGTTAACACACCTTTAGGTATCGCACTCACCTCTGTCAGTAACTGCAAAGAAGAGCTAAAAGACATTTATCGAGACTTTGAAAATGATGAATTGACTGAACAAGGCTTTAAAGATTTTGAAGCAATATGCTCTGAAGGATTAACTCTAGCGGAAACAAGCCTGGTGCGGGCCGCGCACTTAGTTCAAGACTTTAAGCGAACCTCTGCCGATCAAACCTCGCTGGAAATTGAGGAAATTGCGCTGGATGAATATATTCCACGGGTTTGTAATCCATTAAAACCCATGCTTCGCAAGGAGCAAATCGAGCTTTCTATAGACGTCACGCCCAAATTAGTAATTACCACTTGTCCGGGCATTATTGCCCAGCTATTAACGAACTTAATATCGAACGCGCAGCGTCACGCCTTTGGTCCGTCAGTAGACAACGATATAAACAAAGTTGCTGTAAGCTGTAGCCAAAATGACAAAGGTGTTGTAATAAGCGTTCAAGACAATGGAAAAGGCATTCCTGAAGAGCTTCATACAAAAGTGTTCGAGCCGTTTTATACAACTGCACGCGATAAAGGTGGCACGGGTTTAGGCTTGAATATTTTATACAATCTTGTTCGACAGAAGTTTAACGGAGAAATTGACTTAATCTCAGCCCCAGGGGAAGGAACTACGTTGACGGTTTGTATACCTGTTGAAAGTTAGTGCTATTTTACTTTATAAACCATTTGCGTTGATTGAACCAAAACAAGAAGCGCGGCATAGTTTAAATGTCGTGCTTACGACAGACCTATGGCCACCAATACATGTAGTTGCTTTTGGGCTATATGAAACAAAGAAAACAATACCGAGAGCATTGGGTAGTTGCACTTCAAAATGCCGACGTTCCGGTTCGACTAACTGCTGGCATGATAGATCCTATTTCTGGCGCACACATGATGGCCAGATACAAAGCACTTATTCCAAACGCTGACGTGGTTGAGGTTACTGATATTGGGCATTACCCGCAGATTGAAAGTGCTGAGTTGGTTTTAGAATCAATTTTTGGATTTATTGAAGATTAGGTGCGTGGGTGTCGCTTCTTAGAGAGAGAAGTTGGTCGGTGTGAGAGGATTTGAACCTCCGACCCCTGACACCCCATGCCCACCCGCGCGATAACGCTGCGAACTCTACGCGCACCTCCCAAAGTCAATACTGGCAAGGGCTCAAGAATTTCACTTCCATTAACCTTTAAGTATTTTGGAGTGAACGAAGTGGCAACTATCCGTCAATTAAAATCAGGCAACTGGAACGTACAGATTCGTGAGCAAGGTAAGCGAATCTCTAAGACTTTTCCAACTCAACAAGAAGCAGAACGTTTCGCCTTAATGGGCTCAAATGAATTGTCTTTTCACGAGGTCTGCGACAAATATCTTGAGCACATGGGCGATTCTGTGCGTTACCGTGTGCGATGCTTGAAGAAAAACTTTAAGTCGCCTCCTACCCTAGCAGAAATCGAAGCATTTAAGCGTCAGAGACTCAAAGAAGTAAAGAGCAGTACCGCGAGATTAGACTTACAGATGCTGTCTCGCATCGTTAAGTTTGGCATTAAACACTTCGAGTTAGATTGGCCATTTCCTTTCAACGACTTCAAATATCCTCCTGAATGCCAACCACGAGACAGAGTAGTAACACAGAAAGAGTTAAAGCTATTGCTTGAAGATTTACCTCCATTAGTTGCATCTGCTGCTGAACTCTCTTACGAGACTGCTATGCGTAGAGGAGAAATTGTAAAGATACAAAAGCAACATATAGAGTTTCACCAAAACAGACTTTATGTTCCTGAAGCCAAGAATGGCTATTCACGCTACGTTCCGTTAAACGCAAAGGCAACTCAGATTTTAAAAGACAGGCTTGTGTCATGTAATAATCATCAAATCCTCTACAACGTTACAGCAGAAAGTCTCTCGAAGGCTTTTAGACGAGCATGTAAACGCCTAGAAATAACCGGACTATCGTTTCATTCAATGAGGCATTCAGCTATCACTAAGTACGCTCAAAGAGGCCTTTCGGTTAACCAATTAAAAGTTATTTCAGGGCACCGTTCAACTGAGATGCTGGAGCGATACACACACCTTGGGGTTAAGGACGTGGTTTCTCTGATGGACTGAGTAGTGAAAGTGGCAAAGTTCTATTCATTGTCACTCATTCTGGGAAATAACCACAACTAACCATTACTCACAAACGACCATTAAGTTGCTGATTTTATTACAATAAATTACCATTCAGATGAATAACTGGAGCGTGTAATGAGTAAAACAGTAGAAAAGAGAGTTTCCTTAACCCAAGGACAACTAAATAAACTCGGCAACTTAAAAATCAAGAGCGGTGACACTATTAATTCTATTGTCGGAAAAGCAATTGATGAATACCGCTTCACACCCGATGACGCAGAAGTAAGTAAACACGTCAGAGTGGTGTTGTCAGTCCTTAATAGTTTGGAGATCGAATCTCACCTGAAGGCGAAGGTTATTAAAAGCCTTATGAGTGAGTTGGCATGGATGATTTAGAGCCTCTTATTATTCTGTATGAAGAACATGAGCTTTGTAGAAAAAGCAACGTCTTGCAGTATCTCATGCGCTCCAACGGAATCGAGTACCTTAAAATAACTGTAGGAAATAATTGGGTGAGCAAAAACCAACGCAAATACAAACTACCGACAATGTTCATGGGTAAGGTGCATTTTGGCTCGCTACAACAATTTAAGGACTTTTTGAATCGTTAGCTACTGCAAACCCTCTTTACGAGACTTTAACAGCGATTATAACTTTTACAAAATAAACGAGAAGCTTAATTGTACCACCTAAGAGTACTACCTTATCAAGATGTCTTGCCCTCAAGATTGAGCATTGTAAACTGAACAGAATACTTAGACAGGAAGCCTGATGACAACAAGAGTACTTGTAGATAACTGTATTTTCAGTGATGCGAACATGCTTCAAGGAGCAAAGCTAACTACATATAAGGATAGAGAACAAACCGAAGTCTCTTCGTTTATCGTGGGTTATATAAGAAAACCTCCTTTACCGGAAAAACAAGCTCGACGTCAAAATGAAATTGATTGGTTTCCTACTATTGCTCAGCTCTCTGAATATGAACATATAAAGCTTTTTACTTATGATGAGCTTAATTTTGAGAGTTGGTTCAGGTCTGTAGATTCAAAGATTGGTAACGTTTTCAGCGAGAGTAGTGTGACGTTTGTAGAACCCGCAATATCAAGAAGCCACTTTCGCCAAGGAGATTTGCTGGAGCAAATTCGTTCTGAAAATAAAGTAGATTTTTTCGAAAGCCTCCTAAAGTGGACGCCAGACCTTTTTCAGTCAACTGAGTTTGAAAGTTATTTACCGAAATTGACTCTAGATTCCATTAAAAATATAGACCGCTTTAAAAAAATAGCTGAAGCCCTGACTGCTGAACAATTGCAAGATGCTTTTCATCTATGGACAGCTGAAGTGAATGATATTCCCTACTTTCTAACCATTGACTTCAAGTTTATTAATGCAATTCGTAATAAAGCCAAATCAAAGAAGAAGCCATTCGATATGGTTTGTGAACCCATCACACCACAGGAATTAAGCAAGAAACTAGGCATAAAAACTCCTTATGCTTACAAGTATTCCCATGACGAATTTATCGGTTATGGCGGTGGCACTTTTAAAATTGAAGACTACGGCAAGCCTCGCCGTAAAGAAAATGGACTGCATCGGTTATTTAAATGGGTGCGGCAAAGAGTTTTCACTACAAAACTCTGAAAGGACAAATCGTCAGTGACGAAGTCCCTACTCCCCCTAGGGCGTTTCTGCACATTGCGGAAAACCGGATATACAACCTTCAAACCAGTCGTAACGTTCATTTGAACAAACACGAAGATAATGCAAGGTCGTCAAAGTCTACAAGACATGCTTACTCTCGTTTAGAGGTCACTTTGCGACAGCACTAGAACAAATTGGTAGTCCTGAAGACATCGCTACGAAACTAGCAGGACACAAGCAGTTGTCCTTGACGTATAACTTGTATAGTAAGTATAAGAACAAGGACGAACTGTGGCAGTATGTCGAGAGGATTCACGAGGCTGACTGCTTGAGATTGCTCAGTTAGAAACGTAATTACAATCAAGCTATGCACTTGACTAATTCTTTACTCACACAGAAACTACCAAGCCACTGTATCCGATGGAAGGTTTAATAACAGGATGAAATTTAGTCAGCGAATAGGTATTACCCCAGTTGAGACAGCACTTCAAACTGATGGTATGACACCAGAACTCAGAAATACGCTGTGGAATATACTCGATTTACATGTCTGGTCATCTGTCGGATTTATGCGCTCAAATAGTGGACATCCAAAAATTATGAGTTTGGGGAAGGTGCTATGGTTTGCCTACTTCAAAATGCCCATAGACAATATGCCGAACAACCCGCACGCAACTCTCGCTTATATCAGAAAGCAGTTCTTTGGCTGCCTGTGGTACCAAGTATATGACATGCTGGAGTTTTTATTCAGTGCGCTCAAGACACTAGTCTCTGAAAGGATAAATAATGAGCTGGTGAGTAATTTGAATACAGTGCTCGAAAAAGAACTTTCAGGGTTTCGAGTCATAAATTTAAAATTTGTGCAAGTCACTGATGAAGTAGAGTTGGAGTCCTTGCGGTATGCATTATCGGAGAGTCCGTTCAAAGGCGTTGAAGTTCACATGAAAAGCGCACTAGAGCATTTGTCTAGAAGAGGGAACCCTGATTATCGCAATTCTATTAAAGAATCAATTTCAGCCGTAGAGAGCATTGCAAAAGAAATTACAGATAATCCTAAAGCAACATTAGGTGCTGCCCTCAGTAAATTAGAGCGCGACCAAAAATTGCATCCAGCTTTAAAACAAGGATTTTCAAATATATACGGTTACACTAATGATGAGGGTGGAATTAGGCATGCCATGCTAGAGGAGCCCAACTTGACCGCTTCAGACGCCAAGTTCTTTCTTGTCTCCTGCGCCTCTTTCATTAACTATCTCAAGTCAAAGGTAATACAAGGTACAAACGTCGATTAAACAGTTGCCTTACTTCAGGTGTTGGCTCATCGAACATCACGAATTAAGATAAGTTTTCACTACATACAAAAATCTGAGAGGCCAAATCGACTATGATGAAGCCTCAACTCCCCCCCATAGGGTGCCTCTACGCACCACAGGAACACCGCTAAGACAATCTTCAACCCAGTCGCAACGTTCATCTTGACCAAACACGAAGACAACGCACAGGCTCTGCTGGTGGCTCAATGTCCTCACTCCGGAAATTTGCGGACTGACTACGAGACCGGAAATATCAGGTTTCGTAACCGTCCACCAAAGTAAACTTTTTTGAACTTACCTATTGACCGTTCACTTACCGTTCATTATCTTATTGGTCACTTAACCTTTAGACTTTATTGAACAGGATGGATTTAATCATGACAGGTCAACTTATCGGTTACGCACGAGTATCAACCACGGGTCAGAAGCTAGACGTACAGCTAGACGCATTGAAGGCGAAAGGCTGCGCTAAGATTTACCAAGAGAAGCGCTCAGGTAAGACAGCAGACCGCCCAGAGCTAGAGAAGATGCTTGATTACGTGCGTGAAGGTGAAGCCATTGTTGTGACCAAGTTAGACCGTTTAGGTCGTTCTGTGGCTGACCTAGCGAACATCTCGAAGTTACTCGATGATAAAGGCGTAGGTCTCATTGTGATTGACCAAGGCATCGACACGACAACGCCACACGGTAAGCTAATGTTCCACATGATTGCTGCTGTAGCTGAGTTCGAGTTGTCTCTACGTTACGAAAGACAGATGGAAGGTATTGCTAAGGCGCAAGAGAAAGGCGTTAAGTTCGGGCGTAAGAAGTCTGTAGACCGTGAGAGAGTCCACCAGCTACGAGAGGAAGGCTTGAGCATGGCTAAGATTGCTGAAGAATTAAGCTGTAGTAAGGGAGCGGTGCATAAGATAATCAATGAGTTCATTAAGCAAAATAATAAACCGAGTAAATTCGAATTATAAAGCCAAGGATTCATGTGGTCTACTACTCCTCTGTTAGACATCTTCAGCACTATCACATCGGAGTCTCACGCTTAACTGTTTGAGGCTCTGTAAAGCTTTCTCAGATCGAGTTAACTTACCCAATGCAATCGTATTAATTGTACCCAGAAAAGCTCATAGAAAGCCGTTGTCGATCTGTAATGATGCTTTGTATCCGCACTTCTCGCTTATCAGTTGTCTAGAGCTAACAACCTTAAAGCTCTTCAGATTTTTTAGATTTACCTAATATTCACTAAAGCCAATAAAATCAAGGGATACACGACTCCCTGACATAAGGGAGAAGCCATATAGAAACTGAAATAGTTTGTCTATCCGTTTCTCATACCCTGTTTTTATCAAATTAAAGCAGACAGTAGTCGACTAACACGTAGTTGCTACATTTCATTCAATTTACTTCCCTTCTTAAACTGTGCCACCTTGAAGATTCGATTCAGACGCACTCAATTGTATTTACTCACTAGCTAACCAGTAATGATAACTTGGTTGGTTATTGGTAAATGGACATTAGAGAACGACTTAGCGACAGACGAGGAGACCACCAGCAGCACTATAGGGGGGAATAAGACAAGGAGAACACTTATGAACCAACTTATGGTTACACCGCAAGAAAACTTCCAGTGGACACAAACCCTCAAGGGGAAGTCCAATACGCCAAATGCAAACCCAATATTCACCTTCCCACTGAGAACCCATAAGGGAGTAGATTCAAAGTTTACCGACTGGCTCACCGAACAGCTGACACAAGGGCGACAACGTATTACCAAGCCAACCATCCAAGCGGTTAAGTGTATAGCTGTCAATCTTGCCTGTGCGATGAACTTAGGCACCGATACAGGTTTCGTATACTCGCTAGGTAAGCGCCTAAAAGCTATCCCGAAGAGATTTCGTAGGGAGCCGTACAGCAGAGACACGATGAACACCTTGCTGGCGCAAGGAGAACAGCTAGGCTTGATTAAGATTGAGCGAGGATTCAAAAGCGAGAACTACACGTCTGGCATTCCGTCACTTATTCTTCCGACTGAGACCTGTATCAATCAAGCTCGCCTTCTGGAAGCAATTGAGGTAACTGACATCTCTGTTCCTATTGACCCGCTCATTCTTCGCAACAATCCTTATGATTACGTTAACTACAGCGACGAACCAAGCACTCTTCGCATGAGAAAGTCGATAATGGAACATAATGAGGTACGCACAAGTTACAACTGGGTATATACATCTGAAGACAACAGAACCATTCAACTATCGCAGTCTGACCTCTCATGCAGACGGATATTCAAAGGGCAATGGTGCATTGGTGGCAGGTTTTACTGTGATGCGCAGAACCTACCTCAAGTTGTCAGAAGCAACATTACGATTAATGGAGAGCCTTGTGTTGAACTTGACTACAAGTCGATGCACCCTCGCCTTCTGTATCATTTATCAGGCGCAGAAGCTCCGAGTGATTGCTACGACATCGAAGGAGTAACAAGAGACAAAGTTAAAAAGATAGCCTTGATTGCGACCAGTACCAGCAGCAAAAACCAAGCAGTCAGAGCGGTATCTTTCCATCTTAAAGTCAACGCTAAAAAGGCGGGTAGCCTTCTAGGGATGTTTGAAGCCAGACATAAGGCTATTTCAGACTTACTTTACCGCAATGCTTGGCAAACACTTCAAAATATCGATAGCAAGATTGCAAATGATGTTATGGATTCATTAACGCAAGAAGCTATTCCTGTGATACCTGTTCATGACAGCTTTATAGTTCCTGAGTCAAAAGCTCATCAGTTACGACAAGCTATGCACGAACAGTATGAAATAAATACGGGGATGGAGGCATCTATAGCCTGATAACACCAAAGGGAAAGGACTCCCAATAATGACTTGATTTTGTATTGAATGAGCACTTGTTATAATGTTGTCAGAAGGATTAGCAGACACGGATTACAGTTATGGGCTCGATTGAAGCTCTTCCAAGTGATTATGGACATATCATTACCTACGCTTTGATTTTCGCAGTCATATCGTTGCTAGTGTTTTCACTATTAAAATCTCGCGAGCTAAAGTCAGAGCTCAACAAAGTCAAATCTCACCTTCAAGACTCGAAGCAAAGAACGACAGAGCTGCTTGAGAAGTACCAACCGATAAGCTCTATTGAAGCTCGTGTGACGGAGCTTAACGCCGAGTCAGAAGCAATCACATCAAACATCCAGACGCTTCGGGCGTCTTATGCGACTAAACGAAAGCTATTTGATGAACTTGAAAGAGAGCTGGCTGTATTTGATGAAAAAATTGAGTTGTCTACATTGGGGTACTATGAACCTCACTTCGACTTTGGAACGTCAGATAGATTCAAAGCTGAAATCACTGCTGTGCGAGAGCAGCAGAAAGATATGCTGAAAGCCAAACAAGCGGCCGTTTGCCATACTGAGTGGAAAGTTAATAACAGTGCCAGAGAAGGTCAGACGATGACAAACCGAGCACTTAAACTAACGCTGAGAGCTTTCAATAACGAATGTGATGCAGCAGTATCAAACGTAAGATGGAATAATATCCGCAGAATGGAAGAGCGCTTATCTAAAGCGAGAGATGCAATAGACAAGCTCAATAAGTCTAACAACATCCAAATCACAGAACCCTATTTCCAACTCAAGTTGCAAGAGCTCAGGCTAACTTATGAATATGCTGAGAAGCTCAGACAAGAGAAGGAAGAACGAGCAGAAGCGAAGCGCCAACTCAGAGAAGAACAACAGCTAATAAAGGAACAAGAGGCAGCGGCAAGAGAACAGCATAAATACGAAGAGCTTGTTGCTAAGGCCAATGCTAAAGCCAATAAAGCTACTGGTGACGAGCTGGAGCGCTTAAAGTCTGAACTTGAAGAACTTGAGGCACAACTAAACGAGGCCAGAGCAAAATCAGAACGGGCTCTATCGATGGCACAACAAACCAAATCTGGTTACGTCTATATCATCAGTAACATCGGTTCATTTGGTGATGGGGTATTCAAAATTGGGATGACCAGAAGGCTGGAGCCCCTAGACCGTGTGCGTGAGCTTGGGGATGCCAGTGTACCATTCACATTTGACGTCCATGCTCTTATTTACTCCGAGGATGCGCCTGCACTTGAAGCTGAACTGCATCGTCATTTCAATGAACATCGACTCAACTTAGTCAACAACCGTAAGGAATTTTTCAGAGTAGATTTAGCTGAACTGAAGGGCAAGCTTGAGGAGTTAAAGCCTGATGTAGATTTTCTGACTGATGCTGAAGCTCAGGACTATCATCAAAGTCTATTAATCACTCAAGACAAAATCAAAGAAGACAACACTGTCAACCGAAAGCTACCTGAAGAAATTTGAAGGAACTCCCGAAGTCAGCAATCGGGCAACTTCACGATTACTTGATACTCTGAACGTATTTAGCAAGTGTGAACAAGATTGTGAACGTTCACAAATTTGACTATCATTGAGCCGAAAGTGAAGTTTGTGTGCAGTCTTGAAGATTGATTTTAAGAAATGCTGTAGAGTACGCCAGATAAGGCTTTAGGGTGTCGCTTCGAAGAGAGAAGTTGGTCGGTGTGAGAGGATTTGAACCTCCGACCCCTGACACCCCATGACAGTGCGCTACCAGGCTGCGCTACACACCGACCGAAAGAGCGAGTAAGTCTACTCAATTTTACTCACAATGCAACGAGAATTAGCAATTAGACGGTTCAAGCGCTCAATTGCTAACCACCTTGTTAAATATCCCCGTAAAACACAGCGTTACAAATGCCGCTAATAGGTGCTAAGCCAATGTCACGTAGCACACTGCGGTAACAACCAAGGCCACCAACACGTTCAGCATCACACCTTCTCTCGCCATGGTTTTTATATCGAACTTTTCGGTTGAATAAGCAATGGCGTTTGGCGCTGTGGCTACGGGTAGCATAAACGCACAGCTTGCGCTTATGGCTGCGGGTATCATTAGCAATTTCGGGTCAACCCCAACCGCCATTCCTGCTGCAGCTAAAATAGGCATAAGCAATGTGGATGTTGCCGTGTTAGACGTGATTTCCGTTAAAAACGTAACGAACAAGCAAATACCAAGCACTATTAAGATAACAGGTAACGTAGCTAGCCCCGTTAGCCAAGACCCCATTAGAACGCTTAGCCCCGATGCCATAAACGCCTTAGCAATACAAATACCGCCAGCAAACAGTAACAACATGCCCCACGGTATATCGTTAGCTGTTTTCCAATCCAGTAACTTGTCGTTATTACCCTTGGCATCAACGTGGCCATTGTCGTTACCACTATTGGTAAAAAACATAGCCGCAACGCCCGCTACGGCAATAGTGCTATCGCTAATTGTGCTTACGCCTATCCACGCTGTCCAAAAGGGCCTGAAGATCCACGCCAGCACTACAGTTCCGAATATCGCCAGCACTCGCTTTTCTGCCCTACTCCACGTGCTTGGCACTGGCAAATCTATATGACCAACTTCTTTGATTCCCCTTGCCAGCCACAACGCCATAATGGGAACGCCAAGAATCACAATAGGTACGCCTGTTTTCATCCAATC
Source organism: Alteromonas sp. G5_S2_22_S1 (assembly GCF_054968525.1). Lineage (NCBI taxonomy): Bacteria > Pseudomonadati > Pseudomonadota > Gammaproteobacteria > Alteromonadales > Alteromonadaceae > Alteromonas > Alteromonas sp. G5_S2_22_S1. The sequence goes on along the minus strand of NZ_JBQKUJ010000011.1, from coordinate 136,137 downwards.
GATAAAGCTGTACTCAATGCCTTGCGTTTCCTCATATACACTCATGAAAATAATATTAGGCGGTGTACCGATAGGTGTTCCCACACCCCCAAGGCTTGCCGAATAAGCTATACCAAGAATAAGCGCCACACCAAAGCGTGGGTTATCTACCGCATTGATAATGGCGATAGCCATGGGCAACATCATTAAAACGGTGGCGGTATTACTGATCCACATACTCAGTACGGCAGTGGTTAGCATAAACCCCAGGACCAGCTTTAACGGGCTTCCGCTGCCGGTTAACCGCAGCATATAAATTGCGAAACGCTTATGGAGGTTAGCGCGCTCTAACCCTTTAGACAGCATAAATGCAGCCATTAAAAGAATAATAACGTGGCTGCCAAGCGAAGACGCAGCCTCGCTGTGAGAAAGCACACCAAACAAGGGGAATAACGCGAAGGGTAATAACGATGTGGCCGGAATGGGTAGCGCCTCTGTAACCCAAAGAATGGCGACAAATAGGGTAATGGCTGCGGTAAAGATGATCTCGTTTGGCTGGCCGGCCGTCCACAAGCCAAGGCCGCTAATTACAGACACAATTAGCGCAATCAAGATAATGGTGTTCTTGCGCGTGGGTGTGCGTTGTGTTTTTTCTGACGTAGGTTGAGGGTTTGAGTGCATTGCGCTTCCCTTTACTGATAGCTTTCTTATAAGTGCTAGGGATTGTTGACTTTTTACTGTAACGCAAAGGTCAACAGGCCCTTATTATTTGCTCTTATAATATCTATCAGTAATTCGAGTAACGCACTAGGCTTTTTTTAAAAACGGCGCTTTTATTGTGCAAGTGAGCCTATTTACTTTGGTCATCCGAAGAAATTCGGCTAGCTACAGCACCGGCTTGGCCCTTGTATTTAGCATCAACCCTTGCGTTGTAAGGCTTCTCAGCGGGCGCTGATAACACCTCAAAGCTAAGCGCGCCAATTTTCATTTTTGGTCGAAGCGCTAGGGGCAGTTTACCGCTGTTGTAAAACTCAAGCACGATATTACCCGACCAACCCGGGTCAATACGATGAGCCGTGACGTGCACCATTAGGCCTAAGCGCGCAAGCGATGAACGCCCGTCTAGCCATCCTACGATGTTATCTGGCAAGGTTACCGACTCGTGCGTAATTGCCAGCGCAAGTTCTCCAGGATGCAAGAAAAAGGCTTTACCTTCTTCTAGTTCAATTTCGTCGCTCATTACGTGGTCGAGGGCTTCTTGAACCTGCGCTTTAGGGCCGCTTAAATCAATAAACGGCGCTTGGTGATCTTCAAACACGCGAAATTTATTGCCTAAACGGATATCTACCGTTACACCACTAATCTGATCGTAGTCTGGTGTTGGGTCAATTTTGATTTTTCCATCTTGAAGATGTTGATAGATATCGCGGTCGCACAAGCGCATGGTGTATTCCTCATTTCAGTAGGCCGCTATTATGCGTATGTCACCGCATGCATTCAACTGCTCAAAGGCTTGTTTTCTCTGCTTTTGCGCAATTTTTATAAGGTTTTACCAAATTTAAGCTAAAGCCGTGAGAACGTACATCACGTTAGCAACTCACTAGGCTTTGCCTACTATACCAATAGGGTCGCCTTTTATGTGTTTTGCAGCCCCTTCGCGGGGCTTAACAGTTAGGGCTAATTGCATAGATAGTGCACGTGCCGCCTCGCGATAGCTCTCGCTTAAGGGGCTATCTGGAGAGGTTATCAAAAGCGGCGTGCCGGCATCACCGTGTTCACGAATGTGGATATCAAGCGGCAATTGACCTAAAAGGGGCAATCCGTGACGTTCTGCCAATGCCTCTCCACCATCTTTAGCAAACACGTAATCTTTGGTGCCGCAAGCCCTGCACTGGTAATAACTCATGTTTTCGATAAGCCCTAACACCGGCACGTTAACCTTCTCAAACATGCTTATACCTTTTTGGGCATCGGCCAGCGCTAAATCTTGCGGTGTTGTTACCACCACAGAAGCCGTTAGCGGCACCTGTTGGGCCATGGTCAGCTGGATATCGCCAGTGCCTGGTGGCATGTCAACAATTAAGTAATCCAGCACAGGCCACAATGTTTCATCTAATAACTGTTTAAGTGCCCTACTTGCCATTGGCCCTCGCCACACCGCCGCGTCTTCCTGCGGTACTAGGTAGCCTATCGAGTTAGCCACCAGCCCATGTGCCGATAGCGGCTGCATGTGCTTATTATCTTCGCTTTCAGGGTGCGCCTCCGGGTTGCCGAGCATAATAGGAATAGACGGGCCGTAAATATCGGCATCTAGAATGCCCACTTTCGCACCTTCCTGCATAAGCGCAAACGCAAGATTAATGCTGGTTGTAGACTTCCCTACCCCACCCTTGCCGGAGGCAACCGCTATAATGTTTTTAATATTGGTAACCGGCGCAACTTCAGTTTCCCCACTAGCAACCTTGTGTTTAAACGTGAGCTTGCTCGCATCAAACTTACTTTCAAGCTGCTCAAGCACGGTTTGTTTAAGCGCGTCTAGCTGTGTAGCAATGCAAAACGGTAGAGTAACGGTAATGCCCGCGCTTTCATTGTCGGGGTGAGTGAATGCACACCACGGCAAGGTATCTTCTACGTCTACGCTAAAATACGTGGCCAAAATAGCAGCAACTTTTTGTGTTGCGGGCTTTGCTTTACGAGAAAAGAACATAAAATGCCTTACTAGTAGTAGAATTGTGTGAATTACGTAATGCAAAAAACGCGGTTTTCCGCTAGTATTTGCAGCCATTTTGAAACGCAAAGAATCAATAACGTCATTATGTCAGAAAAACGCCGAATTCTGGTAACCAGTGCGTTGCCATACGCAAATGGCTCTATTCACTTAGGTCATTTGCTAGAACACATTCAAACCGACATCTGGACTCGTTTTCAGCGCCTTCGCGGAAACGAATGTTACAGTGTTTGCGCCGACGATGCACACGGTACGCCGGTTATGCTTAAAGCCCAAGAGCTTGGCATTACGCCAGAAGAAATGGTGGCTAGAACCCGTGCTGAACACCATCAAGACCTTGTTGATTTTCATGTTAACTACGACAATTACTATGTAACTCATTCGCCAGAAAACAAGGCGTTGTGTGAAGAAATTTACACTCGTTTGGATAACGCAGGTTACATCAGCAAGCGAACTATTAATCAATTGTTCGACCCTGAAAAAGAAATGTTCTTACCGGATCGTTTCGTTAAGGGCACATGCCCAAGTTGTGGCGCAGAAGATCAAAACGGCGACAGCTGTGACGTATGTGGCGCAACGTATAGCCCGACTGAAGTTAAGAACCCGCGCAGCGTTGTTTCTGGCGCTACACCGGTACTACGTGAGTCTGAGCACTTCTTCTTTGACCTGCCAAAGTTTGAGGGCATGTTAAAAGAGTGGATCCGCTCAGGTGCCCTTCAAGAAGAGATGGCAAACAAGCTACAAGAATGGTTCACCGAAGGTCTTCAGCAGTGGGACATTAGCCGTGATGCGCCTTACTTCGGCTTTGAAATTCCAGGTGCGCCGAACAAGTTCTTCTACGTGTGGGTAGATGCGCCTGTTGGCTACATGGCAAGTTTCAAAAACTTCTGCGACCAAAACAACCTAGAGTTTGATGATTTCTGGAAGGCCGACTCAGAAGCTGAGCTTTACCACTTTATCGGTAAAGATATTACTTATTTCCACTGCCTATTCTGGCCTGCCATGCTAGAAGGTGCGGGATACCGTAAGCCTACTGGCGTAAACATTCACGGTTTCGTAACCGTAAACGGTGCGAAAATGTCAAAGTCGCGCGGTACCTTTATTAAAGGCCGCACCTACTTAGACCACTTAAACCCAGAATACTTGCGCTACTACTTTGCCTCTAAGCTGGGTGACGGTGTTACCGACATCGACCTTAACTTTACTGACTTCGCACAAAAAGTGAATTCAGACCTGGTAGGTAAAGTGGTTAACATTGCAAGCCGCTGTGCAAGCTTTATCACAAAGCGCTTCGATGGAAAGCTGTCTGACAATGTGATTGAACCAGAACTGATTGCTGAGTTCCAAAACGCATCAGAAAGCATTGCTGCCCTTTTTGAAAAGCGTAAGTATCACCAAGCTGTGCGCGAAATTATGGCTCTTGCCGACAAAGCGAACCAGTTCATTGATAACAATGCGCCTTGGGTTACCATTAAAGACGAGACTAAGCAGCAGTTCACACACGATGTGTGCTCGCTAGGTATTAACATGTTCCGTCTGTTGGTTATTTACTTAAAGCCTGTACTGCCAGTACTGGCAGAAAAAGCAGAAGCATTCTTAAACGACAAGTTCGACTGGAATTCACTGCAAACCCTATTGAAAGGCCACGCCATCAACAAATTTAAGCCAATGATGCAACGTGTAGAAATGGAGAAAATCGACGCCATGGTTGAAGATTCAAAAGAAAGCCTAGCGCCAGCAGCACCGGCTATCGACCCAGACAGCCCGCTTGCTAAAGACCCTATCAGCGACACTATCTCGTTTGATGATTTCGCAAAGGTAGATCTGCGTATTGCACGCATTGCTAACGCCGAGCACGTAGAAAAAGCAGACAAGCTTTTACGTTTAGAGCTGGATTTAGGCGGCGAGACCAAACAAGTATTTGCAGGTATTAAATCGGCCTACTCGCCTGAAGCGCTTATCGGTAAGCACACGGTAATGGTGGCTAACCTAGCGCCCCGCAAAATGCGTTTTGGGATGAGTGAAGGCATGGTATTAGCCGCGGGCCCTGGCGGCGACGAGCTATACATTCTTGAGCCACACGAAGGTGCAAAGCCGGGTATGCGTGTTAAATAACGCCTAAAAGCGCTTCGCATTAAAGCAAGGTGACATTCAACGTTATAAAGCGAAAGGATGTCACCTTTTTTATTGAGCGGTTGATGAAGCCCTCTCATTTGTGAAACCCAAAATCACATAGATAGGTTCATAATGCAAACATACTGGCTTTTAATCTCAGTAAGGTTATCACGCACTATGCAACTCAATCATCACTTACACATTCTTTAAACCACCCGCCTTTCAGTAAAATAGGCTAACGGCCTCTAGTCAACAAAAGAGCCAATGCCACTTGAGTTAATTTACGGCGATCTAACATTCTTTCTTTAACGTAATCAACGTGTTTGATTAACGAAAGAGGTATTTATGGAAGATTTCTTCGGGACTAATATCGATTTATCGGAATTAACCGAAAAAGCGATATCACTGGTGATGACTTATACCCCCAAATTGCTATTGGCTATTCTTACTTTGGTGGTGGGTCTTTGGTTAGTGAATCGTTTTGTAAACCTATTGGATCACCGATTAGGTAAAAAGGACCCCACGTTAAATAAGTTTTTATGCGGACTTATAAGCGCCGTTTTAAAAGTGATGTTGTTGATTTCTGTTGCCTCTATGATAGGTATTGAAACCACCTCATTTATCGCCGTAGTGGGTGCAGCAGGTTTGGCAATCGGTCTTGCATTACAAGGTAGCCTGGCTAATTTTGCTGGCGGTGTGCTAATACTGATCTTTAAACCCTTCAGAGTGGGTGACACCATTGAAGCAGAAGGTTATCTCGGGTCGGTTGCCGAGATACAAATTCTTTATACGGTACTTAACACTTTCGACAATAGGCGTGTTGTTATCCCCAACGGTAATCTGTCTAATGCCACGTTGACTAACGTTAGCGTATACGATAAACGCCGCTGCGACATGACATTTGGTATTGGCTACGATGATGATATCGACAAAGCAAAGAAAATTTTGCAACGTCTGTTTGAAGAGGATGAACGCTCATTGACCGAACCTGCACCTAGGATCTGTGTAGGGGGATTAGGTGATAACTCGGTCGATCTGATGTTTAGACCTTGGGTCGGCACAGATGATTTGTGGCCTTACTACTGGGATATGCAGGAAAAAGTTAAAAAAGCCTTCGATGAAGAAGGTATTAGCATCCCTTATCCGCAGCGAGATGTACATCTGTATAACGCAAGTAACGATTAACCCCCTAAAAGGGAGATAGCTTTCTAAGCTATCTCCAATTTTTCTTTTAAAATTGGCTTATTAACTCGAAAGTCTGGCGACATCGACTATCGCAGCGCAGCACATATCGAAAATAGTTAGCCACTTGTCATCACCACATGCCTAATAGCAAAATGCGTTGCACGTGTATGACGTATACTTTAACGCAGCGAACGGTTCACGGCTGAAGTTCTTGCACTTGCCCCTACTGCAGAAAAGCGCGGTTTTAAATTACGTTTAGGCTTTATAGCAGTCATAGGGATGACCCGTTTTTTAGCCAATATAACGTATACGGCGCTGCACCAGGGCAAATAAGACGCTAAATAGTGCTGAATCTTAGCGGCCCCTTTCCACCGTTGCTGAAAAAATAGCGTAGAGAACAGCACCTGGCGCTGCTCAACAATTTCAAACCCAAGTAGTTGTAGCCAATCTTTCATGCGGTAGGACGTGAAAAAGCGTGCATCGTGTAAAATATTTCCACGCTTAACGGGCAAAAACTTGGCAATTCCGGCAAGGCTTAAAGGGTTAAAGCCGCTAATAATGACGTAACCGTTTTGTGTAATAACGCGGTCTACTTCTCTTAATATTTCATGGGGATCTTGGGCAAAATCTAGCTCGTTAGCCAATAAAAAGCCGTCAATACTGTTTTCAGCAAAGGGTAAGGAATGCGACTCCCCTACGACCATATTTCCTTTGTTGATTGTCGACTCGCTGCTTTTTTCATGTAACTGTGAAGGTGAAACTTTATTGTCGGCGATATCTTCAGATGCGTTATTGGCGTCTAATTGGCGGCCAAACTGGTTATCAAATGGCACTTGGTTAATATGATGCCTTATAGGGCTAGTGTCTAAATTAATCTCGGCACTTAAAGAGCCTAGCTTAGCAAAGTGATATCCAAATATGCGCTCGGCATAATCGTCGCACACCGTTTTAACAGCATCGCGTATGTGCTCGCCCGCGGGGAAGTCTTTCCAACTTGTTGGGTAGCGGGGAGGTTTGGCTCTAAACGCCGATTTCATTATCACTGCGCGCTCTTTGGTTGCTCTGCTGTCCACAAGCCCCTATAGTAACGCATAATTCTACCTACACAAGCAGGTACAAATATGACGGCAGAAACATTTCCTTCAGGCATCACCATTCACCCCATTCCCGCTTTTACCGATAACTATATTTGGTGTATTCACGATGATACCAACGCGATTGTGGTAGACCCGGGTGACGCTGAGCCAGTATTGGCATTTATTAACGCGAAAGGCCTAACGCTGAGTGCGGTGCTCATTACCCATCACCATAGAGACCATACTGGTGGTATTGCCAAACTGGCTACCGCGGTGCCAGAGTTGCCGATTATAGGCCCACGAGGCAATCATATCCGTGGCATCACCAAGTCGGTGGCCCAAGGCGATACGGTATCACTGCCTATATTGAATCTGTCGTTCCAGGTAATGGAAGTGCCTGGACACACGCTCGATCATATCGCCTTCTTTGGCCATGGCGCGCTGTTTTGCGGCGATACACTGTTTTCGGCCGGATGCGGTCGTTTATTTGAAGGCTCGCCCGAACAAATGTATCACTCTTTAAATAAACTCAAGCGCCTTCCCGATGACACCAAAGTGTACTGCACGCACGAGTATACTCAAGCCAACGTTAACTTTGCGTTAGCCGTAGAGCCTGATAATGGCGCACTTAACCACTACGCAGATTGGGTTGCATCGATGCGTGAGCAAAACCTTCCCACGTTACCCAGCAATCTTGAAGAGCAAAAAAACATAAACCCATTTTTACGCGCCCATGAACTTTCTGTAAAAACTGCTGCCGAAGCCTATTGCGAAAATAACCTGGCCGACGATGTAGCAGTCTTTGCTGCAGTTCGCCGCTGGAAAGATGAGTTTTGATGCAATAGTAAACCGTTTATCGTAATATTGACGGTTTGCAGTGCTCCAAGAGGTTTCTTCATATATGCAGTTGAAGTTTTTCCCACTATCGCCGCTGATATTAGCGATAGGTTTAACGGGTTGTCAGTTAACCGATAATAATAACGACAGTGCGCAATTAGAAAGTAACGAGAACGCTTTATTAGAAGCGTGTAGTGAAATTCACAATACCGAAGAAGCCATTTCCGATTGCGAAATTGCAAGAGACGGCGTTATTGATGTTGTTCATCCTAATGACGACGTCTTAGAAGAAGGTGCAGAACTTACCGATACGCCAGATTTACACACGCAGGCCGTTGTCACTAATGTGTGGGAACGGGCCAGCACCAATTTTGCGCTGCCTATTCCAGATGAAAAGCGGATAAGCTCGCAAAGAAAATGGTATCTAAAGCACCCCGAATACATGGCCCGCGTAGTCAAGCGTGCCAAACCTTTTTTGTATTACATTGTTGAAGAAATTGAAAAGCGCGACATGCCTATGGAGCTTGTGCTTTTACCCATCGTAGAAAGTGCGTTCGACCCTTTTGCCTACTCTCACGGACGTGCAGCGGGAATGTGGCAGTTTATACCTGGCACAGGCAAACGCTTCGGTATGCCTCAGAACTGGTGGTACGATGGCCGCCGCGACGTGGTTGCTTCTACAAAAGGGGCGTTAGACTACCTCACATATCTAAACGATATGTTCGACGGAGACTGGCTTCATGCACTTGCCGCGTACAATAGCGGTGAAGGCAGAGTGCAAAGAGCGATTAAAGCGAATATACGGGCGGGTAAACCTACTGACTTTTGGAATTTGAACTTACCGAAAGAAACCCGTGCATACGTGCCAAAGCTGTTAGCCCTAGCCGACATTCTTAAAAACAAAGACGAATATGCCTATTCATGGCCGGAAGTGGAAAACGTAGCGGTTATTGAAGTGGTAGATATTGGTTCTCAGGTAGACCTTGCCTTTGCCGCAGACCTAGCCGGCATGTCGTTAAAAGAGCTACATGCACTCAACCCTGGCTTTAACCGTTGGGCCACATCGCCAGATGGACCACATAGGCTTGTCTTACCCTTAGTAAAAGCCGCCGCGTTTTCTCAAGCTCTGGCCAAAATCGATCAAAAAGAGCGCCTAAACTGGGTTCGCCACACGGTGAAGTCAGGCGACAGCTTGAGTAAAATTGCTAAGCAATACCACACTACGGTGAAAGTGCTAAAAAGAATTAACGAGCTGGATAGCTCTATGATTCGAGTGGGCCAAGCGATTATGGTACCCGTTGCACTGCAAGAACTCGATAGCTACACGTTATCACAGGAACAGCGCCTTGCCAGTTTGCAAAGTGGCAGTGGGTCTAAACAGAAAGTACGCCATACGGTTAAATCAGGTGATACGCTTTGGGATATCGCCCGTAAGTACAAAATAAGCACCAAACAACTTGCTAAGTGGAACGGTATGGCGCCTGGCGATATGCTTCATCCAGGTAAAACATTAGTAATATGGCAACAAGGAACGCCTCAAAACGGCGTTACCAAGAAGCTAACTTACACGGTAAGAAATGGTGACTCCTTGTCTCGTATTGCCAGCAAGTTCAATGTTAAAGTAAGCGACATAGGCAAGTGGAACTCACTAAATACCAAACGTTATTTACAGCCAGGCCAGAAGCTTAAGCTTTACGTAGATGTAACTAGGTCTAGCGCCTCAGGCTAACCCTTGTTCGACTAGCACCAAACAGGATATGGAAATGCTAAGAATTAACCGAGAAAATCTGCGAAACAGTCACGAAACGCCTTGGTTAATTTTAGACTTAGTCATGTTAGGTATACTTTTTGTGAACCTAACATGGCTTATTTTCGATGCGCTTTATGCTACAGACTTTGTATACGGTCTATTAGGTACATATTTCCCCGCCTTTCTTAACGCTTACGACCCAATTCACGCCAACTTCCTGTTGGTCGACTTAGTGTTTATTGCCATCTTCTTTACCGAGTTCTGTTTTCGTTGGGCCGTTGCTATTGTTCGTAAAGAGCACTTACGCTGGTACTTCTTTCCGTTTTTGCATTGGTACGACATCATAGGCCTTATCCCTACTGGGCCTACCCGCCTATTTCGTTTCTTGCGCATATTTTCTATTTTGCACCGCCTGCACAAATTCGAAATCATCGACTTAAATCAAACCGCGGTCTTTCGCTTTTTTGCGTTTTACTACGATGTATTTGTTGAAGAGTTAAGCGACCGAATTGTTGTAAAAGTGCTCAGCGATGCGCAAAAAGACATCTCAGCAGGTTCGCCTTTATTAGACGACATCAATGCTCAGGTGCTGGCACCACGCCGTCCTGTGATTACTCAATGGATGGCAGGTGTCATCAATCATTTAGGTCAGTCAATTCAAAGCGAAGAGCACGGCGAAGTGATTCGCGAACACGTGAGAAAAAGCGTGGGCAAAGCGGTGAGAAGTAATGCACAAGTTTCTTCCCTGCATTACCTACCTGTTATCGGCAAAACCATTGAAAATACGTTGGAAGAGTCAGTCACCGATATCGTTACCACATCGCTAGTGAACCTGTTAAGCGACTTAGACGCAGAGCGCATCGACCATTTCATTTCAGTCGGCATACACGACTATACCCCTACCGCCGATGCACTTGATAAAGAAGTACTTAACGTTGTAAACGAATGCTTAGAACTGGTGAAAGCGCACGTTGCACAGCAGCGGTGGAAGTCACATCTCACCGAAAAAGAATCGGCTATCCCCACTGGCAAGCCCGAAATTTAATTAATTTGCAAAGCGGTAGAGTCAAGGTGAACGCTAGCCAGTATTCTATTCAGCCATTGTTCATACAAATAAGCTAATATAAAGTCCTTACGAATATAATTATAACGATTAGAGGGACTTATGATGAAAATGAAACGCTGCAGAATGTTCAGCCGCTCATTTAACCACGCAATACTAGCAAGTTGTATAACGGCATTTGCTTCAGGCTGCATGGTGATCTTGCCGACCTCTTCTATTTCCACCAACCAAGAACCTGAAAAAATAGTTGAGCGCATTGAATACAATGCAAACCGATGCTGGTCCACACTGCATCAGCCAATCCATAGCGATATAGTCGTAAACACGTACACAATACAAAACGGCTACAAACTCACGGCCAGTCGTAAAGAAGGGAGCACCCCGCAATATCCTTTTTTACACGTCACCGTTACCCACTCAACCTACGGCAGCGAGGTATCTGTTCGAGAAGGTGAGTTTAACTTGGGCACAGACTTAAATTTAAGTGATGATGTAAATCGATGGATAAATGGCGACAATAGCTGTTAAGAATAAAAGTTAGCGAAGGTACTGGGTTCGTCACCGAGAGTAAAATTAAGCTTATCGCCACGTTAAGCCAGCCTTTTTATGCAATGATGGCAGAAACCGAAGAACAAGACGAAATAGCTGTTATTTCTCGCAAAACAGCACAAGCATTAAACGTTAGCTCGGGAGATACCATTTTACTTTCAAATGTTTAGCTTCGTACGTATATCCAAAAACCGCTGTTCAATGACGAAAACTCGGTGTGCGCTTTAAGCTTAACTAAAAAGAAAACCCGCAAATGCGGGCTTTCATTCTGTTAAAAAGTATTGGCTGCTAATTATGCTTTACGCCACGTAGTACCGCTTGGGCCGTCTTCTAACACTACGCCTTTTGCGTTTAACGCATCGCGTGCGGCATCTGCCGCTGCCCAATCTTTGGAGGCACGGGCATCGTTACGCTGTTTAATTAACGCTTCAATTTCAGCCGCTTCATCGTCATTGCCTTCACCGCCTTTAAGGTAAGTATCTGGGTCGCTTTGAAGCATACCCAAAATTGCGCCTAGGCCTTTAAGAACAGCAGCCAGTTTACCGGCTTCTTCAGCATTGTCTTTTTGGCGGTTAAGCTCACGTGCCACATCGAACAATACCGAAAAGGCTTCAGGTACGTTTAGGTCATCGTTCATAGCCGCTTCGAAACGCGCTAGGTAGCCACCGTAGCTAAGGTCTGTGCTCTCATTTACTACAACACCACGCAGCGCAGTATATAAACGCTCCAGCGCCGCTTTCGCTTGGGTGATATTGTCTTGAGAGTAACTTAACTGGCTACGATAATGCGCCGACATCAAAAAGAAACGCAAGGTTTCTGAATCGTGCTCTTTTAGCACATCGCGTAAAGTAAAAAAGTTACCCAACGATTTAGACATTTTTTCGTCGTTAACTTGAACCATACCCGCGTGCATCCACACGTTTACGTAAGGCGTATCATATGCGCAGCACGACTGAGCCACTTCATTTTCATGGTGCGGGAAGGTTAAATCTGAGCCACCGCCGTGAATATCAAAGTGCGCACCAAGATGCTTATGATTCATTGCAGAACATTCAATGTGCCAGCCCGGGCGGCCTTCGCCCCATGGCGATTGCCATGCAGGCTCTCCAGGCTTGGTGGTCTTCCACAGCACGAAGTCTAGCGGGTCATCTTTACCTGCCGCCACTTCAACACGGGCACCGGCTTTAAGCTGATCTAAGTCTTGTTTGCTTAGCTTGCCGTAATCTTCATACTTACTTACGTCGAATAGCACATCGCCGCTTTTAGCTTGATAAGCGTAGCCTTTATCCATCAGGCGCTGAATGATTTCTATAATTTCATCCATGTGGCCGCTTACTGTCGGCTCAACATCTGGCTCTAGTAGGTTAATCGCTGCAAAGTCTTCGTGCATCATGGCGATAGTACGTGCCGTGAGTGCTTCGAAGCTTTCGCCGTTTTCATTAGCGCGAGCAATAATTTTGTCGTCTATGTCTGTGATATTACGCACGTACTTAACGTCTAAACCAAGGTGGCGCAAATAGCGTACTAACACGTCGAAACTTAGGTAAGTACGGGCGTGGCCCATGTGACTTAGGTCATAAACGGTGATACCACACACATACAAACCCACTTTCCCTTCTTGAAGCGGAACAAACTTCGCTTTTTCACGGGTTCGGGTGTTGTAAAGATGTAGCATGTCTATATTTCCTATTTGTCATAATTTTTGGGCCGCAAAGTTTAGCACTGTCACCATGCAAATGGTACAAGGCTTTTGCGCTGTAGTAGTATTTTGCGCTACCGCCCTCTTTTGCGCTAAAATCGGCGCACTTTATATATGCTAACACACAGGACACACCACAATGGTTACGTTGAAAACAAATTTCGGTGATATCACCCTAGAGCTTTTTGAAGATAAAGCGCCTAAAACCGTAGCGAACTTTCTTTCTTATGTAGAAGACGGCTTCTTCGACAACACTATTTTCCATCGTGTAATTAACAACTTCATGATTCAAGGTGGTGGTTTCACCCCTGATATGGAACAAAAAGACACCAAAGACCCTATTGAAAACGAAGCTGACAACGGCGTTGCAAACGAAGTTGGCACCATCGCGATGGCGCGCACTCAAGACCCACACTCAGCCACAGCTCAGTTTTTCATTAACGTGAACAACAACGACTTCCTAAACCATACAAGCAAGTCGATGAATGGCTGGGGCTACTGTGCATTCGGTAAAGTAACTGAAGGCATGGATGTTGTAGAGAAAATTAAAGCGGTTAAAACAGGTAATAACGGCTATCACCAAGACGTACCTGTAGAGCCAGTGATCATTGAAAAAGCAGTGGTTGCTTAATTAGCGGCTTAAACTATAGCCTTATTGATCGTATGGCTGGCATGTTTTTCAAAACATGCTTGAAATATTAAGCTAAAAGCAAGCCGCGTTTTTTTAACGCGGCTTTTTAAACTACGTTAAGAAGAATTATGTCGTTCACCTACTTCATCGCTGATTTACACCTAAGTGCCGATCGTCCAGATATCACAGAATGCTTGATGCGCTTTTTAAAAGAAGATGCAATTAATGCTGACGCACTTTATGTTCTTGGCGACCTATTCGAAGTGTGGATTGGCGACGACAATGTCACGCCCTTTAACACTGCCATTGCGTCAGCCTTTAAAGAAGTCAGTCAGCACTGCCCTATTTACTTCATTCATGGCAACCGCGATTTCGCCATACGGGAAAAGTGGCTATCGAAAGCCGGTATGACTCTCTTAAACGAACAAGAAGTTATTGATTTGTACGGCACACCTACCCTGCTCACGCACGGTGATGAGCTTTGTACTCGCGATGTTGCCTATCAAAAGTTTCGCAAAAAATCTCGCGGGTGGTGGTGGCCACGCTTAATGCTAGCCTTGCCCTTGTGGTATCGACAGCGTGTAGCAGATAACGGCCGTGCCGAAAGCAAAGAAAAGCAACAGAACCTAAAACCTGAGATTATGGATGTCACCCCTGAAGAGGTGGTGAAAGTGATGGAAAAGTGGGGCGTACAGCGCATGATCCATGGTCATACGCACAGACCAAACATTCATAGCCTCAAAGCAAACGGAAAATCAGCGACGCGCATAGTCCTTGGCGACTGGTACGATCAAGGTAGCGTATTACGGGTTACCGCCGATGAAGTGCTTCTGGAAAAGCACAATTTCAACTGAGCATTTTCATGTAGAAAGGGCTTTAAAAGTTTAGCCTAAGCCGTTTTCTATATCGACCATGATTTGTGGCGAAAAGGCTGCAGCATCCCTTTCGCTCACATTAAATAGAATAACAGATAATCTGATAATTTATTGTTACAAACTAGTCGAAAGTACATAAGTTATTCACTAGCTTAATTATTGTTCTGTGGTATAACGTAAGAAAACGAGTTAGTCATCATGGATGGTGTAAATGACAGATGTTCTTCTTTCCCCCTCAAACTTCTGGTTCAGCATTGCGCTTATAGCCGTTTTCATTGTTTTTGTGTTAGAGCTTATTGGCACGATTTTCGGTGCAAGCGTGTTAGGTGTAGGCGACGATTTTGGCGAGTTAGATAGCGAAGGTTTCCTTAACACAGCCTTTGCCAACTTTTTAAATATCAATAAAGTTCCGTTTCTAATTTATTTAATTGTATTACTGACCGTTTTTGGTCTTAGTGGGTTACTTATAAACGGCCTGTCAGCTACGGTTTTAAGTGTTACTCCTCCTTCACTCATCTCAGTGCCACTTGCATTTTTATTAGGGTTATTTATTACCGCTAAAACGGTACACATTATTTCGAGTTTGCTTCCCACGATAGAATCGAGCGCAGTTAACAGCGACGAGTTTGTAGGGTCAGTAGCAGAGATTACCATCGGCAAAGCCAGTAGAGGTAACCCCGCAGAAGCAAAGTTCACTGATTGTTATTCACAACCTCATTTCGTGCTAGTAGAGCCTTTTGAAGAAGAAGAACTTTTTTCGCAAGGAGAGCGCGTAATCTTAATTCAAAAAAATAAACACAGTTGGTTAGCAACACGCTACCTATAACCTAAAAAGAGATAAAAGTATGGATACAATTCAACCATCTAGCTTGCCGTCAATACTCTTTATTGCCGGTGCTATTGTTGTAGGGCTTATCGTTATTGGCCTTATTTTCGCTAAACTCTACACCCGAGCAACTAAGGAAACGGCGTTTGTAAGAACCGGCCTGGGCGGTGAGAAAGTTATAAAAGACGGCGGCGCGCTTGTGCTCCCTGTTGTTCACGAAATAATTCCTGTAAACATGAACACCCTTCGCATAGAAGTGGAGAAAATTCAAAAAGACGCCCTGATTACTAAAGATCGCATGCGCGTTGACGTTAAAGCCGACTTCTATCTGCGTGTGGCACCTAATGCCAACGGCATCTCAATGGCGGCGCAAACGCTAGGTACCCGTACCACCCGCGCCGAAGAAGTTAAGAAATTGATGGAGTCGAAATTCGTTGACGTACTTCGCGCCGTAGCAGCTGAAATGAGCATGACCGAAATGCATGAACAGCGTGCTGATTTTGTGCAGAAGGTTCAACAAAGTGTTGCTAACGACCTTGAAAAGAACGGTTTAGAGTTAGAGTCGGTAAGCTTAACGGGCTTCGACCAAACTGACTTGCAATTCTTTAATGAAAATAACGCGTTCGATGCCGAAGGTCGCGCACGCTTGACCAAAATCATCGAAGAAAAACGCAAAGAAACCAACGATATCCAGCAAGAAAATCGCATTTTTATTGAGCAGCGTAATTTAGCCGCAGAAAAGCAGTCTTTAGACGTTAAACGGGACGAAGAAGAAGCTCGACTCGCCCAAGAACAGGTGCTTGCTTTTAAGCGTCAGGAACAAAAAGCGGAAATTGCTAAACAGCGTGAAATGAAAGAGCGTGAAGAGCGCGAGGCAGAAATTGCTAAAAATCGCGCTATAGAAGCTGCGGAAATTGAAAAGTCGCGAGAAATTGAAACCCAAGAAATTGCCAAACGCCAAGCGCTAGAACAAGCGCGAATTCGCCAGCAACAAGAAGTAGAAGTTTCCGAGCAAGTGAAACAAATTGCCGTTGCGACCAAGTCTGAAGAAGAGTCTGCAGCGCGTGCAAAAGCCGCTGAAGCGGAAAAACAAAAAGTTGAAAAAGAAGAAGCCGTACTGACCGCGAAATCAGTAGCAGAGGCTGAACGTAAGAAGCAAATTGAAGTTATAGACGCCCGTAAAGAAGCTGAACGTGAAGCGGTAAGTATTACCGTTGAAGCACAGGCTAAAAAAGAAGCGGCAGAAAACACCGCTGAAGCGATCCTAACCGAAGCGAAAGCCACCGCTGATGCGAAAATGCTGCAAGCAGAGGCCGACGAGAAGGTACTTGCGGTTGAGGCACAAGGTAAACAGGCCCTTTACGAAGCTGAAAATACCCTAAAAAATGAGCAGATTGAGCTACAGAAGTCGCTTGCCATGCTTAAGGTATTGCCCGAACTGGTGGCGCATGCCGTTAAGCCACTTGAAAATATTGATGGTATTAAAATTCTTCAAGGGTACGGCCAGGGTAGTGGCGTTAAAGGCGACCACACCGTTGCTACTGCAGGAAGTGGCTTAGCAGAGCAAGTTACTCAAGCAGCACTTAATTACCGCGCTAATGCACCTCTTGTAGATTCAATGTTGCGCGAAGTAGGTTTAGTCGATGCCGACAAAGGCACCTTGGAAGATTTAGTGACGGGCAATAGTGACGTACTATCGCAAGCCAGCGCAGTAAGGCCTAAGCCTGTTGTAGCAGAACCAAGGAAACTTACCCCAAAAACAGTAACTGAAGAACGCCCCGCTGAATAAGCATCTGCAAACTGACTACCCGTATAAAGCCCTGTTCTAAACAGGGCTTTTTGTTGGTACGCCCCCACTCTTCGTTTATAATACCTACTGGCTTAGAGGATATTTAGTATGGCAACGCTACCTGAAGAACCAGAAAAACCGCTACGTGATGACTGTTGCGGTGGCGGCGCTTGCTGCCCTTGTATCTGGGATGTGTATTACGAAAAGTTGGATAAATGGAAAGAAGCTAAAAAAGCACAAGAAGTATCTCAACAACAGCCGTCCGACACATCTAAGCTAGATAGAGGCGAATAAAAAACACTCGCCACAACTGTTAACCAATTGTTAAGCCTGCGTTATACGTGCCCTACCGCCTCATTTCATAAACTTTTCATTTACAAATGCGCATTCTACTGTTACCTTATCTTAATCGATTAAGAGTTGAGTTTTTTGTAAATCTCGCCCCATGTGGCTGAGTTTGAAAAAGCAGGTTAAGAATTAAGCTAAGCCCGTTAACAATTCACTGTGAATGAAAAAGACTGGTAGCGCTTAATTCGAGGTAATGCTCGCTCGATAGATGTAAAGAAGTACGAGCAAGCACATGCTGAATTTTGGAGAGTTATCATGTCTATACGCAATGGCGTTCAGTTAATTACATATGCGGACCGACTAGGCGACGGCAACATCGAAAGTCTAACCAATCTACTGGATGGCCCCCTTAAAGGCTTGTTTAAAGGTGTTCATATTTTACCTTTTTACTACCCTTACGACGGAGAAGATGCAGGGTTTGACCCCATCGATCACACCACAGTAGACGAACGTCTAGGCGATTGGAACAATATTAAAAAGCTTGGTGAGTCGGTAGATATTATGGCCGACCTCATTGTGAACCATATGTCAGGTCAAAGCGAAGCATTTACAGATGTGCTAAAAAAGGGACGAGAGTCTGAATACTGGCCACTATTCCTTACAAAAGAAGATGTTTTCTCTGGCAACGATCAGGCTGAAATTGACGAACAGATCGCAAAAGTCTTCCGCCCTCGCCCTACGCCATTTTTCAGCGACTACGAAGTTGGTATAGAGACAGACTCGACAGAAACGGTACCATTTTGGACAACATTTACATCGAACCAAATTGATATTGACGTTGAGTCGGAGTTAGGGAAAGAGTACCTTTCTTCTATCCTTCAGTCGTTTACCGAAAGTAACGTTGATCTAATACGTTTAGATGCAGCCGGTTACGCTATTAAACGCGCGGGTTCAAATTGCTTCATGCTTGAAGAGACATTTGAATTTATTGAAGCCCTTTCTAAGCGAGCTCGCACCATGGGCATGCAATGCCTGGTTGAAATTCACAGCCATTACCAAACGCAAATTGATATCGCGGCGCGTTGTGACAGCGTTTATGACTTCGCACTACCGCCTTTGGTGCTGCACACTCTATTCACCAAAGATGCGAGCGCACTAGCGCATTGGTTGTCTATTTCTCCTCGCAACTGCTTTACAGTACTCGATACGCACGACGGTATCGGTATTGTTGATGTGGGTGCAAGCGGCGACAAACCAGGCCTGATTAGCGCCGACGCTATCAACGCATTAGTTGAACAAATTCACGTTAATTCAAATGGCGAGTCTAAAAAGGCAACCGGCGCGGCAGCCAACAACGTTGACCTTTATCAGGTCAACTGTACCTACTATGACGCGCTAGGCAAAGACGACTTTGCTTACTTAGTAGCGAGAGCTATCCAATTCTTCAGCCCAGGTATTCCTCAAGTTTATTACGGTGGCTTACTTGCTGCGCACAACGACATGGAGCTACTAGCAAACACGAATGTGGGTCGCGATATAAACCGCCCTTATTTAACAACAGCGATGGTTGAAGACGCTATTCAAAAGCCAGTTGTTAAAGGTTTAATGCAGCTTATTACGCTTAGAAACGAAAACAAAGCGTTTGGCGGCGCTTTTGACGTTACGTATACGGATAACACTCTTGTACTGTCGTGGAGCAACGACGGTGATGCAGCATCATTAACCGTAGATTTCGCTGCAATGGACGCGACTATTAACACGGTTAGCAATGGCGAAGAAAGCACGCTTTCTATAGGCGCTCTATTAGCCTAAGCCGTGAGAGGTACATCCTCACTTATACATTGAAGGCGAGCATTGGGAGGGTCTCTTTTCAATGCTCGCCTTTTTTATTTATGTGTAGGTGATTGGTATTCTTTACGGTTTATGTTCGTCATTATACGTTCTTCCCCAATCGCATAGTTGACGCAGGGTTGGCTCTAAAGTGCGACCTAATTCGGTTAGCGAATACTCCACCCGCGGCGGAACTTCGGCATACACCTTTCTATTTACCAGCCCGTCTCGCTCTAACTCTCTAAGTTGCTGTGTCAGCATTTTTTGCGTCACCCCCTGAAGCCGTCGCCTTAACTGGCTAAAGCGAAGGGTTTTATGGCAAAGATGCCAAAGGATCACCCCTTTCCACTTACCGCCAATAATTTCTAGCGACACCGCAACACCACAAATATATTGCTTCGGTTCGCTGACTGTTCCGCTCGGTTTTTCGATATTTTCATCTGTACTCAGTGAGCCGACAGAACCATTCTCTGGGGTACTGTCTACGGATTTTAAACTTGCTGTCATCTTTCCTCCGAGACTGGCGTTCTCGCTTTGGGTTATGTCTAAACCTTGAAAGTTATGTACGGGAAAGCCCAATAGTATCTTTTAGGGTACTACCCTACTAAAAAGTGCATACTTGCGCAAAGTTTATATATCGTCACAATGGGTAGCGTAAATTTTCGACCAACGGAGACAGGTATGACATCGTTTAAGGCTTTACTTGTAGAAAAACAGGAAGACAAATCATTCACTCGTGGCATCACAGAGCGCTCACTCAATGATTTGCCAGACGGCACTCTTCTCATCAAGGTAGAGTATTCATCACTCAACTATAAAGATGCCTTGTCTGCAACAGGTAATCCTGGTGTTAGTAGAAATTTTCCCCACACCCCAGGCATAGATGCAGCAGGTACAGTGGTGTCATGTGATGACGGCCGGTTTAAAGAAGGCGATGAGGTTATCATTACAGGTTATGATTTGGGCATGAATACTCCAGGCGGCTTCGGTGAATACATTCGAATTCCTAGCGAATGGGCAGTAGCCAAACCTGAAGGCTTATCTTTAAAAGAGTCGATGGTAATTGGTACGGCTGGCTTTACAGCTGGGCTGTCAGTACAAGGGTTAGTTGAACACGGCATAACGCCTGATAAAGGTGATATCTTGGTAACAGGCGCCACGGGTGGCGTTGGGTCTGTGGCAGTTGCACTGCTTGCCAAAGCTGGCTTTTCTGTAGTGGCATGTACTGGCAAAAAAGAACATGAGTCATTTTTAAAAAACCTCGGCGCAAGCAAAGTAATAACTCGTGATGAGCTGTTGGAAAGTAAAGAGCGCCCTATGTTAAAAGAACAATACGCGGGCGCAGTTGATACCGTAGGCGGCGAATACTTAGCGCAGGCTATTAAGTCAACCCAATATGGTGGTTCGGTAACATGTTGTGGACTGACTGCTTCAGCCGATCTTAATGTAAGTGTATTTCCGTTTATTTTACGCGGCGTGTCTTTGCTAGGTATCGACTCAGTACAATGTCCCATGCCGCCTAGATTGAGACTTTGGGATAAATTAGCCAGTGAATGGAAATTAGAATGTCTTAACGATTTAACTGAAGAAGTTTCGCTAGATGACGTTAGCCAAAAAATAGATGCCATTTTAAAAGGCGAACTGTCGGGAAGAACATTAGTAAAGCTTTAGTCCATCGCATGTAGAGGCTGTTATAAAGACAGCCTTATCACATTCACTACAAACAACTCGCTATTTTATAAAAAGGTTTTAAAACTTATGCTGACAGCCGAGCCCGCCTGTGCATTTATCGCAAAGATTCTGTGGTACTCACTTTCTATTGAGGCAGTTGGTGCTCATATTACCACTTACAGCTGAACGCACTGCAAAAAATAATTGGTGAAGTCATCTGACGCTACGTTGATGTAGATTATAGAACGCGAGCTGAGACCCAAGAAATTATAACAGCGCTCCAAAAGGCTAACTGACCTTGCAGTAATTGTTGGCAAAGTATAATTAAATATAGTTAATCTTCTATCACGATATGCCGGTACAAATAATTTTAACTGACATATTAAGGAGAGAACTATGTCATCTACTGCAAAAGTGATATCGGAACTATGCCAATTAGACTTTGATGCTCTTGCTGCCTACGAGGCAACGCTAGAACGCATAGAAGAGCCAAGTTTCAAGGAGACAATAGCGACGTTTAGAGACGACCACCAAGCGCATATCGAATCGCTAAACAAAATGCTAGTCCAACGAAGTGAGGATAGAGTTACTGAAGCTGATTTCAAGAAAGTACTGACGAAGGGAAAAGTTGTCATTGCAGGGCTTATCAACGATAAAGCGATTCTTAAAGCGATGGTTGTTAATGAAGAGGTCACAACTAAAGCATATGAAAAAGCCTTAGACCATGACGGTTTTACACCACAAGAGCGTGCTACGATAGAAAGGCACTGGGCAGATGAGAAACGCCATAAGCAATGGTTCTCTGACGCTGCTGAAAGATTGTAATTGCAAGCTGCGAACGCGCTTCTTAGCGCTATGTGCCGCTGATAACTTTTAACAAAAGGGGCGTTATTTTACGCCCCTTCGTTTAATAATATCTCTTTAGGAAATAAAGTCCCTTTTTAAACGATTATTACGGAAGATGTTTACCGCCTGTTACTCCTAATATTTCGGCCGTGACATAGCTAGATTCTTGAGATGCTAAATACACATACGCTGGAGCAAGTTCTGCGGGCTGCCCTGCACGGCCTATAGGCGTATCTTCACCAAACTTAGGAAGCTTGTCTGGCGCTTGTCCACCACTTTGTTGTATGGGTGTCCAAATGGGGCCAGGGGCAACGCCGTTCACTCTGATGCCTTTTTCTATCAACATTTTGGCGCACGATTTGGTAAACGAAGTAATGGCACCTTTAGTTGATGAATAATCCAGAAGGCCGGGTGAAGGCTGATAGCACTGAATAGATGTAGAATTGATAATGCTGCCACCTGGGGGCATATGTTTAGCCGCCGCTTTGGTAATCCAAAACATGGCGAAAACGTTAGTTTCGAACGTAGTTCTAAATTGCTCGGTAGTGATATCCTCAATATTTTCAATAAATTTCTGCTTACCAGCATTATTTACAAGAATATCGAGACCGTCTAAAAAAGCGTTCGCCTCTTCTACAAGGGAAATACAGAAGTCTTCGTTTTTAATGTCTCCGGCTATGCCCTTAGCTTTTACACCTGCTTCTTCTAGAATGGCAACGGTTTTATCTCCATCTTCCTGTTCAGAGGGAAGGTAATTGATGACGACGTCAGCGCCTTCTCTGGCAAAAGCGATAGCAACTGCTCTACCTATGCCAGAGTCTCCGCCAGTTACCAGTGCTTTTCGCCCCTTCAACCTATCGCTCCCTCGATAAGTATTTTCGCCATGATCTGCTGAAGGGTCTAATTTTTTATCTAATGCAGGATCAGGTTGGTCATCGTTGTAATGGGTTCCATCGTTATCATATTGAGTACGAGGGTCGGTCATTGTGTATTGGTCTTGCTTTGACATATTTGTTCCTCCTTAATGAATATACACACTCTTATGGGTGCATGACCCATGCCGAAGGGACAAGATATTAAAGATTCGCTCACTTCAACCAAAAGCATCAAAAAAGACATAGACAATTGAAATAAAACAAAAATATCCGAATTTAATTTCCATTTTTAGAATGCAGCTAACAGTAAAACTGTTTTAATATATTGTTGTCAGTAAAACATTCGTACCATTGAAAAATAAGTACAGAACCGCTGAGCCTTAGAGTTATTTGAATTGGTCTTAAATAAGTGCTCTTTATGTCAATGTATTTCGGGGCGGAATAATTTCACGAGGCGGCAATTTCAGGACGGGACACGCAATAAAAAAGGGCGCTTAAAAAAGCGCCCTCCTATTTCTAAAAAACTGCAAAGGCTGAATTAAGATCTAGCCCAATAACGAATACCACGTAATGTTTTAATAAATTCGTCTGCCGACTTTTGTTTAAGGTCCACAAAACCTTCGTCTATCATGCTATCTAAGCCAACGGCCTTGATAAGTGGCATTGCGGCATCTGTGTAGCCGATAAACTTGTTGTGAGCAAACGCATCAGAAACAAAATCTTTTGCTTCAGGCTTGCCCACTAACTTTTCGGCTCCCGACTGCGACATTAGTAACAGCACCGCATCGTATAATACTGATGGCCCACCATCGACCTTCTGCTGTGCATCTACTTTTTTACCCTTATCACAAGTAACGCCGCCAATTTGAGGCGCAACAACCTCGTACATAGCGCCTTCATTATCTAAAGCAGTTTTTACTTTCCCAAGCAATTCACCGTCAAGGTCATCACTCACTAAAATACCCAGCTTTCTGCCTTTAAAAGTATCCGGCGCATTTTTTAAGATACTTAACGCATCAGACTCAACGAGGTCTTCTCTAGTTTCCATTGCAGCCTCTGCTGGCTCTGGCATCTCTGAGAAGCCCAGCGCTTCAGCCACGGCTTTCGCAAGGTCTTTATCTACATTTAATAGATGTGATACTACTCGCTCACGAATCGACAAACGCTCTACTTTGGATAGCTCAAAAGCGAATGCGTCGCGAATATGCTCTTTCTCGGTTTCAGTTTGGCTGATATAAAACTGACGAGCTTGGCTGTAATGGTCAGCGAAAGTTTCTGAGCGATGTCTAACCTTTTCACCTGATACTTCTTCATTATGCGATTTAAATCCATGTGCTGGACACGCGCGCGGATTATTCTCATCGGCTTCCCAAGAGTTTGGCTCGTAATTAGCACGACCTTTGGGATTATGCATTGCCATATGGCCGTCTTGCTGGAAATGACGCATCGGGCATTTAGGCGCGTTAATGGGCAAGTGCGTAAAATTAGTACTACCTAATCGTTTCAACTGAGTATCTAAATAAGAGAAATTACGCCCCTGTAGTAGTGGGTCGTTGGTAAAATCTATACCAGGTACAATGTTTTGTGTACAAAATGCAACTTGCTCTGTTTCAGCGAAGAAGTTATCTACCACCTTATTAAGCACCATTTTACCTACAATTTTAACTGGTACTTGCTCTTCGGGTATAAGCTTGGTTGCGTCTAAAACATCGAAGTCAAAATTATCTGCAAACTCTTGGTCGAAGACCTGCATTCCTAACTCCCATTCTGGGAAGTCGCCAGCAAGTATTGCATTCCAAAGGTCTCTTCTGTGGAAATCGGGATCTGCACCATTAATTTTCAGTGCTTCATTCCACACGACTGACTGCAAACCTTGTTTCGGTTTCCAATGAAACTTCACATATTTCATTTCACCTTTGGCATTTATAAGCTTAAAGGTGTGTACACCAAAACCTTCCATGAAGCGGAATGAACGCGGAATAGCGCGGTCTGACATCGCCCACATAAGCATGTGAACAGACTCTGGGCTTAAGCTTGTGAAGTCCCAAAAGTTATCGTGCGCGGTTTGCGCTTGTGGAAAACCTCGGTCAGGCTCTTGTTTAGCTGAGTGAACTAAATCTGGGAACTTGATAGCATCTTGAATAAAGAAGACGGGAATGTTATTGCCAACTAAATCCCAATTGCCCTCTTGAGTATAGAATTTAACAGCAAAACCTCGTACATCGCGCGCTAAATCTGGAGAACCCTGGTTGCCCGCTACGGTAGAGAATCTAGTGAATACCGGGGTCTTTTTACCTTTTTCCTGAAAAATTTCAGCACAGGTGATGTCAGATAGTGACTCGTACGTTTCAAAATATCCGTGGGCCCCGTACCCTCGAGCATGCACCACGCGCTCGGGAATGCGCTCGTGATCAAAGTGAAATATTTTCTCACGCATCACGTGATCTTCTAGTGCTGAAGGCCCTCTTGCTCCAGCTTTTAGTGAATTCTGGTCATCGTGTACAGGACAACCCTGCGCAGTTGTCATTGTAGGGTAACCGTCGCCAGCCTTCTGATGCAATTCGCCGCCTTGTCCTTTACTTCCTTCATACTTGAATGATTCAGCCATGATTATTCCTTGTGGTTAAAGTTTAAACACACATCAATGTTTAATGCTATGCGCCACTGTTACAGCAAGTTAGATTCCAAGTAAAATTCACATTAATTTCAAAGAGTTAAATGATAAAGAATAGATTGCCGGGGCATTCTTACAAAATTAGAAGAAAGAATTACAAATAAGACAAAGCGGTCAAGGGAGCGCGATGCCGCCTAAACCGTTTTTAGTGATGCGATAAGATATAAGCCCTCTGAGAGGGCTTAGTGAGTGCCAATAGTGATTAAATGCGCCTTAAAACCCTTCTAATACCAATTTGCCTATTGCGCGCCCTTCTTCAAGTATTCTATGGGCCGCAATAAGGTTTTGTGTCGTAATCTTACCTAAGTGCTTGCCTACCGTGGTTTTTATTTTGCCTTCGTCAATTAGTGTAGCAACATGCGTTAGCAACCGACTCTGCTCAACCATATCTTCGGTTTCAAACATTGAACGGGTAAACATAAATTCCCAATGTAACGATAGACTCTTTTGTTTTAACTTTGCTACGTCCAAGCTTTCTGGGTCGTCAATTAACGCCAGTTTACCTTTCGGTTTCATCACCTCAACATACTCGTCAATGTATTGATGCGTGTTGTTTAAACTGGCTACGTGGGTCACCTCACCAATGTTGAGCGACTTAATTTGCTCGGCCAAAGGTTTACTGTGATCAACGACATAGTCTGCGCCGAGTTCTTGCACCCAGTTTTTAGAGCTTTCACGAGACGCCGTTGCTATTACCACTGCGCCGGTCAGGACTTTAAGCAGCTGCAGCATAATAGAGCCTACGCCACCGGCAGCGCCTACTACCAACACAACTTCATCGCTTTTCTCACTTTGCTGCTTCAGCGCCAAGTGATCAAATAGTAGCTCATAAGCTGTGATGGTGGTTAAAGGAAGCGCTGCCGCTTCGCTATCAGAAAGGGAACTCGGCGCCTTACCTACAATGCGCTCGTCAACCAACTGGAATTCTGCATTAGAGCCCGCCCGCGTTAGGTCTCCGGCATAATACACCTTATCACCTACCGCAAACTGGGTTACATCAGCGCCAATTTCTGCGACTTCACCTACCGCATCCCAGCCTAAAATTTTAGGATCGCCACCCTCAGGGTTTACTCGTTGACGAATTTTGTAATCTACAGGGTTTACCGCTATCGCATTTATTTTTACCAATAAGTCTCTACCCGACGCGCTGGGCTTGTCTACGTCTAAATCTATTAGTGCATTAGGTTCGTTAATGTCTAGTGAGTGGGTATAACCAATAGCTTTCATCATTCGTTTTTCCTTTTGAGTAATATTCTCATCATACTCTTGATTAAATTTCGATAAACAGCACAATATAAGAAACATTATCAAATAGTTTTTGAAAATCATGTTACTCGATGACTTGAACGTTGTGATAAAAGTAGCCGAATTTAGAAACATTACCGCTGCAGCTACCCACTTAAATATGCGTACGGCTACGGCGAGTGCAGCTGTTAAACGGGTAGAACAAGCGGTTGGTGCTGAGTTGTTTGTACGCACCACCCGATCACTTAGGCTTTCTTCTGCTGGTGAGCGCTTCTTGCCAACGTGTGAACAAGCCATGTCGATGCTAAAAAACGCCAAACAAAACTTAAAAGGTGAAACTGGCGTTATTGAGGGCGAATTACGGCTAGGTTTATCCTCTGACTTAGGCCGTAACGTCATTGCACCATGGCTTGATGATTTCATGAATGAGCATGAGAAAATAAGCGTAAAACTCAATTTGAACGACAGTAATATCGACTTCTATCGCGACCCAATTGACTTAGCTTTACGTTATGGCTCGCCTGATGATGCAAGCGTTTACGGGTTTAAGATATGTGATGTACCACGCTTACTTGTTGCTTCGCCCTCTTATATCAGCACCTATGGTGCCCCTGAACAATTTGAAGATTTACAAGCTCACAATGGGCTGTTTTATCAACTGCACGATAAAGTGTATAACGAATGGGAATTCGTGCACGACGGTAAACCGCTAAAGATTAAAATGCAGGGCAACAGGACGGCGAACGACGGTGAAATGGTTAGAAAATGGGCTGTCGCAGGTAAAGGAGTAGCTGTTAAATCAAGCTTAGACGCCTGCGATGACATTCTAAATGGACGTCTTATTACGTTATTGTCAGACTACCAACCGAAACCCACGCAACTTTGGCTAATTTGCCCAAGCCGCCAGTCTATTACGCCGGCGGTTAGGCTATTACGAGATATGTTAAAAACGCGCTGTGCCGAGTATTTAGCACAGCTTAAAAAAGCAGGTATATATTAAAACTTAGCTTAATAATGATACGTTAGCCTTATCGTTTAACTCTTGAAGTAAGCTGCGCGTATGCTTCGTCAAAACCTGCTAATGATACGGGTAAGGTAACCTGCTGGCTTTCAGACTTCTGAAATGCAATTAGCATGGTTTCACCGTTATGCATTTGCTCTAATAGCTGGCTATCGATTTTGATAATACTTTGGCACGCCTTTTCGTCACACCCGGAAAAAGGGACTTGTAAAGGTGCAAACTCGTCTATTTTTACTCCGACCCCATTTTTCGTTATCGTATTTTGAGGCAGTTTTATTATTAAAACTGGGAAACTTTTCGAATAGGAATAATCAACATTGACGCCCAGCAAGACTTTTGTAGCTTCTTCGTCTTTTGCAACTAACTGGCTAAGTGTACAAACTGATGAATCGTTGCACAGTAAACTCCAGCTACCAAAATCATTCGTTGTCACAGGCCATGCAGAAAACGATGCGAGTATCGAACTAACTAATACTAAATATTTCACTTCTACCTCTTAACGAAAATGGGGAGCTTATGCTCCCCTTATTGTACTTGTTTTTACTATTTACGCTTTCTTAATAGGAAAGTGCTGAATAGCGCACCTAGCATAAGGAACAAGGTACTAGGCGCCGGAACTTGGGTCGGGCCTGGTACAAATACAGTCACTGCATTTTGGTTCATGTTAATAACACCTGAACCATCGAACGTTAAGCCAGTTACAAACGCATCTGGCGTAGGTTCAAGCATATTCGAAACGTCAATCCCCATAATTCTGAAACGATCTACAGGTGAAGTGAAGTCGTACTCTACACCTCCTGTAATATCTGTACCTGTGTCTAACCAATCCATAAGGCCATCATCCCAAAGGAATAGGTCAAACAGGTTGTCATCATAACCTTCTGGCAAAAGAACCGAAGCGATATCTGGGCCACTATTTACAATATAGTCATAACCTACTGCTACATCCGGATCGATAAAAACAAGTTCGTCTGGATCATCGATAGAGAATTCAAATTCATAGTCTGTTGGTGATTCTGGATTAACAATTGGCAGAATAGGATTTTCTGGATTATCACCCGGTAGCACGCCGTCGCGAATAGCAAATTTCCAAATACCTGGCGTACCCGTATTGCTGTTACTTTCGTCTATATCAGCAATAGCGGCAGTCCGAGAGCCAGGTACGGTGAAAAAGTTTTCCCCATCGCCAGCGTCATAACCGGCTTGTGCAGGGATTCCACCAGATACGTCTCCC
Organism: Alteromonas sp. G5_S2_22_S1; assembly: GCF_054968525.1. NCBI lineage: Bacteria > Pseudomonadati > Pseudomonadota > Gammaproteobacteria > Alteromonadales > Alteromonadaceae > Alteromonas > Alteromonas sp. G5_S2_22_S1. Next base: position 107,351 of record NZ_JBQKUJ010000011.1, on the reverse strand, counting down.
GTCGTCCAGCCGATATCTTCATATCTGAATTCAACGTCAAAGTTGCCTGCACCAGTATCTTCCCTATCAATCAAAACTAACTGAAAAGTGTTAGTTGGGTCACTGTTTTGATTGTAGTAGCCAACGTCATTCCAGGTTACCACCAGGGTATCTTCATTGGGTGAGCCGATAAATACGTCACCACATTCTGCGCAGCGTGTATCCACATCCCCCCAAAATGGCGCAATCATAGGCTGATTGCTGTTAGGAAAAGAATTAGGCGTAAATGTACCTACAGGACCATTAAACGTAATATTACCGTTGTTGTTAATGAAAAATCTATCGTATGAGGTACCAAAAAAATTTACGCCGTTATCAAAGCCGAGCGCTTCGAATGTGTCGAAAACGATAGGGCCCGAAGAACCATCGTCGTTACTATTCATCGCTAAATTGCCATATCGACTCTCCGTAGAACCTTCCCACCCGGAAAGGAGTACAGAAGCATTGGCGGTGGTACTTGAGATAGAAAATGCTAGCGCAGCACTTGCAAGCAGGGATAGTGTAAAACGCGAAGGTTTACTCACGGGCACGTCCTTGTAATTGATGTTAATAAAAATCTATTATTTGTTAGAGGGATGTCAGCAAGTTCCGGGCCAAACAATTTTCTCTATAAATATCAACAAATTAAAACAAATGCAACTTATAAAGAAAATTATATGTAAAAGAAACTGACATCCTTGTCCTGTCTTTTAGTTCTACTATCGCTTGTATTCAGCAGGTTCGCCTTTGCTCGGCGTGCTTGCTTTAATGAATTCACGTAAATCTTGGTTAGACTGTTTTAAGTCATCGCGACGCAGGTACATCATGTGCCCGCTGCGATACCCTTTAAAGCTTAAACGGTCTTTTAAGGTCCCACTTTGATCTAGCTGCCACATGGTGTATTTAGCATCGAAGTAATTCGTTGCACCATCGTAATAACCTGCTTGAATCATTACATTTAAATAGGGGTTTTGCGCCATCGCCAATCGCAAATTCTGCCCCGTTTGGTTGTTACTTCTATCCCACGGATGCACGTTTCCGAACATGTTGTATTTCATGTCGGTTTTATAGTTTAACTCCTTGCGCAGGTAGTAGTTAATAGCAGGTGTGAAGGAATGCAGCCATGACGTTAGCTCTGCCCAGTAATCAGGGCGGTCACCACTTTGCTTCGCGTCTATACCCAAATAACGGCTATCCAATCTGCCTAAGGTCTTCCCTTCATCTCGTAATAAATCTTTCCAGAAAAAAGCGGTGCTTACATCTAGGTTATTTTGAGCAATAGACGCCTCACTTAAACCAGAATAGCGCGCCATTTGTTTTAGCACCTCATGCTTTTCTTTATCGCCGATAAACCCACCTTTAGCCAGCGCCGGAATAAGCGTGTTGATAGTGAAATCTTCGACTTCGGGTAAGAGTTCAGTTAAGTCTTTATTTTGTAGCTCTGGGTCTAGCTTATTGTGATACCAGGCTGCTGCGGCAAAATAAGGTAGTCGGTTGGCGGCTTTTACTGGGCCGTTACGCTCAATACCTATATCGGTTGGCGATACCAACACGACACCGTTTAGATACATCCACTGTCGGTTTTGAAGCTCTAATGCAAGACCCGAAACCCGAGTTGTACCGTAGCTTTCACCGATAAGGTATTTCGGGGAGCGCCAGCGATTGTTGCGTGTTACAAAGGTATTCACCCAATCTGCTAAATAGCTAATATCTGCATTTACCCCAAAGAACATTTTTTGTTGCTCATCTTGCGATGGCATTGAACCGTCTGCTTTAGGAAGCACACGGCTATAACCCGTGTTTACCGGGTTAACAAATACAATATCAGCCACGTCTAAAATCGAATATGGGTTGGTTTGAATGCCATAAGGCTGAACCGGGTAGCCTTCATCATCGATATTGAGAATACGCGGGCCGGTATACGCGACATGCATCCACACAGAGGCGGAACCCGGGCCACCGTTAAATGAAATGATAAGCGGGCGCTCGGTATTCTCTTTTACGTCCGTTCGCTGATAGTAAGTATAGAACAAGGTCGCAACCGCTTCGTCTTTTGTGTTCCAAACCGGTTGCGTACCTGTGGTAGCGCTGTATTTCACGCGCTTACCCGAAATTTTTGTTTCATGCTCAGTTACCACGCTACTGTCTATTTCAACTGAACGAGCATGCGTTACGGGGCCTTCATCTTTCGCGGTAGCAACACCAGTTAAACTCGCGAAAACGAGAAGAGTAGCAGTAAACCATGAAACGGCTTTGCCTGACTTGGCACCTTTATGGTGTGATGCAGATAGCGTTGAGGGATATATTTTCATCATTATTTTTTATCTGTCTTTTATTGTGTACTTTTAGTTAAGTAATCGTAGATGTATGCCTCAGTTTGCAAGCTTTGAGGTATCATCTGCTGATAACACTATATAGCGGTTAATAATACAGCTTTGTAATCAACGATAAATCGCCGAATTTCGTCGATACTCTTCGTAATCTAGCTTACCTACTTAAATCGAGGCGCAGATTTATTTTCTGGCCCCTCATTTTCAATATGCGCAATGAGCTCTGGAAAAAATGCTAAAAACAGCTGCTCTATCTCTTCTTGATGCTCACTGATATCGTCAACGCTTTTATGAAATGTATTGGCAAAGCGAATGCGTTTAGCCACTACGGAGATAGCTTTCGCAATCCCATCTTCTCTCGCGTAATCCTCAAACCAATCGTGAGTGATCATGTGCCCTATGCTTAGCTGCATAGCTCTTGGCATAGAAGGTAGGCGCTTTTCTAATAATGCAAAACTTTGCTCCCGAAAATCATCAAAACCTTGTGGTGTAAATGTAGCCCAGTGCTTGATAAGTAAATGATCGAAATAGATATCCAGCGCTACAGGCGCAAAACGCCTGCGACTTTTATGAAATAATGTTTTCGCCGCTAGTACGGTTTCGTGCCTATCGGTAAATCTATCAACTTCGTAGTGATTTTTAAGGCCTAGCCGTACTGCATTTCCAAACGTGTTGATATCAACGCCCCTTCTAAAATCTCCCAACAAGTTACCAAAATGAGAGTCGGCAGTGGGGCGAGCAAGAAAGAGATGGGCAAGATAATTCATTTTGTAATTTAAAGGCCTCGATTTTAAGTTGTAAGGGCTTGTGGGTATCAAGTAAAATTAGCATTCATTCAGACGCCTTGAACATAGGTTTGCCGAAACGAATCACGGCAGTATGCCAAATTCATAAGTATCTGAAAATCTGTAGCACTTTAAACCGAGCTCCCACATGTCTGTAATTTCTCCTTCTGAAGTAACGTCTCTTCTTTCACCCGTCAATGCGTTTTTACATTGCGAGACCCCGCAGTCGTGGATAAATGAAGCGCAAAAAGAAGAAAACTTACGGGTTATTCTTACTGATCACTTAATTTGTGAGCTTAAAGCGGCACAATCGGCCATGTACCTGTTACGCCGCTATGTGGCCGACGAGGAAACCAGTAAAGTACTACTGGAATGGCTTAAGCCTTATGAAGATTTCACGTATCGCCATGAAGGCGATTGGCAATCCCTAAACACTAAGCATCTTTCAAAAAGTGTGTTCAATGTAGAAGGCCTCGACCCGTTCAAAAAAGACATGCTCGATAAAATGGTAATGCTGATAAAAGAAGAGCTACATCATTTTTATCAAGTGCTAGAAATTATGCACGAGCTAGGTTTCGAATATAAATCGGTGACATCTAGCCGTTATGCCAACGGCTTACTCCGTCACGTACGCACTTACGAACCAGAAAAACTTGTCGACAAGCTCATTTGTGGTGCCTATATCGAAGCGCGCTCATGCGAGCGTTTTGCCAAGCTAGCCCCGCATGTTTCCGAAGACTTAGGTAAGTTTTATGTGTCACTGCTGCGCTCAGAGGCACGCCATTTCGAAGATTATTTAACCTTAGCCAGTCAGATATCTAAAACCGACATCAGCGAGCGCATTAACCACTTTGGCAGCGTAGAAAAATCATTGATTGAAAGTGACGATAATGAACTGCGCTTCCATTCAGGTGCACCAGACTTTACTTAACAGGCTTGCCTCGTTCATAAATCAACCAATTTATATTGACGGCTTTGCGTTTCTGCTGCACACTCGATTTGTAAATGTATTGTTAATGGCAGTTTTTTAGCGCTTTGCGCTGTGTCCGTGAGTATTCGAATTTACGGCTTATTCGTGTGTTTCACTGCCTCACAACAATATTCTTAAAATAACGTTGGTGAACAAGGCAGGACTTTATGATTTTGAATCATTTAATTGGTATTTACACTCATCCCAGAGAAGAGTGGCAAACCATTGATACCAAGCACGAAACCTATTTCTACGCGCTTACCCATATTGCTTTTATAGCGCTCATTCCTTCACTCGTTGCTTACTATTCAAGTGCTCACTCCGGTTGGAGCATTGGAGCTGGCGACGTAATAAGACTAAGCGAAAATACCGCTATTATGATGGGTATAGGCATGTACTTCGGCTTAATTGGCGGTGTAGTCGCCCTAGCCGTCCTCATTCATGAGTTAGCGAAAGCATTTGACGCTACGCCAACTTATACCCAATCTTTAGAGCTTGCCGCGTATACCGCAACGCCACTTTTCATGGTGGGTTTTGCCGGTCTTTACCCCGAGCTATGGGTTGTGATGACAGCGTTATTAGTAGGCATCAGCTATTCGGTGTACCTACTGTATTCAGGCGTTCCCATTTTAATGCACATGCCAGAAGACAAAGGGTTTATTTATTCAAGCTCGGTGGTAACTTGTGGTTTAGTGCTGCTTGTTATTCTTATGACAGGGTCAGTTCTGCTGTGGGGCGTAACTGGCGGGCCAGTATTTGTTCACTAATACCTGTAAAAAAGCCGCTTCTTAAAGCGGCTTTTCTTTATTAGGCATATCAACTGTAATTAGTCTGCTGCGTCAATGTTGTGTACATCAAGATTACTTAGCTCAGCCTGAACAACAGGCGCATTTCGCGACTGCTCCCCGCGCGACATGTCGATGCGCTCAAGGTACTCTTGGTCAATGTCGGCAGTGATGTAGTTGCCATCAAAAACAGACGTTTCAAAGCGATGTATTGATTCATTTTCTTCACGAACTGCTTCAACCAAGTCAGAAATGTCTTGGAAAATGAGCCCATCCGCCTGAATAAGCTCGGCAATTTGATCGATTTCACGGCCGTAGGCAATAAGTTCGTTAGCCGAAGGCATATCGATACCGTATACGTTCGGGAAGCGAATTTCTGGTGCAGCTGATGCGAAGTACACTTTCTTCGCGCCAGACTCTCGGGCCATTTCAATAATTTGCCCTGATGTTGTGCCACGAACGATAGAGTCATCGACAAGTAATACGCTTTTGCCTTTAAATTCAGATGAAATGGCGTTGAGCTTACGGCGTACTGATTTCTTACGCATGGTTTGGCCAGGCATAATAAATGTACGCCCTATATAGCGGTTTTTAACAAAGCCTTGGCGATACGGCAGCTCTAGTGTATTCGCAATTTGAAGCGCGACGTCCATGGATGTTTCAGGAATAGGAATAACCACGTCGATATCGAGGTCAGCCCACTCACGTTTTATTTTCTCACCAAGTTTACGACCCATGTTTACACGTGACGCATAAACTGAGATACCGTCAATAAAGCTATCTGGACGTGCAAAGTAAACAAACTCAAAGATACAAGGTGAAGTGACTGGGTTTTCAGCACACTGTCTGGTGTGTAGCTGACCTTCTTCGGTAATAAATACCGCTTCACCCGGCATAACGTCACGTACAAACTGAAAGCCTACCGCATCAAGTGCAACGCTTTCAGAGGCGACCATCCATTCTTCACCCAGTTCGCTCATACGCTTGCCCAGCGCTAATGGGCGAATACCGTGCGGGTCGCGAAACGCCACAATACCTTGACCAATAATGGCAGCCACTACGGCATAGGCACCACGTATTTTCTTGTGAACTTTAGTTACCACTTCAAATATGTGTTCAGCACTTACGCTTAAACCCGCTACCTGCTGAAGCTCATGAGCAAGAATGTTTAGTAGAAGCTCTGAATCTGAGGTGGTATTGATATGGCGACGAGCAATGCGGAAAACTTCTTCTTGAAGCTCATGGGCGTTAGTAAGGTTACCGTTATGCGCAAAGGCAATACCAAACGGCGAGTTCACATAAAACGGCTGGGCTTCAGCTGAACTTGATGTACCGGCAGTTGGGTAGCGTACATGACCAATTCCCATATTGCCCGATAGCCTTTTCATATGACGCGTATGAAAAACATCCCGAACCAAGCCATTTGCCTTACGCAAATTAAACATATTTTGGTCGATAGTCATTATGCCTGCGGCATCCTGTCCACGGTGCTGAATAACCGTTAGACCGTCGTACAGTGACTGAGCTACGGGCGTTTTACCAACTATTCCGACTATACCACACATGTGCGTTACCTATTTCAAGCGGGATTTAAAAAACTGGAGGAGTCTTTCACATAACTGAAAAACCACTCAATAATGACACCAAACTCTGGGATGAGTACCGACGCTTGCCACCACGCTGCAGTGGCTGCACTAGTAAAGGTATCCATGAAAAAGAGCAATGCGCTAACAATAAGCACGCCACGCAATGCGCCAAAAACTATACCTAAGGCTCTGTCTGTACCAGACAGCCCGGTGGCCAGTACAAGCTGGCTAATTACATAATTGATCATACCGCCCAAAATGAGCGTTGCGACAAATAGCGCGGCAATGGCAGCGCCATTTTTTAGATAGGGATCGTCAATGGCCGTGAAGTACACCGCGAGGTCAGCGTAGAAATTGCTTGAAATAAAGAGTGCAGCAAACCATACCACTAATGAGATGGCTTCTTTAACAAACCCTCTAATAAGGCTTATTAAGGTAGATACCGCAATGATACCCAGTATGGAAAAGTCTACCCAGTTCATCGTCTCTTTATTGCGTTGATGTTGCTGTCAGTTGTGAAGCAACGAGCCTTTGGCGAGATGGCGCGCATTCTAACAGAAGATAGAAATATTACTAGTCTGTAATGCTAATCGTCACACTAAAGCTAAGGAGCTACTCCACTTTAAACGTGGTGACTTTACCTTTAAGACTCGTGAGTTCTTTTAAATGTGGCAACGCTGATTCAAGCTTCTTTTTATCTAGGTCAGGGCCAACAAAAACCTTATTAAGTGGCCCCGAGTTTGTTTGGATTTTACGGCTAAACGCGCGATAGCCTGCTTTTTCCAGCTTAGCTAGTAGCGCCTTAACATTTTTTTCGTGGCGGAAACTTCCAAGTTGAATTACCCAACCCGCATCGTCGTCGGCCGTAGCACTTTTCGTATCGACAACGGTTTGACTAGCAAGCTTATCTTCTTCAATAACTTTCGTTTGTGGCGATTTCGTTACGTTTGCCTTCGAGCTTTCAGACAACTGAGCCTGTGCGGGCTCATCGTCAATCGCCTTTTCGTCTTCTAGTTTTACAGCAGGAACCGCCGCTTTTGCCACCCGCTCAGAAGGAAAAGGTTCAGGATCTACAATTGGTTTCTTGGGAGGGTTAGCAGGGACAGAGGCGAAAGGTTCTCTGTTAGTTTGCTTTTTGCCATCAAGAAAGTCTGGTAAAAAAATGACCGCTAAAGCAACGACGATAATCGTTCCTACCAGTCTATTCTTTAATGCCGATGTCACTGTGCTCTCCTGCTTGAATACACGTATTTTTACTCTACTAAGACCGTGTTAGCTTTGCTCAGCAAGCACGTCTGCTACGGTAACAAAAGAACCAAAAACGAGAATAAGTTCACCGGTTTGATAATCTGCAAGCGCGCGTTGATATGCCGAGGCCACGGTTTGAAACGTATCTATATTCTCTATGGTTGTGCCGGCATTAACAAGTGCATTTTCAAGTACTTCTGCCTCACACCCTCTCGGGCCACTTGTGGATGCTACATACCAATCAGCATTCAGCGCTGCTAAAGGGGCCAATGTTTCCGCTATAGACTTATCTTTAAGCATGCCTACCACAATACGCATCTTGCTTACATCGTATCGGTTTAGCCAGTTTTGCATCTCAGCCGTTGCTTGTGGATTATGCGCCACATCTACAACCACTAATGGCGACTCGCTAATGGTTTCCTGTCGCCCTGGCATAGTGGTGTTTTTAATAATATCTCGAACCACTTGCTCTTCAGGCAATAACTCTAGGAATTCTAATGCGGCAAGCGCAGTACTTGCATTTTGAAGTGGGATCTTTGGATAAGGTAACGATGCATAGCTGCTGTTTTTTCCTTTCCAGCTCCACTCGCTATAATCACTTGCTACTACAGTAACGAAGTCTTGTGTTGCCCAGCGCACATTCGCCTGTAGCTCGTTTACCACATCGTAAAGCGAAGATGGCGGGAATAAATCGCCCACCACCGCATTACCGTTTTTACGCATAATGCCTGCTTTTTCTCGGGCAATCTTTTCACGGGTATTGCCTAGCCAATCTTGATGGTCAAGGTCGATAGTAGTGATGATGGCCAGATCTGGGTGGATAATGTTGGTCGCATCGAGTCGCCCGCCAAGCCCTACTTCTAGAATAACCACATCCACTTCCCACGACTGCATCATTTTCATTGCCGCTAAGGTGCCGAATTCAAAATAGGTTAAGGTGATGGGGTCGCCTTCCGTTTCCTTTCGCGACTTTTCAACAAACTCGAAAGCTTTAACGAACTCATTCGCTGGCGGTAACTCACCATTATAACGAACCCGTTCTCGATAATCGGTTAAATGAGGCGAACTGTATACCGCAACACTTTTTCCTTGCGACAGCATAGCTTGCTCGAGCAAACGACACGTGGTGCCTTTACCGTTAGTACCAGCTACCGTAATAACAAGCGATTGCGATAAAGAAAGCGCCATAGACTGCGCTACAGCTTTAACTCTGTCTAGCCCCATATCAATGGCACTAGGATGAATAGATTCGAGGTAGGATAGCCACTGGCCCAGGCTTTTTTGCGTGTTTGAAGACAATGTGCCCTCTTTTGCGTTTGGCGCCGAGCCAGCTTTTAGATTGTTTTCGTTATTCACTAATTCTTATAATGCAACTTAACCAACAGGCTGTGTAATCTATCACGCATATCTCTGCGGTCAACAATCATATCAATTGCCCCCTTCTCAACAAGGAATTCACTGCGCTGGAAACCTTCAGGCAGTTTTTCTCTTACCGTTTGTTCAATTACGCGAGGGCCAGCAAAACCAATAAGCGCTTTTGGCTCTGCCACGTTGATATCACCAAGCATGGCTAAGCTTGCAGAAACACCACCCATTGTAGGGTCTGTTAAAACTGAGATGTAAGGCAGACCTTTTTTACTCATTTTGGCCAAGGCTGCTGAAGTTTTTGCCATTTGCATTAGTGACATGAGGGCTTCTTGCATACGCGCGCCACCACTTGCACTAAAACAAATAAGCGGCATGTCGTTTTCTAAACACGCATTTACTGCGGCAACAAAACGCGCACCGACAACTGAGGCCATTGACCCACCCATAAAGGCGAACTCGAAGCAGGCAACTACAACTGGCATGCCTTTAAGCTTACCCTGCATGACCACTAGTGCGTCTTTCTCGTTAGTGGATTTTTGCGCAGCTACTATACGGTCTTTGTAGCGCTTTGAGTCTTTAAATTTGAGTACGTCTTGAGGTTCGTGCTCGGCACCGAGTTCTACGCGATCGCCGTCGTCTAGGAACGCATCAATGCGGCGGCGTGCTGTAATTCGCATGTGGTGATCACACTTAGGGCAAACTTCCTGAAGTTTTTCCAGTTCGCTTTTATACAGCACAGCTTGGCACGAACCACATTTTGTCCAAATACCCTCAGGTACATTACCTTTGTGCGATGTTTGCGTGCGAGGAAGAATTTTTTGAATCCAGCTCATGGAAATTGAATCCTTTGTTTTTGTTTGCCGACCATGACGATTAATATTTATTCATACTTGTGGTCAACAACACATTAAATTTTTAAGTTTCATACTGTATTACAAAGAAAAAATGCGTAACACAATAGAACAGCTACCTAATATAACGCGCTATTAGACCACAATACAACGAAATGGAAAAAACAAAACTGGTCTTAGAAGTTAGCAGTCGACATAAGTAATGCTAACCGCTGTTAGCTTTTACTTAAATTATCACTTGCGAGATTCATAGAATGCTGGTTTCACCGAGCACCGTGACATTTAACTTTTGGAAACTGATTAACCCCTGAATGACGTTCTAGCGATAGTTGCCTTTGTCCGCTTTCGACAAAATGCTTCAGTGCGCTATCTATTTTATTTTTGAGAGAGTTTGAATCAGAACGAATAACAAACACTAAATGAGCCCGACTAACAACGTTAGGTGACTGATAGAATTCCGAAGAACAAAACGTCTTGTTAAACATAACAGCACGCGCATTATGCTCATTCATTATCGCAAAGTCACAGCGCCCTTTCGACATCATCATAGCCATTGTAAATTGGCTACTTGAGTCAACCCTCTGAATATTGACTTCTTTTCTCTCAAAGTACTGCTGTAAAACGGGATAAGTAAAGCCGTATCTAGTACAAATACTAGAAGATAAGTTTTCCTCAGGTACAAATGGCCCTTCAAAATTTGAAGTTGAGTAGATATAGCTGTCATGCTTTATCAACTCTTCGCTAAACAGAAAGTCGTTCGGTTTACTTATCCAACTTTCAGAAGATAAAAACAAATCTATCGATGATGACTTTAATAAATCTTCGCTTCTAGCACGATTCGAGTCTAAATAAACGATACGAAACTGATTCGCTAGCTCATCCGAGTTAAAAAAATCGACGACTATGCCTTCATAGCGTTTTGAATTCTCATCATAATATAAATAAGGGGCAGCGCCTGGTGTGTTAACCGCGAAGCGTACGCTAGAGATTTTATCTTTTATATCGGCACCACACTCTAATGCCGTTAAACACAGTAATAAACCAAAAATTCTTGATAATAATTGAAACGTGGTCACACGACTTCCTTGTATACGTCGACGGTGCTATGTGCAATCTGGCAGAAACAGCGGCCCCAAAGGCCCTTTAGGCAGGTTATGCTCTTCAGGGTAAGTTACGTCTACCAGGTACAAACCGTTTGGCTTCGCCGTGGCTGCAGATTTGCTTCTATCTTTTAAACTTAACAGGTGAGCAATCCAGTTTACATCTTGCTCCCCTGCCCCAATTTCAACAAGCGCGCCAGTGATATTGCGAACCATGTGATGCAGGAAAGCATTGGCACGGATATCTATAATCACATAGCGACCTTGGCGGTACACGCCTACATTGGTAACGTTGCGAAACGGCGTTTTACTTTGGCATAGCGCGGCGCGAAACGACGTAAAATCCTGCTCACCCAAAAGTGCTTGAGCAGCAAGGTGCATTTTTTTTTCGTCTAATTCGCGATGAATGTGGGTAACGCCCGAACTGAGTATGGCGGGGCGCATTTTGGCGTTGTGGATAACATAGCGATAGCGGCGATGGGTAGCTGAAAAACGTGCGTGGAAATCATCAGCCACATTTTTTGCCCATGTAACGGCAACAGAGTTTGGTAAATTAGCATTTACACCTAACGTCCATGCACGCTCTGACCGAGGTGCGTCACAGTTAAAGTGAACAACTTGGCCGGTGGCGTGAACACCTGCATCGGTGCGTCCAGCGCATTGCACCTCAATAGGCTCATTGGCCACCGTTGATAATGCTTTCTCAAGATGCTCTTGAACACTGGGTACTTCCCGCTGGCGTTGCCAACCGTAAACAGCAGCCCCATCGTATTCAATCCCTAAGGCAATTCGCCCCATGTCTGTGTTACCCCTTCGCTAAAAAGGCGCTAAGTGTAGTCATCTCATTAGCAACTTGCAACGATGTGACTACCTAAAAGCCCCATATAAAAAGACCTGTATACCGTAAAAGTAAACAGGCCGATATTCATTAATTTTTTAAAAACTATTGTCCGCTATACGATTTTAGCCAGTATGGACTCCGCTTCCTGCTTTTGCTCTTCGCTACCCTCTTTTATTACTTCGTCAAGTAACTCTTTTGCCGCTTCCACATCTTCCATTTCTATATAAGCTCGCGCCAAATCAAGGTTAGCGTTCTGACCTGCGTCTTTATCAATATCAATTACAGTATCCTCATCAGATACGCCTGTGAAATCAGATAAACTCACGTCAAGGTCTAGCATTTGGCTGTCTGGGTCTACTGTATTTCCATCATCACCGTCATCCATTAACGATTCTACGTCTAGAAAATCTTCAGCTGGCGTTTGCGAATCACCTTCACTTTCTCCGTCACTTAATAATGCTGCTAGATCTAAGTCAGGGTTATCAAGCTTCAGGTCGTTCTCTTGCGTTTCAGAGGTTTGTACTTCTTCTGACAGCGGCCCATCGGGCTCGACCTCAGATGGCGTGGCGATATCTAAATCAACGTCATCTGGAATGGCAAGATCATCTAACTCGTCTGTGTCGTTCTCAAGCTCGAAGGTGCTTTCTTCTTCGTCGTTTTGCTCTAGCTCGAAGGTATCTTCAGCCTCGTCATCATGCTCTAGCGCGAAGGTGTCTTCGGCTTCGTCATCTTGCTCTAGCGCGAAGGTATCTTCGGCCTCATCATCTTGCTCAAGCTCAAAGGTGTCTTCGGCTTCGTCATCTTGCTCTAGCGCGAAGGTATCTTCGGCCTCATCATCTTGCTCAAGCTCAAAGGTATCTTCAGCCTCGTTATCTTGCTTTGGCTCAGAATCCGTGGATTCATCTTCATCATCAATATCAGCAGGTTCAGCTAAACCGTCCGACTCAAGACTTTGAAGTAGTTCATCAAACTCTGCACTATCTAAATCGTCCAGTATTTCATTGTCGTCCACCGAATCGTCATCGTCTGAACCAGTTAACCAATCATCAAGGCCTGGTACATCGTCAAGCTCGTTAAACTCGCTTTGTTTACTATCCTGAACGCTATTTTCATCAATTGGGTTTTCTTCGTCTGAACTTGCAGCAGCAGGAATTTCTTCATCTATTGAAAGCGCATCATCTTCGACACTTTCTTCTGCTTGTGGCGCTTCATCGTCAACAACACCATCAACTTCCTGTTCAAGTTCAAAACTGTCTATGTCATCAAACGCCGCATCTAATAAACTATCGTCATATTCATCCTTATCGGAAGACGGCTCATCTTCGATAGGCGTATCTTGTTGTGAGGTTCTCTCTTGCGCTGGGCTAGTTTCTTCTTGGTCAACAGCATCAGTATCCATCTGACTAAACGATGGAATATCATCCATCATTTCTCTTTCAAACGCTTCAATAGCATCATCTAGTGGATCGCCAGATGTTTCACCTTGTTCGTGCGCTGGTTCAATCTCTGCTTCAGCATCTGCGGCCTCGCCTGCTGATTCGTCTTCCTCGGGCGCTGGCTCTAGCTCTACTTCATCACCTGCGACTCCGCCTGCTGATTCGTCTTCCTCGGGCGCTGGCTCTAACTCTGCTGCTTCATCTGCGGCCTCGCCTGCTGATTCGTCTTCTTCGAGCGCAGGCTCTAACTCTGCTGCTTCATCTGCGGCCTCGCCTGCTGATTCGTCTTCTTCGAGCGCAGGCTCTAACTCTGCTTCATCCTCGGCGGCTTCGTCGCTGTCCTGTACTGCGTCTGATTCGAGTTCCGCCAATAATTCGTCGGTTAGTAGGTCTACATCTTCGCTACTTTTCGACTCTTCCGCTTCCAGTTCCGCGAGTAGTTCGTCAGTTAATGGGTCGCTAAAGTCTGCTTCATTATCTTCGCTGCCTTCATTGTCTTCACTTTCGGTACTTTCGGCATTGTCCGTATCTACACCGTCTGAAATGTCTATACTTTCGTCATCAGACTCAGGACTAACCTCAGGCTCTTCTTCTAATTCAGCTTCAAGTTCAGCAAGTAATTCATCGGTAAATGGGTCTTCGAATTCACCATCATCGCTTTCAGACATTGGTTCCGACACATCCGAAGGGGCGCTTTCTTCTGACGGGGCGTCAGAAGAAAGCGGCTGTTTTTCCGCTGAAGGCTGTTTTTCCGCTAAAGGCTCTTCACCATCCGGTTCAGCAGCTTCATCCTCGGCCTGTAGCTCTGCAATAAGATCGTCGGATAGTGGGTCGCTAAAATCAGCATCCAACTCTATCTCGTCACTATCAATTATCTCATCGCTATCAAATTCATCTAAATCATCAGTGATAGCGTCAAGGCTTTGAATAGACTGCGGTGAAGGAGACGTTGTCGTTATTTCTTCATCAAAATCGTCATCTTCATCATCGTCACCGAGACCGCCCATCATCTCTATCTGCTCAATTTCATTAAGCAAATCGTCGGTTATTTTGTCTATTTCTTTGTTCTGCTGATTAATCTCGTCATCAAGCTTACTCAGCATATCCTCGTTAATGAGGTCATCATTGCTATCTAATTCATCGGTAAGCCCCGCGTCAACGCCATGCTCTTCTAGCAAGTCGTCAATACTTATCTCGGGCTTATCATCCTCATCTTCCACACTCGGAAGCGAGGTTAGGCTTTCGCTTTCTTCTTTATCATCAACGTCGTTTTCAACCTCTTCCACAGAGCTTGCTAGTAACGCGTCAATATCATCTTCATCAACGTTACCTGATTCAGATGCTTCATTGACCTCATTTAAAATCTCATCAGGGTCTATATCATCGACATCCGCCAGTTCGTCGGTATCTGGCTCATTCGCTTCTTGGCTCTGCACATCGTCGAGTAAGTCATCGATATCGAAGTCTTCAACGTCATCGCTTGCTAATTCATCGTCAGATTCGCTTGATTCCTGCTCGCTACTGTCGTCGCCGCTCTCTTCGAAAACATCGTCATCGCCTGATAAGTCGAAACCTTCTAGGTCATCATCATCGTTATCATTTAAGACTTTATCTGATAAGTCATCGTCATCGAACAGGCTGTCTAACTCACTTTGGTCCAACTCGTCGTCACCGGCCTCAAATAGATCGTCGCCGCCATCATCTGGCACCAACATGTCGTCTTCAAGGTCTGCAAACGTTTCAAGTTCGTCATCCAAGCTTTCCTCTAAATCAGATGTTAGTACGTCATCAAGTAAATCATCGTCGTTAAATAAATCATCGTCTGACAACTCTGCGTTATCGTCTAAATCTGGCGCAAGAGCACTTGAAAGATCGCCGATATCCGCGTCAGGCACAGGTACATCATCACTTTCGGAAGTAATCGTAGGGCCGGGCGAAGGTTCTTCTTCCGGTTTGCTATTGCGTTTCAATAGCCACATGATTAAGCCACCCACGAGCAATAGCGAGAGCAGCGCCGAACCGGTTATTAAACTAATTGGGCTAGTTAGTGCTGAAAGAAAAGATGACTGCTTCTCTGCTTCGCGCTGTGCTTGCTCGGCCTTAATCATATCCAGCAACTCTTGCTGCAGCGCTACCTGCATATCAAGCTGTGATTTTACGTCGCCTTCAACTTGCCCTCGTAGTGATTCTAGCTCCCCATTCACTGCTTCAACGCGCTCGTACAGCCGTCTGTTTTCGTTAAGAATGGCTTCTACGTTTTCCAATGAAGCAGCAAATTGCATACGCAACTCATCGAATTGACGTGTTTGCTCTGCATCTAAACGGGTTATCTTCTGCTCAATGTCAGTTTGTGTTTGGGTAAGGTCTTGCTGATTAACTAAAGGAGACGCCGGTTTAATGTTTTTGACACTGCTGCCAGGCTGGTTAAGCATTTCTGCAAATGCCCTATCGTCCTGTTCAGCGCGCATTTGGGCTTTTTGCTTATCAATACGAGCTATGTAGCGTTCTGATGGCAGCTTCAAAACAGCACCATCAACCAATAGGTTTAAATTGCCGTTTTCAAAAGCGTTGGGGTTAAGTTCATAAATGGCAGCCATCACCTGATAAACACTCAGGTTATTATTCTGGCGGTAACGCTCGGCAATTCGCCACAGAGTGTCGTTGGCATCTATAGGGCCATATTCCAACCCTGAAAATTGGTCGGTAGCGTCCTTAGGACCTTTTAGAAAGGTAACACGTTCCTGTGCATCTACAGTAATAATAGGGCCAGACAAACATAGTGTGAGTAAAAGTAAGCCCGTCAAATGCAATTTCATAGCAGTCCTATATGCCCTCAAGCGTCTTTACCACCCGTGACCTGTGGGCGGATTTTTTAGCCAATCAGTACTGAAGAAAATATTGGCTTTTATTTTTATTCTGAAGCCACCTTGTCGTGTTTCTCATCAAGTTGGCGTTTAACAGTTGTTATGACCTTGGCGGTAAGATTTTTTTGCGCTTTTAAGTGTTCTTACACTTTGCCTAAGTGTCTGACTGTCTATTGTTTTTTAACGTTGTTTTGTTCCTAACTTTACAAACTATAAACCAGTTATCAAGGGTGATCTAGTTTGACGACAGTATTGCCTTACTATGCCCCTTAAGTTAACCGTCTATGTTACTTCAATAACAGCCCTTTCATTGCGTATCGGCAAGCACAGAAAAATATTTACCTTTTCCTGTGCTTAGCCGAACAAGCGGCTAAAAAATTAACCGCTTTTACTAACTATAGATAGTCGCGAATCAAGGTCTCTGCGATTTGAATGCTGTTTGTCGCTGCGCCTTTACGGATGTTGTCAGAAACAACCCATAGGTTTAAACCACATGGATGGCTAATATCGTTGCGAATTCTTCCAACGTGCACGATATCATTGCCGCTCGCGCTGCTTACCTGAGTAGGAAACTGCTCGTTTCCGTCATAAACAGTAACGCCGGGAGCATCAGCTAATAGCTCTTTGACATGCTGCGCATCAATGGGTGAGCTAGTTTCTAAATGGATTGCCTCAGCGTGCCCATAAAACACGGGTACACGTACCGCTGTCGCGTTCACCAAAATACTTTGATCGCCCATTATCTTCTGCGTTTCCCACACCATTTTCATTTCTTCTTTGGTGTAGTCGTTGTCTTGGAAGACATCGATTTGAGGGATAACGTTAAACGCAATCTGACGGCTGAACGCTTCATTTTTAACTTCTCGAGCGTTTAGCAAGCCAGCGGTTTGTTTAGCCAGTTCTTCCATTGCTTCTTTGCCAGCACCCGATACTGATTGATAGGTACAGACGTTAATGCGGTCGATACCTACAGCATCTTGAATAGGCTTTAACGCAACCATCATTTGAATGGTCGAGCAGTTAGGGTTGGCAATAATGTTTCTATTGCGAAATTCTGCCAGTGCATGTGCGTTAACTTCTGGCACTACAAGAGGGATATCTGGCTCGTAACGAAACTCTGAAGTATTGTCGATAACAATACAGCCTTCCTCTGCGGCTAGCGGAGCAAATTTTGCAGAAATGCTGCCACCCGCTGAGAAAAAGCCGAACTGCACTAATGACCAATCGAAGTCATCAGCATCTAACACTTCAATGTCTTCGCCTTTAAACGATACGGTACTACCAGCTGAACGTTTACTGGCAAGCGGATACAAACGGTTTACCGGAAAGTCTCGCTCTTCTAATAGTTCAATCATGGTTTGGCCCACTAAACCTGTGGCGCCAAGTACCGCGACGTCAAACGCTTGCGACATAATGCTTTATGCTCCTAATTTATATATAACTAAACCAAGCTTACCTGAAAGCCAAGCTCGGTGAATGTGTTTTGAATTTGCTTACTGGTGTTCTGTGGCAAGTGTAACGCATAGGCGCTGCACTCGCGACGCACTCTGTATTGCTTGCGCAGTGCCGAGAACGTATTCGCAATGTGTGCGTCTGGCGTTTCATCATGGCCTGACGTTAACGCAAATGCGTTTCGCGTTATCTCATCGTCTATGGCAATGTCATACACATTGTGGAATACGGCAATGAGATCATCAACCGACAACCGCGTTGCCTCTGGCGAATTTAACGCAGCTTTGATCGGGTTGGTCTTCTCTAAAAAGTCGCTAAGCGCTTTGTTTGGTGCTGTACCCACTACCTCACAAATTTGTTCGTAAATCATTTGCGTACCGCGCACTTTTCCTTCTACAGAATGACCCGCAATATGTGGCGTAACAAACCAAACATAATCAAATAGTGCTGTGTTTATGGCAGGTTCATTATCGAATACATCGAGTACTACCGTTGGCGATTTTTCCCCTTGAAGTACGCTAAGCAGTGCTGCTTCATCGATAACCTCGCCTCGGCATGCATTGATAAGCAGTTGGTTTGACGTTAATCCTTCCAGAAATGTCTTGTCGATCATCTGATAGGTGGGATAATCGCCGCCTTTAATAAAAGGCACGTGAAGCGAAATAACGTCGCACTGTGCTATTTGTGCTAAATCTACAAATGACTGCCCGTTATGCTTCGTTTTACCAGTACCGGCTAACGCTTGCTGTAGCGGAGGGTCGTACAAGCAGTGTTCAATGCCAACTGCCGTTAAAATACGTGATAGTGCAGTCCCCACATTACCAGCGCCTACTATTCCCACTGTCGCATTATATAAATCAAGCTTTTGGGCTTTTTGCGCGTGCAGCAAAACACTTAACACATACTCGGCAACTGCAACGGCATTACAGCCTGCTGCGCTGCTATGTGCAATACCGACCTTGTCCAAATGTATTTTATCTAGATGATTGGTTCCCGCCGTTGCCGTAGTAACAAACTTGAGCTTGTTAGCCTTAGTCAGCAGTTCAGGGGTAACCTTAGTAGTAGAACGTAGCGCAAGAATATCTACATCGCGCAGCATTTCAGGCACAAGAGATTGCCAAGCATAGGTTTCAACCTCACCTACGCTATTAAGGTAATCGGTGCCAAACGGAATGGTATCTTCAAGAAGTATTTTCATGGCGCTAAGTGTACCTCAAGTCAGGCTTTTAGTAACCCAGCGACCTTAATTTATCTTGTCAGTAATTGGCTCTTATTTACGTCATTTTGATACACGTTTGGCCGCTACATGTAAGTTACGGCCGAAATACACACAACCTTTTAAGACGGGAGCTTTCAAGACAAGCGCTCTTAAGCTCGTTCTTTTTATTCACCTCCTTTTTTGCGAGCACCGCGTTAGATAACGTTCAACTTCAAACCGTTACTTATCGTACCCAGGGAAGCGACGCTCAACGCGACGTTTGATACCCGGCCACGCCAATGAACCACCTGCCTGCCGGGTGACTTGATCGGCCTGTGTACGAATGCCATCAAGAATAGCCGAGTGAATTGGAATAAGCGGTTTACCTGTTGCCTGCGCTTTTAACTGAATTTCACAGGCGCGCTGCATAATAAACATAAACAAGAATGCATCGGGAATATTGTCTGCACAGGTTAAAAGCCCGTGATTGCGCAAAATCATAAATTGGGTATCGCCAAGGTCGCGAACCAATCGCACTTTTTCTTCTGGGTTTAGCGCCACGCCTTCGTAGGCATGATAGGAAAGCGACGCCAGCGGAAAAAGCGACTGTTGCGAGTATGGCTGCAACCCTTCTTCTAAAATGGATACCGCCACACCTTCTGCTGTGTGCAAATGCAACACACATTTTGCATCGTCTCTAGCCTCATGAACAGCGCTATGAATAGTAAAACCTGCTGGGTTAATGTCGTACTCACTTTCCATTACCTTGTTACCGTGAAGATCAACTTTAACCAAGCTTGATGCAGTAACTTCATCAAACATTAAACCGTAAGGATTAATCAAGAAATGATGGTCAGGCCCAGGAACACGGGCAGAAATATGGGTGAAAATAAGGTCGTCCCAACCATACATAGCAACTGCGCGATAACATGCGGCAAGGTCAACACGGGTTTGCCATTCTTCACTGCTAACTTTCGACTTTACTGAATCTGTCATAGCTTTACTCTTTTAATGTACAAATTAATTTCATTTGAGGCGGGAGAGCCCTAGGTGGAAGGCTCGCTACCTTGAGCGTTTCAATAAAACTTCCACTTACTTTTTCTTACCGCCTACATTACGCGCAGTAATTGCTATACACTGTCGGATATACGACATTGTAAGAAATTTGTTAAATGGAAAAATTTAAACCTGTTCTCGCTAGCTCTACATGGTTCGGCGCGCTCCCACCCTATTTGCAGGAAGCCATGTTCGACAAGATGCGTCTAAAACACCTAAAAGCTGGGCAGCAACTGCATGCCAAAGGTGAAGACGGTGTCGGTTTTTATGGGGTATGCGAGGGCCGTTTAAGAGTTGTTACAGTGGGCGTAGATGGTCGAGAGATGCTATTTGCGCTACTGGGCCCCGGCACCTGGTTTGGTGAGATATCGATGTTTGACGACCTCCCTCGTACTCACGACAACTTCTGCGAGACAAATTGCACCGTGGCGATTATTCAAAAGAACGCGTTTAAAGCACTGCTTGAGCAATATCCTGAACTCTACCCGCATTTTACTCGCCTTTTATGCACACGGGTGCGCAGTGCTTTTCAGTTTATTGACTCGAGCGCAGGGCTTAGCCTTAAGCACCAACTGGTAAAACGGCTTTTAATGCTTACCACCAGCTACGGTCAGCACTTACCAAGAAACAATGCGATTACCCTCACCCTTTCGCAAGAGTCTTTAGCGCAAATGATAAACAGCAGCAGGCAAACGGTTAATCAGCTTTTAGGTGAACTAGAAAATGAAGGTTTACTGAAACGGCATTACGGCAAAATCACTATTCCCGAACCAGATACCTTGTTTAGTCGTTATCAGTTTATTTGACTTGACGCTTCCGCCACATTACTGGGTCTTTCCTTCGTATTTCAATAGCATAGATGTATAGAGTATTTCATCTGTTGATGGAGTACCCTAATGACGAAAATACCATCATCGACTTTTTTATAGAAGACCATGTGCCTATGAACTGGCAGTTGAAAGTAAGTCTTTCTAATATCCTCCGCTGAAGTACCGATACTAGGGTTTTCCGCCAAAATAACGAGAGCTTCGTGTAGGGCAACAAGATAGGCTTCAGCTTGAGTTACGCCATGAATATTGGCTGAATAATCGTAAATCCCGGAGATATCTTCCTCTGCTTTATTAGAGAGGGTATATTTATTCATTCTGAGGCTCGGGTTTTCTTAGCTTGAATAATATCTAAAACATTCTTATCACTTTTCCCACTCAATTCACCTTCTATGAGAGCTAAGCTAATTGCCTCTCGCTCACTCTGATTGCGACGTACTAAATCGCGAATATAATCACTAGCATTAGCAAATTTGCCAGTTTTTACTTGTTCATCAATCCACGTACGCATTTCGTCAGGAAGCGACACATTTAAAGTTGCCATTGTCTATTTCCGAATGTTCACCACCCTCAAATTATGGCAGATATTGGCAAAGACTGCCAATGAAGTGATAAAAGTTTGGCTTAACAGGTGGCTCCAGAGCACTTCGTTAAACGACTAGTTTAGCGCCACTCGAAACACTGCACTTAATCAAAATCCGACCTTCTGCTTCACGTACACGTCGGCCCCTCAAAATCACTGGCTTCAAAAGACAAAAAGTGGCCTAACACTCAAATCAGCCATGACCGGTATCGAGCAATCTTATGTTGTTTGAGAAGTAGCAAGTAGCAAGTAGCAAGTAGCGCAAGGATTGCGTAAAAGCAGCTGTCGAACAAAAATCGTGTGTTATATTTGAGTCACTGCCTTATTATGCGGTTTAATAGCTTTTGCGTTTTTCTACAGCGTATTGACGTTTGCTCTTCGTCGGAAAAAATTGAAAATAAGTGATAACAAGGAATCGTTAAAATGCCTAATCTTGCAGCGCGTCTAGTCATTAGTTTACTACTATTGATTGGTTTAAGCGCCTGCCAACCATCTTCAAAACCTGAAAAGCCTCTTAATGGCCCTTCACAACAAACACTCGAGTTTGACCGGCTATTTACCCAATTCGATGATATTAATAAGCCAGGGGCCTCAGTTGCAGTAATGCAGGATGGAGAGATTATATTTTCAAAAGGTTATGGCAGCGCAAACCTAGAATACGATATACCTGTTACGCCAGAAACTATGTTTCACGTTGCATCTGTATCGAAGCAATTTACCGTATTCGCCATTCTTCTACTTGCTGAAGAAGGTAAGTTAAATTTCGATGATGACATACGACAATACATTCCAGAAGTACCGGATTTTGGTCACACTATAACCTTACGACACTTAGCATCACATACAAGCGGCATGCGTGATCAATGGAATTTGTTGCGTATGGCTGGTTGGCGATTAGATGACGTAATCACTACCGAACACGTACTAAAAATGGTAGCAAAACAGAAAGAGCTAAACTTCAAACCGGGAGAAGAGTTTCTGTACTCAAATACCGGGTTCACACTATTAGCAGAGGTTGTTGCACGTGTTAGTGGTAAATCTTTTGCTCAATTCACACAGGAAAGGCTGTTCACGCCATTGAATATGAGTAACAGCTTGTTTTACGACGACCATCAAAAGATCGTTAGCAATAGGGCCTACTCATACGAACGCAGCGGCAATGGTTACAAAAAAAGTGTGCTGAACTTTTCAAATGTAGGTGCAACAAGTTTGTTTACGACAGCAGAAGATCTGCTGAAATGGTCGGCTAATTTCACCGAACCGACTGTGGGTAGCCCTGCCGTAATCGAGCAAATGAATACCCTTGCGTCCTTAAACAACGGAGAAACATTTGGTGGTGCATATGGGCAATTTATTAGCTACTACAAAGGTACCAAATATATTCAGCATAGCGGCGGAGACGCAGGATTTCGTTCGTATTTGGCTCGATTTCCTAAACAAAATTTAGCAATAGCAATATTGAATAATGGCGCAGATGCAAGACCTTGGGAATTGGCTCTGCAAATTGCTGACAGGCTTATAAAGAAAAACAACCCTCCCCCTCAGAACGCGATTGCTGACGCATTTCTGGAGTCAATCTCACCTAAACAAATATCTGATTCTCTTGAGTTAAGTGAAGACATACTAAATGCCTTTGTGGGTCACTATTGGTATGAACCAGAAACGTACTCACGAGAGATATATTTAGAAAACGGTAAATTAATGTATTCAAGGGGCCAAGACGACGTAAGCGCCCTCGCTCCTATCAGCAAAAACACATTCAAGATGCTGAATGTAGAGGGAGAGATTTATGTTAAATTTACTAAAAATGACGAGAAAAGCTTAATGACAGTGAAAGTAGACAATGTCGATACGTATGTGTCGGTTGCCTATACACCAGTCAAAATAACCAAAACCTGGTTATCGCAATTCGCCGGCAGTTACTTCAGCCCTGAACTTTCTTCCACTTATCACTTTTCACCAGAAAATAAACAGCTGAAAATTTCTCATCACCGTCTAAGCGACCATTATATTGCGCCAGTCAAAGATGACTTTTTTAGCTCACAAATTGGCGATATCCTATTTGAGCGTGATGTTCACGGCAAGGTGAATGGCTTTAGGATATCTAACGGTCGTGTTCGCAATCTTTACTTTAGAAAGCTATAGATAACACCAATAAAAAAGGGCATAAACACAAACACTCGTGGTGTTCGGGTTTACGCCCTTTTTGTTTTCAAGCTTCTTAAATGAAGCTAAAAACTTATTAGTTCTAACGGTTTTGCTTAACCATTATAACGCTGCATAACCAGCGTTGCGTTAGTGCCGCCGAAGCCAAAGCTATTTGACATCACTGTGTTCAGCGTTGCTTCACGTGCTTGGGTAACAATATCTAAGCCTTGTGCCGCGTCGTCCAGCGTGTCTATGTTAATTGATGGCGCGATAAAGTTATTTTCCATCATTAACAAGCTATAAATAGCTTCGTTTACACCCGCTGCGCCCAGTGCGTGGCCCGTTAATGATTTGGTTGCACTAATAGGTACGCCCGCTTGGCCAAACACTTCTTGAATCGCCGCAAGTTCTTTCACATCGCCTACAGGCGTAGACGTGCCGTGGGTGTTCAAGTAATCGATTGGAGCATCGATATTTTGCATCGCCATCTTCATACAGCGAATTGCGCCTTCACCCGATGGTGCAACCATGTCGAAGCCATCTGATGTAGCACCGTAACCTACTACTTCACCGTAGATTTTTGCACCGCGTGCTAGTGCGTGCTCAAGTTCTTCAACAACGACCATACCGCCGCCGCCAGAGCTTACAAAGCCATCGCGTGCTGCGTCATAAGTACGTGATGCAACCGCTGGGTTGTCATTATATTTCGAGCTTAGCGCGCCCATCGCGTCGAATTGGCTTGATAGTGACCAATGTAGCTCTTCACCGCCACCGGCGAATACTACGTCTTGCTTACCAAGTTGAATAAGCTCTAGTGCGTTACCTATACAGTGGGCACTGGTGGCACACGCAGAGGCAATTGAATAGTTCACGCCGCGAATTTTAAACGGTGTCGCTAAGCAAGCTGATACCGTCGAAGCCATACAGCGAGGCACCATGTAGGGGCCCACACGCTTAACGCCTTTTTCGCGAAGAATATCCGCAGAAAGCACTTGGTTTTCAGAAGACGCGCCACCTGAGCCAGCAATAATACCTGTACGCTCGTTTGAAATATCGCTTTCTTCTAGTCCAGAGTCTGCAATGGCTTGCTGCATTGCCACGTATGCATAGCCTGCTGCATCGCCCATAAAACGCATTGCTTTACGGTCGATGTGCTCTTTTAAATCGATTTCGATGTCGCCCCAAACTTGGCTGCGAAGGCCCATTTCGGCGAACTGTTCTGAAAATGTAATTCCAGACTTACCCGCTTTAAGTGAAGCAAGTACGTCTTCTTTATTTACGCCGATGCTTGATACGATACCAAGACCGGTGATAACTGCTCTTCTCATAGTTTACCCTTTGCGTTGTTGCGGCTTATGGTAACGATTTTGAATGGTAAAGTGGTCTGCTCTGCCAATAGCCAAGCTCAAGTTAGCCAAACTTCAGCGTTGCAGTACCTGTTTCAATTCTGGGCTTAAGTGTACAAACAGGTGGTTTACCACTTCCCTTCTTTTTCGTTTTTACCGTCTTTGTCTAAGCTTTCTTGTTCTTAATATTTCCAATGTAGCATGAATGCACAGGGTCATGACTAGCGTTAATTTATACCTTCACAAAACCTTCAAAATAGCTTTAGAGGTTCCTTTTATTGACTAAATTGGGCTCTAAGTTTGTTCTTAAATATTTTGCCCGTATCTTCTCTTGGCAGAGTATCGTGTATTTGCAACATTGCTCAGCAAGTGCATGTGCAATGATACGTGCACGAGCATCCATTTCGTCTCTAGTGCGTTTGCAAATGCTTTGACCACATTGGTGAAACACGCCCGCCATACCTTCTCCCTGAACTGCCTTCAATAGACTCACAGTTAAATTTAATAAATTACTTACAACAGCAATTCAATAAACGTATTGTTTTTACTGATAGATTGTTATTTACAGAAGCAATAAGAAAAGAAGAGTTTTAAGCAGGTACAAACTTTTGCGGAAAAACAAAAAGGTGACAGGTAGAATACGCGGCTAAACGTTCGAAATTTAAATAAAACTGAAGATTGCTGTGTTATTAAAAAAGCCAAGAAACATTGCTCTACGCATTTTCCTAAGTGCGGTGCCCCGACTTTCTTTCGTGGTGGCTGCCTTTATCATTGCTTCTGCAGCGACTGTCTCAGCAACAGCTGCGCCTATCGCCCTCCCCGCGCTACCAGAGCCAGTTTCAAACAATGCCGTAGCTTCTGTCACTATAAACGACACACAATATGTATTTAGTTTTATGGGACTGGGCAAAGGTAAAACCCATAACGATGTTCACAACCGTGCTTGGCAGCTTGTTATCAACAACAAAGATAAACCTTTGCAGTGGCAAGCCCTTCCCCCAGTTCCATCCAGCCTTGCGCTAAAAGGCCGCTTGGCATCCGTAGCCGTGGGTGTTAAAGACAGCGTTTATATTTTTGGCGGCTACACGGTGGATGAACATCACAATGAAATTAGTACGCCAGATGTTTATAAATATTCGCCCACAACTGGGGAATATACGCTATTGGCGCCTATGCCCGTCCCTGTTGATGATGCAACTGCACTGGTTTACCAAGACCGTTACGTGTACTTAGTTTCTGGCTGGCACAACGATGGCAACGTAAATCTTGTGCAGGCCTACGATACGCAAACCGGCCAATGGCAACAGGCGAGCCCATTCTTAGGTAATCCGGTATTCGGACAAGCTGGCGGCATCGTTAATAACACTATGGTAATTTGTGACGGCGTATCGGTAACACCGCACAGCGATAAACGCCGCAGCTTTGCTGCTGAAACCGCCTGCTTTAAAGGTGTAATTGATAATAAAAACCCTTTGAAAATTGATTGGCGTACACTTAAGCATCCAACGGGTACTGCGCGCTATCGAATGGCGGCAGCTGGCGACAAGGCAACGAACAAAATCTATTTTGTGGGTGGCTCGACTAACCCCTACAACTACAATGGCATTGGCTATAACGGCGAGCCTTCAAATGCGGATAGCGCAATTTGGACCTTTGATATTGCAGAAGAAACCTGGGTTATTTCAAAAACAGAAGCTGTAGCGCCTACCATGGATCACCGCGGATTAATCGACATTAACGGTACATGGGTCACCATTGGCGGTATGCTTGGCGCACAGCGCGTTACTAGTAAAGTCACCTCGCACTTTTCAGCACTCGCAGAGGCGTCTTGTTCACTAACACAACAGGCTAGCTCTGACGTTTCAAGTCAATCGTCGGATGGGCAAGCTGATGAACGAGTAAAAACAACCCCCAATTTAGAGTGCCAACACCAAAACAACATAAACGGAGAAAAATAAACAGTGAAATCTAAGCATGCACAGGTTCATTTTAATGAGAGCGGTACGCCTGTCGCCGACCATTTTGACGACGTTTATTTTTCTAACGACAGCGGTATAGATGAAACCCAACACGTTTTTGTAGCAGGCAACGACCTTATTGAACGCTGGCAACAGTGGCGCGCCCCTACTTTTGTCATCGCTGAAACAGGCTTCGGGACTGGGCTTAATTTCTTAGTTGCCATGCGTGCTTTTAATGAATTTAAAGCAACGAACCCGAATCATCCGCTTAAGCACCTTTACTTTATTACTACGGAAAAGTTTCCTTTGCCTCAACAGGATATGCAGCGTGCGCTAGAAGCTTTTCCTACCCTTAAAGACGAAGCGCAAGCACTCGCTTCGCTTTACCCTATGGGACTTGAAGGTTGTCATCGCTTACATTTCGATAGCCACTCTACAACGCTCGACCTGTGGATTGGTGATGTTCACGAACTTCTACCTCAATGGCATTCTCCTGTAAATGGCCTCATCGATGCTTGGTTTTTAGATGGTTTTGCTCCAAGCAAAAACCCTGACATGTGGACCGATGCTCTTTTTAGCCAAATGGCTCGCTTGTCAAAAACCGGCACAACCTTTGGCACATTTACCGCTGCGGGCATCGTAAAGCGTGGGCTTGCTGGCGTAGGATTTGACATCAAAAAGCGTAAGGGGTTTGGCCGTAAGCGCGACATGCTGACTGGCGCTTTTAACACCGCTAACGACAGTGTACAACATAAGCTTCGCCTGCCAAATGGTCCATACTACCGCTACGTTAATAGTGCAGTTACCGAGGCGAGCAAAGTTGCAGTGGTTGGTTCAGGCCTTGCGGCAGCCACGGCGTGCCTTGCGTTAGTGAAGCGCGGCATTAACACCACGCTATATTTTGATGGTGACACCCTTGCAAGTGGTGCGTCTGGCAACCCGCAAGGTGGGTTTTACCCCCAGCTTCACAGTGAAGCAAGTATTGCTAGCCGCATTCAGGCACACAGTTTTTTATATGCGCGCCAAGCCTACGACCATATTATTAAACATGTAAAAAACAATGGTCTAGCCGACGTTGCCCATGATTTCTGTGGCGTAATTCAACTAAGCTTTAACGACAAAGTAGCAGAGCGCCAAAATAAACTTGCGACAGCCGATGTATGGCCTGAAGCTTTGATTAAGCCCGTGGACAGTAAAGAAGTGAGCGATATCGCTAACCTAGCCCTTCCTTACTCTGGCTTGTACATTGGCTTGGGCGGATGGCTTTCTCCTCCACAGCTAGTTAATGCCATGATTGAAGAAGCACTTCAAAGCGGCAAACTCACGCTGAAACCCAATCACACCTATGTATCGCATAAAGTGATTGAGGGAACGCCACACAATCAAGAAGGTGGCGCTTCACCCGGCGTTCTTGATGCGGATGATGTGGAAATAGCTTCAGGCGAGGCCGTTAACGGGGCAGTAAGACAGCAAGTACAAATTCGTTTTAATGTTAGTGAGCCTGAAAAATGTGGTGGAAATGAAACGGCGTGCGCTACTGCCAATGCCGGTTTACCCCAAGAGAAGCCGGCACTCAGCGGTAATGAAAAAAACGTTATTGCCGATCACCTTATCCTTGCGTTGGGCGCAGGGGCAATAAATTCAGAAGATTTTAACAGTCTCTCTCTTCGCCCTGTTCGCGGCCAAGTAGAAGCCATTCCTACGCAACCTCCTATCGACGGTCTTAATACGGTTTTATGTCACAAGGGCTATATGACTCCGGCATTAGAGGGTAGGCATGCGCTAGGTTCAACCTACGTGAAAAACGACTTAACTACGGAGGTTCGAAACGAAGAAACTGAAACGAACCTTGCCACACATGAACAGGCACTGGCAAACACCAGCATAGTTCAGGCATTACAACACGACGGCAAAGCAAGGGCGGCTACGCGTTTGGGCTCGCCTGACCATCAGCCTGTGGTTGGTGCTCTGCATAACTTTGACGTGATCAAAAGCCAGTTCGCCATGTTAAGCGTAGGTAAACCACTGACAAGCGCGCCGTTGCTGCCTAACAGCGTGGTCAGTACCCTAACCTGTTTAGGCTCACGTGGTTTAACTACGGCGCCATTGATGGCTGAGGTACTAGTAAGCAGTTTATGCAAGGAGCCATTGCCACTAAGCAATGACCTTCTCAATGCGGTGAACACAAGCCGCTTTATGACAAGAGAGATGATAAGAAGCCAGAGCTAGGCTAGAGAATATGTTACGCACTGTATAGCGTACTTAGTTGAACGTAGATAGATAGCGGTTATGCTAAAGAAATGAGTAACGCTATTAGGTGGGCGTTACTCGATAGGATTATGGCGAGACGGCCCTCGCCATTTTGTTTAAGTCCATTACGATAAACGCAGGAATATACACGTTTGCGCTTGCCACAACTTGCTTGTTCTTTAGCGACACAATACGCGCATTAACACGCACACCGCGGTCATCCTCGATAATAGTGCCGGTTACCACATGGTCCATTTCAACCTGTTTAGCAAGGGCTGCCCCATCACGAGTTAAAACGAAATCGCCTACAGGTGTAACGGTAATCCCACCTGCCAGTTTAAAATCGACAATCGCTAATCCAAAATCTTGAAGTTCGGCAATTAAATATTCAGAAAGTTGATTCCCAAGCACTGTGCTGTTGTTGAGCGACTGATTAAGCCGAACAAAACTCGCCACACCTACCATGTCTTGTTGAGTTAACCGGGTTGTATTTTCCATTAACTCCATGGCCAGCTGCGAGGCGTAATCGTTCAGCCGCTTGTGGGTTTGGGACGGTGAGTACCCATTATGTAGCGGGTCTTTATAGCCGGGCTCTACCGCAACATGCTGCTGATATTCTCTATCTCGCGAGTCTGGTGTGTATTGTAAGCCTGAACGGCTGGGCACAGGGACCGGCTCTTCATGATGGGTAATTTCGCCATCTTCACCTAGCCAAAAAGAACCTATGGATTTGGTGCTTGTACAACCGCTAAGCGACAAACCACAAAACACCAGCGCGCAGGTCAGTCGCTTTTTAAGCGCTACATTGAGGTTACGGCTAAACATCATGTTGCTGCTCCTAGCCTCGACTTAACTTTACGCCATCGCGCATGCCGTTTTGCTGACTACCGTCACTTGGAATAAGTGCATCTACCACGTAGAACGGCACTAACATTTGTGCGGTTGCTACGACGGCACGTGACTCCATGCCTAAAATACGCGCGTTAACCAAAACGCCACCTTGATGCTTGGTCATGGTTCCGGTTAGCACATATTCAATAGGAAGGCTGCTGCTCAATTCCAAATAGTCTCGGCTTAATACAAAATCGCCATCGTCAGTAATGCGAATATACTCGGTGGCTTTGAAGTCGATAACCGGCACGCGGAATTTATGCAGTTCGTGAACAAAAGATTCCGCCATCTGACGGCCTAGCAAATCCGTTTTCTGCAAGTCAGTGTCTAACAATGCGAAATGGGTTACACCGATAGGTGTCTTGTTATTCACATATTCCATATTCGCAATTAAGTCTTGCGCCATGTTCTTCACATAGTCGCCAATGTGCTTGGTTAGAGGTCGACCTTTATACGCGCCCTGTACGCTCGAATACAAAGGAGGTTGACCAATGGCGCCATACGCGTCCATACCCTGAGATTGGGTATCATTGGTACTTTCGACTGGCTTTGAGGGAGCACGGTCAGCGGCTGTAATATCGATAACATTCATGGCCGGGCGCTGAGGCGCCTGTGCTGCTACCTCTTCTTCCCCCATCATCATAGAGCACCCGCTAACGCTTAGCAGTGAGGCACAGAGCGAAAGCGCCGCGTATTGATTTCGTCTTTTCATGGGGTTACCTCGTACCTTCAGTTCTGTATAACTTGCCGTTTCGGGTTGTTACTTGCTCTTCTCGCCAAAACAGTTCGGCAGGGAAAAAGCGTGTTGCCGCAGCGACAATGTTTTTATTTCTAGCGTTGATAATTCGAGCGTTAACCACCGCACCAGACTCTTGGTACACCATAGTGCCGGTAATATAAAAATCGACGCGCTCAATGTTAGAAAGCTGGTCGATATTGCGCGTTAACACTCTGTCGCTTTCGTTACTAACAATTATATCGTTCGAAAGCTTAAATTCTTGAGTAGAAAAGCCTCTTTTCGTCGCCTCAGTAATCATTCCCTGTTCAAGTTGATGGCCCAACAACATTAACGGGTGTTGATGGTCGGCACTGTATTTCATGGTATCGGCAGGTACAAAGCCGACTACCGCATAGCGAGACTGGCGCGCTGGGCCCACATCCTCGAAAAGCTCGTTGGCCAACATGTATGTGTGATATTCCACGTTGCCTAAGGCAGTTACCTCACTGGTATCGATTTGCGCAAATTGACTCTTAGGTTCGTCAGATGAAGAGCAACCAGAGAGTAAGCCCAAGATAAGCGCGGTATATGCCAAGGCTTTCGCGACCAAGCGACCATTTTCTGTCAGCAAAGCGTGAGAGACAGGTTTTGTCATACTTTTCATTACACGTGTCCAGTGAAAAACGTCAAATTTCTATCGGAAAGAAGCAAAAACTCATCGAAAAACAGTGATCAGCTACTACGCAAACCGACATTTTCAGTGTCTTTAAACAGGCTTTTGCAAAATTCACACCAAAGAGAGACTACAAGCAGCATTGACCGTTACATTGAAGGTTACATTGAAAAAAATTGCTGATAACCAAGTGACGTAAAGCGCCTAGTTTCAGGAGATGTACTTTTCTCAGTGTTAGAAGAACTTGATGTTTATCGTCAGGCCGTGCATGAAAAGCGGAGGCGACTTGCCGCCTTAGGACAGAAAGCTGCCGTTGTTTGAAAGACGATAATTACGATACATAGTGATTTGAATAAACTTGAGAACTCTTAAGACTTGCATGTCGCGTTAATGACCAGGTAGCTAAATAAACCTGCACATGCCTAGACCTAAACTTTCACCATCACGAGGTTCAAAACCGAACTTAAGATAAAAACTTTCTTTACCATGCGCAGCCAACAAGCCAATCGTTGCGCCAGGTGCGCAGCAAGACTCTAAATGTGTAATCAACGTGTTCATTATTTTCGATCCCAAACCTTTATTCTGATGTTCTGGATGAATAATGACGTCTTGAATGTAAAAATACATTGCGCCATCGCCAATCACCCGACCACAGCCTACAAGGTTGTTGTCGAGGTAAATTGTTGCCCAAAACAACGAGGCATCAATACTTTTTTGAACAACCGATAAACACGGGTTATTCCATCCAATCAATTTTCTTAAACTGGCAAAGTCTTCAGCTGACGGAGGACTTTCTTTAACGGTGTAATTCGTATGCATCATTCGTCATTCTGCCCCTCTTTTTCGCAAAAGCTAGCTACCTAATTCAGTAATGTGAAGTAGTTCGCCCGACGGGCCCCATAGATAGAAAATGCTTCCCCAATGTTGTTGCTCAATTGATGAAATTTTCGTTTTATGTAAAGAGCGCGAGCACAATTCAAAAGCGTCCTGAATGTCTGCCACACAGATTTGTAGCATAAAGTTATTCGCCAATTCAGGATTATAGAAGCGCTGAAGAAAGAAGAGACAATCACCATTTTCAAACAGTGTTAGATCTTCATTTACGTATTCTGCATTAAATCCAATCTCAGAATAAAATGCTTTAGAAATGTCGTAGTTTTTGCTTGGAATAAAAGTCTTAATATCTATGACGTCCATATCTTAAGATCCCTTAAGCTTCTCTGTTTCATTATTTTTAACCGTGGCTAAATGGCAATAACAGCAAGCATGTCTTCGCCATCTTCATCTAAACCCACTTCTTCGAAACCAAAACTTGAATAGAAGGTTTTGGCGACAGGATTCTTAGGGTTATAGCATATCTCAATAAATTTGAGCTCAGAAGTTTGCTTTATAAGCGTGATAGCTTGAGATAAAGCAACTCTGCCAATTCCTTTATTTTGATGGCTCTCATCAATCATAAAGCGCCAAATAGACACCTTAGTTGGCGTTTCCTGAACCCACATCAAGAATCCTACGGGCTGGTCGTTGCAATAAATGGCTTTACAGGTATGGTTATCATTATAAAAAGACTCAACCAGCGACCACATATTGCACGCAACAAGCGCTTGCTGATCTTCGGCCACGTCCAAGTCACAAACCTGCTCATAGTTAGATTTGTTTATTTCTTCCAGTGAAATTTTCATCCTGTCTTCTTTTACGCTCGTTTTATTTCAATACGCATTATACGCCGAACTTTATTCAATTAATCAACAAGCGATTATAGCCACGTCTAAAGTACGAGCCTTAGAACCAATGCCGAAAGGTACAACCCTAAGCCAAATACTGCATGGTTTAAAACGCTATGTAGACGGACAGCGTTAGGATTAGGCGTTTTCGACGCGGCAACTCCTGCGCCCATACCAGGCAGCAATATAAAGAATGGTGCAATGACGGTAGCGATACCGAGCACCACTGCTGGACCTAGTGTCGGCTCGAACAACCAAGCCTCTCCAAATATAAGGAAAAGTAACACCGCATAGCCAATACCAATCACGTAATGCGCTGTCCAACCAATGATCTTCTCACCACTCACAGCATCGGCGTTTGCAATAGAAGTATGGGAGAACCGCCCTTTTCTCATATGCCCTATCCAACGCCCTACCATGCCCCAATTTGTTGGAGCAATACTAAACAATTGTTGCCTTAGCAGCGCCCACAAATCCATCACTAGGGTAGCCCCAATACCAATTAGCACGATAAAAACAATATTCTGCATATTAACACTCAACAGCTAGTTTCAATTAGTTAGAGATGCTAGCCTACAACTTCAAGTTAACTTTAAGCCAAGCATTCCTTTGGAAAAATGTATGGAAATATCTCAAGTTGCCAAAAAATCCGGAGTTTCAGCATCCACGCTGCGGTTTTATGAAGAGAAAGGTCTTATCACTTCTATTGGTAGGCAAGGTATACGTCGCGTTTTTAGCCCGAATGTACTAGAGCGGCTTGAATTAATTGCATTAGGTCGCGCTGCAGGTTTTTCTTTAGAAGAAATTGCGGGCATTTTGGGGAACGAGGCAAAGCCTGAAATTAATCGTGAACTACTACTGAGAAAAGCCAACGAACTAGACAGAACAATAAAAAAGCTCACAGCCATGCGCGATGGTCTGAAACATGCGGCCGCCTGTACAGCACCAAGCCACTTAGAATGCCCAAGATTTCGTCGTTTGATGAACCTTGCCGGTACGGGGGCAATAAAAGGTTTAGCAACTAGCAAAAAGTAAAATGCCCGCATTTAGCGGGCATTTTAATGTCATCTAAAACAATTTAACCGTAGTTGAAACATAGTACTCATTGTTTCAAGCTATCGATAAAATCCTGTTGCGGTGGCGTTTGCTCAGGAGGCAGCAACACAATTTTACCCACGTGCTTTTTCTCAGAGAAATCTTTTTGTGCTGTTACGATATCTTCTAGCGGGTAAGTTCTCGCTAACATAGGTTTTATTTCACCGCGTTCTATATATGAAACAAGATTCGGGAAAACCGGCTCGTCCCACGCAGTACAACCAATAAAGGTAAGATCTTTCAAATAAAAGCTGCGCATATCAAGCGTGACTATTGGCCCTGCGATGGCGCCGGAAGAAGCGTAGCGACCACCGCGTTTCATTACCACTGACATTTGAGTGAATCCTTCACCTGCAACGTTATCGACAACTACATCTACGGACTTTTCTCCTAACACTTCAACTAGGTCACTGTTACGTTCGATAACGCGATCTGCACCTATTTCCATAAGCACGTCCATTTTATTTTTGCCTACAACGGCAGTAACTTGTGCACCACGGCGTTTAGCTAACTGCACAACAGCAGAACCTACACCGCCGGAAGCCCCAGTCACCAAAACATGCTCCCCTTTAGATACGCCGGCTCGGTGAACCATATTTTCAGCAGTGCCATAAGCGCAAGGTATAGTTCCGAGTTCGGCATCCGACCAATCGCACTCGACGGCGAACGCTTCACTCGCCGTTATTTTTACGTACTGGGCGAAAGCACCATCGAAGTCTGACGCCATCCAAATATTTTCTAGTGAGTCCCAAGAATCTTTACGAATGCAAGAACGTATTAAAATTCGCTCTCCGATACGTGTAGGGTCCACGCCTTCCCCAACCGCCACGATTCGACCACAACAGTCAGTCCCTTGAATAAACGGAAACGGGGTTTGTTCATTCCATCCACCGTCTAACTCTTCTGCTGCGCTTGATTTCTCTTCGTCATTCTCGTCCAACGCGTCAGTGCCTTGAGTGACTTTAGAAGAATACCAACCTAATCGAGTATTAATTTCTGTATTATTGACACCAGCTGCTAAAACCTGAACTAGCACCTCGCCAGCAAGTGGTTTTGGCATGGGGACATCGGTGTAATTTAACTGCTCATAACCACCGTTCGCCATGGTCACCACAGCCTTCATAGTCGTATCATCAGGTTTTACATCGAATCTTTGCTTGTCGCCAAGCAAGCTAGTAATACTCATAATCTCTCTTAAGTTTAGAATTAATAACAATTAGTACGCTAAAATAACGTATGCCTGTCGCTCATGCAAAGTAGCTACGCTATTCAGCTTTATATTTAAACGGTTGAACAGTCCCTTAGATTTGCTGAGCTTAAGGCTTTCTCCATCGCGCTTTGATCCCTCGGGTATCAACGTGAATAAACGGCCCCCGGTGAGGTTTTGGGCCGTATACCCCTAGACCGCCAATTAAGCCTTTATATTCACTACGTTTATTAAGCTCGGCTATCATTCTAGCCATAACGTCAGCATCTTTGATACTTACCGCGCCGTCTTTGTTTAGGTCGTCCATTCTGTAGTTACCGTCATTATCTACAAAAATGTCGGCGGCATCGCCATAGACATGTCGGCTAAATTTAACGTTGCCGATAGCTTTGTTGTACTGGGGAGTCCTGTAACCGCTCATGATCACCATGTTCGATACATTGATACTGTTCATGTTCATCTCTCTTCTAAGCATTTCCAGCTTTAACAGCAGAGACGGGCGAAGATATACAAACTTAGGGTAGCCAGAGCGCTGTTTACTGGTGAACTCCTTTAACTTGAAATGAGGAGATAAAAGTAGCTCTTGGTTTTCTTCTGTTACTTCAATAAACCCTTCAGGTTCAACATAAACATCTTTGTTTTTAATTTCACTTTCATCTGGATAAGGCCCGATATGATAATACTTTAATCGTCCGCCTTGGACTTCCTCGGCAGGAACCATAACAAACACATTTAACGACATATTGACCTGTCCGTCTTCGCTTCTTATTTCTAGGCGCTGCTCACCTGGGACATCTTTCGCCTGCCAATGCCATGTCATAGACTCGGATTTTTCAACCATTACACCGTTTTCAAACAACTGATAGGTTTTGTCCGGTTGTGGATAAATAATTTCTAGCTCGGTAACCTCTTCAGGCAATACAAATAGCGAGAAAGCGTTGTAAGGCACCACAATATTATCAATTTTTAAACTAAACTCCGCGTCTTCTAAGTGAGCTTTGTTTTCAACTACAACTGGCTCATGTGGCGCAGCACGAGCGGCCGTTTGAGAAGCTTTACCCTGAACCATTTCGACGGGTTTCGCATTTACGTTTTGCGCGGTCGAGAGCATTACCAGGGCCACTACCGAAGCTTTTAAGGTGCTCACTATCATCTTCATATCTTTCGTTACCATCATCACTTACCCTATTTTCACAAAGACGCTACCTGCGTTAGCGCTTCGGCATCGCGTCTATCGCGCTGATAAATATCGTTTCTAAAGTTAGCCTTACCGTTTTCATCGGCCCACGCGGTCCAGTACACCAAATGAATAGGCAAAGGCTCTTCAAGGTGAAAGGTTTTAGACTGACTTAGCTCGCGAGCCGAAATAACATTATCCATTAAGCTATCTACGCCCTGCTCTTCCGCTATAAGTTGGGCTAAAGAAAAAGGGTCTTCTAATCGAATGCAACCGTGAGAGGCGGCTCTGTTCGTTTCTTTGAACCATTGCTGATAAGGGGTATCGTGCACGTATACAGCGTGTCGGTTTGGAAAAAGGTATTTAACCTTGCCTAACGGATTTTTTTCGTTGGGGAGCTTTACTAAAAAATGGTCGAACTGATAAGGCTTCATGTCTTCCCAATCAATCGTATTGGGGTCAACCAACTCATCATCAACAAAACTGTCTTTGCGAATAACAATGTTGTTTTCTTCTAAGTAGTTTGGGTTATCCGCCACTTTTGGTGCTATTTCTTTCGTGGCAATAGAAATCGGGATACGCCATTCTGGGTTAACTACAAATTTTTCTATGTGATCGCTAAATGAAGGCGTCGCCCAGCTTGGCTTACCTACTACCACGTCTTTAGTGGCTTTTACTTTACCGTTACTAATATATCGAAGACGGAACTCGGGAATATTAACTAACACATAAGCGTCACTGTCTTTTTCTTCAAACATTTCCAAGCGCGTAATGTTTAGCGCTAGTTGCTGCGCTTTCTTTTTTGCTGTCACATTTAGCGCTGCAAGGGTTTTTCTTCCAACTACACCATCTACTAGAAGGCCGTGACGGCGTTGAAAATCTTTCACAGCGTTTTCAACGTCTTTATTGAAAACGCATGGCGCGGAGTTAACTGCTGTTAATGCATGGGTGCAGTTTGTATTTATTGAGGGGTATTCTCTGCCCAAACGAGAGATCAATGCAGTTATCGCTTGAGCCTGCTCTTCACTGTAAATGGGCGTTTCATCAGCCGCAGCTTTTCTTAACGCGCCATTTTTAAGAAGTAAGTCTTCATTTAAGGCTTTCCAGCCACCTTGCTGGGCGATAGAGGAATAAAAAGCATAGGCACTTTTCATTTGCTTTAACTGTGCTTGTAAGGCAGAAGCAGTACTAGCCTCTTCCAATGCTCTTGGCGTTGAAGTGGAAACGGTCGAGGCAACACCTACCAAGGGTAACCAGAAAAAAGCAGCAACAATGAGTTTTTTCGTTATGCTAGAAGTTCGCTTTTTAGGCGCTGAGAAGCGACCAGAAGCGTTCACTTCCAATTGATTACTATGGCACAATTGAACAGTATGCTTGACGGCTCGATGTTCGGTTTCCATTGTTCCTTTCCCTGAAAATACACACATACATAAGGTCGCAAAACAAGTACCAAGCAATAAGAAAAGACACAAACCATTGAAAGTTATGAGTTATTTTGAAATTTAAAAATGAAAAGAATTTAGATAACAGAAATATTATGTGTAGGTAATTCAGCTTTTCAGTAAGATTTTTACGGGAAAAGGTTAGAAAATAGCCGTAAATTTTACAATTTGTGTTTAAGCCGCCTCGCGGTTAGATAGTTATCGTTGTTGCATTCGGTAGCAAAGCGAGGTGCTGAAGCCTTATTTAACATTGACACATAAACAGAAAACTTCACAATAGTTCTACTTCTTATCCACTCGCGATCATTAATGCTGTATCTTTCTGAATTTCAAACAAAGCTTTCTAATCAATATATTACCCCTGCATTTTCGTTAGCACTAAATAATGAAAAACCACCCTCGCACTACCTTATTGCAGGTAGAAATAGTAGCGGGAAGTCGCTTCTAATTTCTGCGCTTGCGGGTAACGGTAAAGTAGAAAGCGGTGTTCGCGAGTGTAGTTCGGTTGTTGCAGAAGTATCGGTTTTTAGGCAGCAGACGTTAATTGAAGAAGAAAAGCAAAAAGACAGTGCGGATATTTTAGATGTAATCGCTGAGCCAACAAAAGTTCGAGAGTTATTCTTACGCACGAATGAGGATTATCAAAATCACCTTTATTACAACGAGCTAACCTCCGCTCTTAGAATTGAGCATTTGCTAGATAATGCGTTTCTTTCACTTTCAACAGGTGAAACCCGCAAGGTAATTATCATGCTGGCGTGGTTGAGCGATGCCGCAATTATTTTGCTTGATGAACCTTTCGAAGGCTTAGATGTTGAAGCGATTAACGCATTTAGTCGCTTTCTTGTTTCTCAACAACAAGCCGCACTGGCGTTGACCGCCAACAAGCTTGCAGACATTCCTGAGGGCCTTCATGCACAACTCATTGTTATGGATGATCTTGCTATTACGTGGAAATCTGACGGCGCACTTAATTATGATGACTTGCGCTCAGAATTAAGTACG
The DNA here is from genome assembly GCF_054968525.1 of Alteromonas sp. G5_S2_22_S1. Lineage (NCBI taxonomy): Bacteria > Pseudomonadati > Pseudomonadota > Gammaproteobacteria > Alteromonadales > Alteromonadaceae > Alteromonas > Alteromonas sp. G5_S2_22_S1. Next base: position 68,419 of record NZ_JBQKUJ010000011.1, on the reverse strand, counting down.
TGGTTTGCGCTAGAGTCTGATGATATCGATGTACCTGCAGCGCTTAACGCTAATGACACAAACCGCAAGGACCAAAATCACAATAAGCAGAACAGTGAGCTTGATGCACTACCCCATACCTTAATTCAGCTGAATGACGGCTTTGTGCGTTTCGATGAACGCACTGTATTTGAAAAGCTTAACTTTACGCTTAATAAAAATGACCATTGGCAGATAACGGGCCCGAACGGGTCAGGTAAAACCTGTTTGCTTCAAATGTTTACTGGTGATAATTCCCATTGTTATACCAATGACTTAACAATGTTTGGCATAAAACGGGGAACTGGCGAAAGCATATGGGATATTAAGAAGCACATTGGCATTATGTCGAATTCGCTGCACATGCAATACAAAGTAAACGCAAGTGTTGAACATGTAATCATATCAGGCTTTCACGACAGCATTGGTCTATACTCCCGCCCAACGTTGGCTGAGCGAAACGTAGCAGGACAATGGCTTGCTGTTCTGGGTTTACAACAGAAGAAGAACACACCGTTTCAGTCGCTATCGTTTGGCGATCAGCGATTAGTACTAATTGCACGTTCTATGGTTAAGCACCCCGCCGTGCTTATTTTAGATGAACCCTGCAATGGCTTAGACGACTTTAACCGCCAAAAAGCGCTTAAGCTTATTGATAAATTGGCTAAGGCTGGCACCAGTACTCTCTTGTATGTTAATCACAATCCAGAAGAGTGCATTCCCAGCATTCGCAACACGTTAAATATGAAAGACTATAATGTTTGAGATAGTATAAGCACCACCGCACAAGGCACTTAAATCAACGGTGGTAGTGCATTAGTTACTAAACATGCCCTTTTTCATATAACACTACAACGGCTAACGCAAAGCTTCTTCACACAAATCGTAAAACCAAGGAAATAATAACGCCAGTTACGATAAGCTGAACTAAGCAAAAACCCATTATATCTTTGGCTTTTAAGCCCGCTATGGCAAGTACGGGTAATGCCCAAAACGGCTGAATTAAGTTCGTCCAGGCATCGCCCCATGCCACCGCCATTGCTACCCTATTAACTTGCGCACCCAGTTCAGCAGCAGCGGGTAGGATTACAGGGGCTTGCACCGCCCACTGTCCTCCTCCCGAGGGTACGAAAATATTTACAATGCCTGCACTTATAAAACTCCACACGGGCAACGACTCTGCAGATGCAAAACTAATTAGCCATTCTGACATGGTCTGCGCTAATCCAGATTGCACCATAACCGCCATGATCCCCGCGTAAAACGGAAACTGTATTACAATCCCGCTGCCGCCCTGAACGGCTTGCTGCAAGCTATGTAATACATTACGTGGCGTACCATGAAGGACAATAGCAAGAAAAAGAAATAGCGTATTAACGATGTTTAGGTTTAACCCGCCGCCAGAAATAAAATAGTTCGTAAGATAAGCAAGCCCAGCGAAACCGACAAGTAAACCAAGAGCTTTGCTGTTTTCGAGTCTATCAGCGGGTCTTTCGTTTGTCGCCGAAGTTAAGGCATCGTCTTGTAGCTTTGCACTATCCACAATCACGCTTTCAGATTTAGGAGGTAGCATTAAACGATTCACAAGGGGAATAACTACAAACATAATTGCCAACAACAGTAAGTTGAAGCCACTAAAAATAGTCTCGCTGGTACCAATTACGCCTATTTGTGCCTCTGAAAAATGGCCCGGTGTTGCAATAGTTAACGGTACAGAGCCCGCCAAGCCGCCATGCCATACGATAAAACCTGAATATGCGCTCGCCACCAATAGTCGATAATCTACCGACACTTTTCTTGCAAGTGCTTTGGCGAACAACGCGCCTACCACTAGCCCGAAGCCCCAGTTTATCCAACTGGCTGTAAGCGACACTAAAGTAACCAGTACAATAGCGCTTCCTGGGCCTTTAGCTAAACGGGCGAGGTTTTCCAGCAGTGTCTTGACTAGCGGCGTGCATGCCAGCATAAACCCGGTTACTAACACTAAGAGCATTTGCATTGAAAAGGTTAGCAGCCCCCAGAATCCATCTCCCCACTGTTGAACTGTGGTAAGTGGAGATTGGTCTTGAATGACCACCGCAAAGACAAGCGTTATGAGCGTTAACAATAAAACGAAAATATAGGGGTCGGGCAGATATTTTTCGACGAGTTTTACGAAGGGTTTTGATGCACGATTTAGCATTAACGCTCTCACAACTTGTTAAAAACTTGTTGCATATTAACGTATTTTTTGATTTGAGGAGTGTTTTTATTATTTTAAGCTAGCCACTTTTGTAACGTGAGGATTACTTTCTCTTGGTCAATAGGTTTAGTAAGAAAGTCGTTCATGCCCGACTGAAGGCACTTATCTTTATCACTTTGCATAGCGTTAGCAGTAATAGCCACAATAGGTATGCTTTGATAGTGCGCACCGGCTGCCCCACTTCTTATATGCTTTGTTGTTTCAAAACCATCCATTTCAGGCATTTGGCAGTCCATAACCACGAGTGAATAAGGCTTTGCCTGTTGCGGCTGCTGTAAAAACGCTAAGGCCTCTTTACCGTTGTTTGCCACATCTACTGTGAGCCCTTCACCTTCGAGTATCGTTGTTGCTACTAGCTGATTTATCGCGTTATCCTCAACTAACAGTACCCGCAAACCCTCAGGCGAATTGTGAGGTGTAGCGTTATGGCTGGCCTCCTCTACAGGCGCACTGCGCCCAAAATCATCAGCCTTATGTTCTATTTCGTTGGGGACCTTGGCCAATATGTGTCTAAGATTCTCGGTGGTGAGGGGTTTCGGGAAAATTGATGCGATCCCTCGTGTTCTAAAGTGCTGCGCACTTTCGATATCTTGAAGTTCAGTCATTACCACTATCCGAATATCGGCAAATCTTGGTTCTTCAAAAAGCGCCATAGCAAAGTCTTTACCGCACATATCTGGCATTTTATTGTCGATAATAACTAAAGTGATTGGCGATGAAGACTTCAAACTGGCCTTACAGTGTGCAAGCGCACCTTTGGATGAATCTGCCACTGAAGTTTCTACACCCCAAACATTTAACTGGCGTTTCAGGACTTCTCTATTTGAAACGTTGCTGTCAACTATTAGGCAGTGTGTATGCGGGGCAACATCTGAAGGCGCCACGCCTTTAGCGTCATTAACCTTGTTCACTTCAAAAATAACTTCAAAGCAGCTTCCCTTTCCTACTTCGCTAGAGGCCTTTACATCACCACCTAACAGTTCACAAAGCTTTTTGGTAATTGATAAACCAAGTCCAGTTCCGCCATAGCGCCTTGTCGTCGATGCATCGACTTGCGTAAACGCTTCGAACAACTGTGCTAGCTTACGCGGCTCTATGCCTATACCCGTGTCTTTGACAGCGCAGCGCAGTACATATTGCCCTTCATTTTTTGAAGGTAATAGTGCTGCGGTAATACTCAATTCGCCTTGCTCGGTAAACTTCACTGCGTTGCTTAATAAGTTAGTGAGAATTTGCTGAATTCGTGTGGGGTCGGAGTTAACTTTTGATGCGTCGACTTTAGAAACATCAACAATAACCGCTAAACCTTTTAACTGAGCCGTGTGCGCAATAGATTGCGCCAAGGTCTCGATTAAACTTCGCAAATCAAAATCAACCGATTCAATTTCAAGCTTGTTAGCTTCTATTTTTGAAAAGTCTAAAATGTCATTGATAAGTACTAGCAGAGAGCTGGCGCTTGAACTCGCTATGTTAACCCGTTGCCCTTGTTCAACGGTTAAGTCACTTTTCTTAAGCAAGTCGAGCATACCAATAACACCGTTCATCGGTGTTCTTATCTCGTGACTCATATTGGCAAGAAATTCTGATTTTAGCTTGGTTGCTTCTTCAGCTTTTTCCAGCGCGTTTTTAAGGTTGTGGGCCTGTGCTTCGAGGGATGCCGTTTTTTCTGAAACCTGTTGTTCAAGCGCATGAACAAAGCGCTTCTGTTTGGTTATTTCCGTTTGGTGTAACCGGGTGCGCAAATACACTACCAGTATTATTACGCCAATAAGTAAGGCGCAATATAGTGTGTATGCCCACCACGTTTTCCAAGGAACCGTAGCTACGTGTAAGTTCACGAACAGATGATTTTCGCCCCACTCTCCATTTGGCTTCATTGCTCTTACTAACAATGTGTAGGTACCACCGTTTAAATTGGTAAAGGAAACCTTATTGTGGTCTCCCGTATCTATCCACTGCTCGTCATAACCTTCCAGTTTGTAGGCAAAGTGCGGTTTTTGCGACGCTGAAAAATCCAGTAAAGCAAACTCTAAGGAGAAGAAATAGTCTGTATATGAAAGGTAGATATCGGTGACATAGGATAGCGGTTTACTAAGCCGTATTTCTTGGCCCATTTTATTAAAACCTGTCAGCACTATTTTTGAATCGCGAACTTCCCGCTGCCCCTTCTGATAGTTAAAATACTCTATTCCCCGCTGGCTGCTGGTAAAATAGGTATTTTGAGCCGCGTTAAGCAAGCTGTTTGAGTAGTAATTTTTTCCTGCTAACTCGGTTTTACTATTATAGTTGGTCGCTTTTTTAGTTTCGGGATCATAGAGAAATATTCCCTTGTTAGTCGTAAGCCACAAGGTGCCATTTTCACCGTCCGCTAGCCCGCGAATAAGCGTTGTCGGTAGCCCGTGCTGTTCATTGAATTGCTGAAACGTTTTGGTACTCGGTAAATAAAGATTTAACCCTTTTTGTGTAGCAATCCATATCTGCCCACTTTGGCTTTCGTGTATATCTTCAATTATGTTACCTAATAGGCTGTTTTCTCGCTCTACGTCAGCAAAATAAGTAACAAACTTGTCGCCATCACGAGGCCACACGCTGACGCCCTTGCCCGTGCCAACCCACATATTGCCAGCACTATCTTTAAAAAGGTTATGAATTTCAGGGTGAGATAAACCTTGTGCTTGCGTTAAGTGCTCAAAACTATTGTCACTGAAGCGATAAATATACACGCCATTTTTGTAGGTACCTACCCACAAATCGCCGTTATCATCTACTGCCAATGCTCTAAACTCCTGAAACCGACGATAATTATTGTCAGATTTAGGGTACTCTATACGTGTTACTTCGCCTGTTTGACGATTTAATCTCGCTAGGTAGTTGTCCTGCGCAACCCACAGGGTATCGTTATCGTCTTGGACGACTATAGGTCGTTCTATCACCCCACTTTCAGCATACCCATCAAAGGAAGCAAAAATCGAAGAAGCGTTTTTTTCTAAGCGCTGCTCGTTTACACGCCATGTGTAAATCTCTGCTTTGGCAGTAACAATGAGTACATCGCCATTTTCATCGAGCTCAATCCCATTAGGGGCAACAAGCGCATCGCTATTAATAAGCTTCACTGTGCGTCGTGGAGACAACTTAAAAATGCCGTGAACTTCACTCGTTATCCATTTCGTACCGGTGTGGTCTTCAAATATGATCCTCAGGCCATTTGTGTAGCCAAAATCCATTTTCTCGACCACGTTGCCAGTGCCTGTATGGCGATATAAACCGTTTGTTGTTACAAACCACACACTCCCTTCACTGTCTTCAAGCATAGAGTTCACTTGGCCTAACTCTTTTCCATCGCTCGTGGTTTGTGAAACAAACTCCCCGCTTTGTGGCAGAAAAAGAAAAGGCCCATCTTGTGTAGCAACAAAAAATTGGTTTGATGTGGTTAAAAGCAGGCTTCGTATTTCATTGGCGCCTGTGGCCGTATTGTTATCTTTATCTGGGAAGAAGTGGGTTGCTGTTAAGGTTTCTTTGTTCAGTAAGTTCAAGCCGAAACTGGTTGCTACCCACAAACTATTTTCGTCATTATCAAGCATGTCCCAAATACGATTATGCGATAAACCCGCTGAATTACCCTCTGTTTTTTTAACCCGCTGAAATGCGTTCTCGCCAAGATACTTATTCAAACCCTGGTCGTAAGTACCAAGCCAGATGTCGCCATTTGTATCGTGAAGTAACGATTGAATTCGATTAGAAGAGAGTGTTGTTTTGTCGCCTAGAACGTGTAAAAAGCGCTGAAATATACCGGTCTTTGGGTTGTACTTATTAACGCCGCCTCCCCAAGTTCCTACCCATATGTTACCGTCTTTGTCTAACATCAGGTTGCCAGCGTCATCATGGGATAAAGTGTTTATTTGCTCTGCGTTAGACTCGAAAAGCTTGACCTGCCGACCGTCGTAGCGCATTACGCCGTTTTCAGCTGTACCGAACCACAAAAAGCCTTGGCGGTCCTGAATAATGGAATATATCTCAGAAGAAACAAAACCATCGTCAGCGGTAAGCAGCTCGACGGAGTATTCGTTCATAAGCTTGTCGGAATTCGAGGAATAAGCGTGTGGGGTACTCACCAAATAAACGAATGCACATAGTAGAAAGTGGCGAAACAGGAGCCGATAACGCGTTATATTTTGCAAAGAAACATGCTCTTACTAGAAAAAGAAAAGACGAAGATATACGTTCGCAATATTAGATGATCCCTTTTAGCTTATCCATTCTACCAAAGGTGCATATATTGACCTAGCTTACCGTTTTTATTGATTTGAATCATGTAATCTATTCTTCGGTTTGCAAAATAATTGCTGTTTATCTGATAACACGGTAAATAACCATACCGACAACAAAAAGAGTCATCATGTCTAAATCCTACAAAGAAATCACAGAAGGCCTTAATCCTTATCTTGCAGAGGTGAAAAAAGGTGTACCTGAAGTAATGAAAGGCTTTTCGGCTATGGCTAAAGCAGCGACTGCCGACGGCGCACTGGATAAAAAAACAAAAGAGCTCCTTGCTCTTGCTATTGGTATAGCGACAAGGTGCGATGGCTGTATTGGTTTTCACGCTAAAGCGCTGGTTCATTTAGGTGCAACAAGAGCTGAAATTGAAGAAGTCTGCGGTATGTCTGTATACATGGGTGGCGGCCCCTCGTTCATGTACGCGGCAGACGCTCTGCGTGCTTTCGATGAATTTAGTGAAAGTGAGTAAGAAAAAAGGGCCGATTATTTTCGGCCCTAAAATTCAATTTAAGGTTTAGGTCGTTACAGTGAATTCATACTTTGTACACTGACAGGACCAAGCTCTGCAGCTTCAACTTCTGCTTTGATTTTTTCAGCATCGCCGATGATGATCCACGTTAGTTTATCTGGGTGCAATACTTCTTCAGCCGCTTTACTGAGGTCACCTAAAGACAAGCTGTTGTACTTTTCGACCAAAGACTCTGGGTAGTTGTATTGTCTGTTGAACCTTTCACTCGACAATAGGCTGTACAGCACCGCATTGGCTGTCTCAAACTGACCTGGCAGTGAGCGAACTTCATCAAGTCGTGCTCGTTCAAGTTCCTGTGCCATTGGCGGCTTATCACCTATGTAGGCATTAAGCTCTTTCTTAAGTTCTAGCAACGACGGGCCTGTTTTATCGGTTTGAACCGGAGCATAAACCATAAATGGACGTTGACCTCGAGCATCTTGTAAGAAAGTGTACGCACCATAAGACCAGCTTTTATCTTCACGTAAGTTCATATTAATGCGAGCAGTAAAAGCGCCACCTAAGGTTAAATTCATGGCCTTGATGGCAATATTGTTTTCAGCACCAGTCGGTGGTGCTAAATGCGCAGCAAGTATAAGAGACTGCTGTGCTCCAGGACGGTCGATAATAATTGCTTGGCCTTGATCAGGCATTGATGCTTGGGCAATTTGCTTGGTGCCCTTGTCACCTGCAACTTTCCATTTGCCAAACTCTTTTTCGAGCATTGGCTTAATCGCGTCTAATGTGGTGTCGCCAACAACAAATATAGTCGCGTTATCAGGGCGAAGCCATGTATTCTTAAAGTTAACTAAGTCGCTTCGCGTAATTGCCTTCACGTCTTGCTCGGTTCCGGTACCGGTAAATGGAATACCATAGGCATGGTCATCACCATAGATAAGCGGTGGAAGCAAAGTAAGGGCAATACTTACAGGGCGAGTTTTTTGCTGTGCTATATTACTCAAAATAAGCGCACGTTGAAGTTCAATCTCTTCTTCTTTAAACGTAGGTGATTTTAAGATATCACCGAGAAGTTCCAAAGAAAGTTCCATATTTTCCGTTAGCATCGACATGCTAACTGTCGTGGTATCTAAATTTGAGCCAGCGTTTAAATTAGTTCCTAACTGTTCAAGCTCTGCTGCTAGTTCTAAGGCATCGTATTTACCCGCGCCTTCGTCGAGCATCTGCGTGGTAAAACTTGCAAGGCCCAGCTTGCCACCTGCATCAGCGGCGTAGCCTGCGTCAAATTGCACCGCTACATTCACCAGTGGAACCGTCGAGCGTTTTGCAAACACCACATTAACGCCGTTAGAAAGCGTAGTTTCCGTAACGTCAGGGAAGCTTAACTGTGTTTCTGTATCAATTGATGGCAAACCTGAACTGCGATCAACACCTTCAGCAAGGGCTGCATGCTCAATGAAAGGTACAACCGTAATTTGGTGCCACCCTTCTTTTAGCCATTTATTCGCTGCCGCTTTAACGCCTTTAGGTGTTGCCTGTCCCAGCTCATCTAATTCGGTTTTAAAGTAATTAGGATCGCCAGCAATAAATTCACCGGTAGCAAGCGTATCGGCTTTACCGCCGAAACCACCCACTTCTTCAAGACCACGAATAATTGAAGCTCGACGTTTAGTCGACACCAATTTGACTTCATCTTTACTTGGACCTTTACGCAAAAACTCACTAATGACTTTGTCGATTTCTTTTTCCACTTTAGCCACGTCAACGCCGTCTTTCACGTCAACCGCAACGCCAAAAATTGATGCCATTTGCAGCTCGTAATTGAACACTGAAGCATTGGTTGCGATTTGTTGGTCGTAAACCAGTTCTTTATAAAGACGAGAATTTTTGCCGTCACCCAGCGCGCTTGCCGCAATAAACAAATCGGTTGCGGTTGAAGATGTATTCTCAGGCGACACCCAAAGGCGATAAATACGTGATTGAGGCACTTTGTCTTGAATAATTTCACGGGTATTTACGCTGCGTTTCGGCACCCATGCTTGCCATTTAGATAGCGCAGGACCCGGCTCAATATCCCCAAAGTACTTGTTTACCAGCGGCTTCGCTTCTTCGGCGTTAATATCACCGCTTAACACTAAAATTGCGTTATTGGGGCCATAATATTTATTAAACCAGCCCTTTACGTCGTCTAAAGACGCTGAGTTAAGGTCTTCCATTGAACCAATCACCGTGTGGTGATAAGGATGCCCAACAGGAAATAAGCCTTCAAAGATGTGGGTAAACACGCTTCCATAAGGCTGATCTTCACCTTGGCGCTTTTCATTTTGTACAACGCCACGCTGTTCGTCTAACTTCTCTTGTGTTACCGCACCTAAAAGATGCCCCATGCGATCTGATTCCATCCACAATATGCGGTCAAGGGCTGGAGTAGGAACGGTTTGGAAGTAATTTGTGCGGTCAAAATTTGTGGTGCCGTTTAAGCCAGTAGCACCGGCTTCTTGAAGCGGACCGAACCATTCGTCGTCATAATTTTCGGTGCCGTTGAACATTAAGTGTTCAAATAAATGCGCAAACCCAGATTTACCCTCAGGCTCATCTTTGGAGCCTACTTTGTACCACACCGCCACAGCTACCACTGGCGCCTTGCGGTCTTCATGGACAATTACGGTTAACCCATTATCGGTAGTAAACTTTTCGTAGTCGATATTTATGTCGTTTTTAGCAAACGCTGAGCTTACCAGCGTGCTACTTACTGCCAATACACCTACGCTTACTTTTAAGCGCTTGGTGAGGTGTTTAAGTACACTCATTTCGTCATCCTTAATCTTTTTAATTGTGCTAAATACCACAAAGCGGCGCTATGCCTGCCTTAAAGATAAATCAATCTGGCAGTTAATAAAGGATTATGACGTTGAAAACTGTAACGGATTGTAAAAAGAGAAAAAATATCGAGCGTGGAGATTTAAATGTCTAGGCTCAAGGCTAGAAGTCGCAATTATATTGCGACTAGTCGTGCCCAAAGCGCTTTAACTTGCTTTGCATCCTCGCTTTCCAGTTCATTGTTTTTAAACGCACTTTCAAGGCTTGATAGCATTTTTTCGTTTAACAATTCCAATGAAGCGTCTTCACGCATTTCTAGCTGTCGCGCTTCTACCGCGAAGTGGCCTTGCAAATAACTTGCAATGAAAAGTTCATCGTCACTGCCGTGGTTCACCACGTCATCAAGTGACGCTTCAATTTCAGCGATAGCTTTCACTACCCCTTGAGGGGCTGCAGCAGGTGGTAACACGTCTTACTCCTTCCTGTTGTTGTATATCAGTTTTCGATTTCTGTATTTCAATTCGAGATGAAATTGGTTTGCACCAAACGCCAATCGTTTAAACAGCCTGGCAAAGTACTTTGTCTTTGTAGCCGGTAATAACCGTAAACGCACCTGCCAATTCAGCGTCAAGCGCGGCGTCGCTTGAATCTAAGCGAAGCGGTTTGCCGTTTAATGCCTGTAGCTTTTGCTTTGTAGCCACAACAAGCATATTTTGTTTGCCAATTTGGCGAATAAAAGCCGGGCTTAACTGTTGATTTCCACGCCCTAAAATATGGCCCTGACCACCAATCACAGTCAAAATGACTTTGGTCGGTTTGTTTTGAGTCAATGAAACAAGTTCATCAGCGGTAACGTCACTTGCTATTAACTCTCCTTGCTTAACCACATCCACACCTAGCAAGGTGTTGTCTAAGCCAAGAAACTCCATGACAGCGCCTACCGTGGAGCCTGACCCCATGACAAAGTACCTATCGGGTTCATCATCCATAATCTCGCTTACATAGGCAGCAATATCATCAAGCACCAGTGCTTCATCTTCTTTGCCGCCCATTTTTACCGCTTGTACGTAAGTTAACTCGGCCGGCACGCGCATTTCACCATAGTGTTTGGCAATAACTTTCCCTTCGCGAAACGCGTTTTCGTCAATATCTCGGACTTCAGCGTCCATTTCGCTTACTAGTTCACCGGCGATCATTTGGCTTACTACCTGCCCCGCTGCCGCTGGTGATACACAGTAAACGCCTGAGTGAATTTTACAGCCCGCTGGCACACCTAAAACCGGTACTTGAGTGCCAACCACACTGCAAATATTGCGCGCGGTACCGTCGCCTCCGGCAAATAGCAGTAAGTCGACTTGAGCATCTACCATGGCTTTTGCCGCGCGCTCTGAATCTTCACCTTCGGTTTGTTCAGCGTCAGAGGCGTAGATTACCTTGTAAGAAACACCCAAGGATTCACACACCGTCTCACCCATGTCACCGGACGCTGTGAATACGGTAAATTGACCTGACAGCGCTTCAAGAATACTGAGCGCTTTCGCCATTTTTTCATTGGCTTTTTTCTCGGCTCCCATAGCCAGCGCTTTTTCACGAATTTCAGCACCATCGCTGCCTTTCAACGCGAGCGCGCCGCCTATACCGGCAAACGGGTTTACCACAACCCCAAGTTTAAACAAGGCTGGGCTACTACTACCAGTTTCATTCATGCCGCATCTGCTCCTGTTGGTTTAGCTTGCCTATCACCGTTAAATGTTGCCGATAAAGCCTCTATGAAGCGCTTTGCTCGTGGGGGAAAGCCGTGTTCGTTATAATGAGTACGCTGAGCCGCTACGTTTCGCGTAAAGCCTTCTCTATCAGGCTCTGCCCCATTCAAATTATCGGTACTTACCTGAAACTTTCTGCCGGCGGCTTCTGTAAAAGCCCACTCAATGGCTTGCGGCTTAATTTCCACTTTTTCAAAGTCTGCTTGTTGGGCCTCGTCTCGCCCATCGGGGCAATACCAATAGCCGTAGTCCTCGAGCTGTCGGCGCTTCTCACCGGCAATACACCAATGCGCGATTTCGTGTAACGCACTCGAGAAGAAGCCGTGTGCAAAAACTATCTGGTGGTAACCCGTATCGTCGCCTGCCGGGATATAAATGGGCTCATCGTCACCTAACACCAATCGGGTGTTGTAATCTTCAAAGGTGCTATTAAATAATGAGATTAACGTGGGAACATCATTGTCTATTTCAGCGTTTGCGATTTGTGCGCCGCCTTTTTCTTCAATGGTGATATCTTTGATAGCAATGTTTTCAGGAGAAATTTGACTACGTTGTGTGTTCATTGAGTCCAAAAAATATTAACAAGCAAGCTGAGTTGGTGGCGCAAGAGTATATCAGTAAAACTTTGTCATCTCACTTGAAAGCCGCGCTTGCATGGGTCAATCTAGGTTTACAACGGACATGAATAAAAAACGACGTACTACGGAGTGCTTCACTTGGCGCAAGATATAGCAAAACATATTCACAGGGTAAATGCCCTTCGCGATTTAGCCAATCAGTTAGGGGTGATGTCAGTTATTCATCAACTGCAACACTGGCAATGTGAGCGCCTGTTAGTATCCCACGACGACTTAGCGACGCAAAGTCGCTATCAAAAAGCCATGGGGTTCTTCGTTGAAGAGCTATACGGACCCAAAGATTTCAGCCAGCGAGATGCCGACTTGGTTCGGGTCATTCCCAAGTTAGCCAAAGTGTTGCCAGACAAAGCCATGAATGCGATGGATGACGCGTTAGCGCTAAATGCCCTGTCTTTTGATTTAGACATGGAAATGGCCCAGTACCTTCAAACACATTTTCCCGATGAGCCTATTAATCGGGATAATTACGCATTGGCTTACCGAGCCGTTGGCCGAATGGACGACCGTAAGCATCAAATCGATATCATTTCACATTTGGGCGATCAACTTTCCGATGTGATAAAAGTTCGTGGTATCGGTATGTTGATTTCACTGTCTCGCCGCCCCGCTAAACTTGCGGGCTTGCTTGCGCTTCATGAATTTTTAGAACGGGGCTTCAATGCGTTTAAAGCGCTGGGCGACGTGCAAAGCTTTATTCAACCCGTGCTGGTACGAGAAAAAGCATTAATGCAGGCGCTATTAGATGAAAACGTAGCGCTGCCTGAAGATAACCCGTTACCTAACGTGTAACAGAGTTAGTCTAATCGCTGACTTATACCGCTTTCTACTGAGAATTTTAAGCAACAAGGAAAAAATTTGAGCCACACTAACCTAAACTGGGTGTTAGAGAATCCCTACGTTCAGCAATGGCACATAGATGAGACGCACATTGACCACTATCAGCATGTGAATAATGTAGCGTACCTGTCTCAAGTAGAAAATCTGGCTTGGGCACATTCAAATTCGCTGGGCTTACACTTTGCAAATTACCAGGCGCTAAACCGAGGCATGGTGATTAAACGTCACGAACTCAATTATCACCTGCCTACTCATCTTGGCGACATCTTAGAATGCGCCACTTGGATTGTGCATTGTGATAACAAACTGACCTTGAAACGCCAGTTCCAGTTTATCTGCCCCAAGCGAAACAAAACGGTTTTTGATGCCGTGACAACCTTCGTATGCGTTAGCCTTGATACTGGCGCACCAAAGCGTATGCCGAAGCAATTTATAGATGTTTACGGAAAGGCGTGTATAAAATAATGAAAAAATGGCTGGCTGTTCTGCTTACATTATTTCTGTGTGTGTCGTTAGGCATAAACGTTTACCTATGGCTTAGCTTAAAGCAGCATAACGATACAGCTTATGGGATAGAGGCTAGCTATGAACACCTTTTAGAAGACGAATCAGCGTTAGACAGCGAAGCACACCTAAAGGGCAAGGCAGAGCCCTTCAATAAAAGACGTTCTCCCATCTCATTGTTGAATGCTAACGGCGCTAATACGCTATCAAGTGAAGGTGAAGATCGGCGCTCAACTTCAGCACAACTTAACCAAGACGATGTAGATTCACTGACTACCCTGCTCAACAACGGACAGTACGCGTTGCTCGCTACTGAGCTATCGAACTTTTTAAAAAATGACCCGTTCAACGAATCGCTGCTGTTGCTAGAAGGTGAGCTGATTGAGTTAACAAAGCCCCTCCCCACGGCGCTCGTGCATTATTACGACGTGGCTGAACTTCCTCTTTCAAACGAAACGCTATCGCTTATCGATACAAAAATAGCCACCCTTTATCAGCAGGCGCAAACTCAACTCAGTCAAGACGAACAATGGGAATTAGTCGCCCGACTAAACGAGCCCTTATACCAGCGAATACCCGATGCTAAACATTACACCCTTAATTTGGCCGAAGCGTACGCCTACCAGCAAAAACTTACGCTAATGGAGGATGTACTCGCCGCTCTGCCATTAAACGACAGAGACGCCAATATCATTCGCGATAAAGCCTATGAAATACGTGATATGGCTAGCGCAGACACCACGCCGAACGATAGCGAAATTGAACCCACAAGCCCGGGAACTGCTCGATATCAAACCCGCGTGACCTTGGAACGCATTGGCGATCAATACCGCCTTGAGGCAAAGGCCCTTAACCAAAAAGCCACGATGATTTTAGATACCGGTGCCAGTACCACCGCAATATCCTCACGGCTATTTGCTCGATTAGGGCGTATGCGTAACCTCACGTTTATTGGTAACTTCAACGTGAGAACCGCGTCGGGAACGATAGAAGCTCCACTTGTTCAAATACCGCGCTTTTACTTTGCGGGATACGAGTTCAATGATGTTTCCGCCATTGTTTTACCCGAAGACGCCCTTCCCGATACCGATGGCCTGTTGGGCATGAATGTGTTGGGTGAGTTCGACTTCGCCATACTGCCAAAGACGAATGAATTGATTTTAAGTGAGAGAAATTAAGTTTAACCAAACGGTGTACTTTCATCAAAGTACACCTATTTAAACCACACTGAAAAGTCGTTTATTTGCTAACTTCAACTAACGGAAACACCTCAAATACCACGCCTTCATGGCCTGTTTCCATAAAATTGCGGATATTGGCGTGATCGTCACCTTCGGGGTTATTGAGTACGTCTTCACGATAAAATCGCCCGAACAAGGCCAGTGTTTGTGCTTGACTAAGGTTTAAATACTGACCGAGTGCGAGTAGTTTGCATGAGCCGTTGTTCTGATTTGCATCGTTTGACACATCGCCATTGGTGAAAGCGGTTGGCGTGAAGGCAAAGGCGCTATCAACGAGCGCGATAACGTCGTTAAACTCGATAGCTTCAGGAGAATTGCTCACTGCTTGAACAAGGTCATTGGTGTTGCTGAATGTCATGGTTATCCCGATAGAAAAAGAGAAAGATAATAACAGATCTATATCACTGCAACAGATAGCAACAGCCTCACCTTCAATATTTACATAAAAAAAGCGCTTCATACTGAAGCGTTTTATACTGCTAACGTTTTGTAGCTTATAAATTAAACCGCTGCGCACACGCGCGTGCCTTGGTCGATGGCCCGTTTTGCATCTAGCTCTAACGCTTCGTCGGCACCGCCAATCAGGTGATATGGCATGTTTAAGCCTTCAACGATATCACGCATCGGCTCTTGTCCTGCGCAGATGATGATGTTGTCTACCGGCAATACTTGGCTATTGCCCTCTACCGTAATGTGTAGCCCTTCATCATCAATTTTGTCATAGCTTACGCCCGGGATCATGGTCACGCCTTTGGCTAGCAAGCCTACGCGGTGCGCCCACCCCGTTGTTTTGCCTAAACCGGCGCCAACTTTTGTGGTCTTGCGCTGAAGGAGGAAAATTTCTCTTGGCGAGGGTTCTGGCTGCGGCTTAACCCCTTCAATACCTGCGCGGGCCGAGAAGGTCATATCAATACCCCACTCTTTCATAAACGCAGGAATGTCTTGGCTTGGCGTTTCCTTACCATGAGACAGGTATTCAGCCGTATCAAAACCAATGCCGCCAGCACCGATAATGGCAACTTTATTGCCAACAGGTTTCTTTTCTTTTAACACTTCGATGTAGGTCAGTACTTTCTCATGCTCAATACCTTCAATCGCTGGCGTGCGTGGTTTAATACCCGTGGCAATCATCACTTCATCGAAACCTTCATCGTTTAGCGCAGCCGCATCAACATAAGTATTCAACTTAAGCGTAATGTTTTTATGAAGCTCAATTTGACGCTTAAAATAACGTAGCGTCTCGTAAAACTCTTCTTTGCCCGGAATTTGTTTTGCAATATTAAATTGGCCACCAATTTCGCTAGACGCATCGTAAATCACAACGTCGTGACCGCGCTCGGCAGAGGTTACTGCCGCGGCTAATCCTGCTGGGCCTGCGCCCACTACCGCAACACGCTTTTTCGTCTCAGCAGGCTTTACGTTAATTTCCAGCTCGTGACAGGCGCGGGGGTTTACCAAACAGCTAGTCATTTTACCGTTAAATACGTGGTCAAGGCAGGCTTGGTTACAGCCAATACACGTGTTGATTTCATCGGCTTTATTTTGCTGCGCTTTGCGCACAAAGTCAGGGTCAGCCAAGAACGGACGGGCCATAGACACCATATCAGCATCACCACGAGACAGCACTTCTTCAGCCACTTCAGGCGTGTTAATACGGTTTGACGTAATAACCGGAATTGAAAGCGCTTCGCGAAATTTAGCGGTAACCCACGTAAATGCCGCACGAGGTACTTTGGTGGCAATGGTTGGAATACGCGCTTCGTGCCAACCAATACCGGTATTAATGATAGTTGCACCTGCTTTTTCTATTTCTTTACCAAGCTGTACTACTTCTTCGTAAGTAGAACCACCTTCAACAAGGTCAAGCATCGACAAGCGGTAGATAATGATGAAGTGCTTACCTACGGCCTCGCGCACGCGGCGCACGACTTCAATAGGCAAGCGGATGCGGTTTTCATATTCGCCGCCCCACTCATCGTCACGGTGATTTGTGCGTTTTGCAATAAACTGATTAAGGAAATAGCCCTCAGACCCCATGATTTCAACGCCATCGTATCCAGCGCGCTGAGCTTGGGTCGCTGCAGTAATGAAATCTTCAACCTGCTTTTCAATCTCTTCAGCCTCAAGTGCTTTAGGCTTAAACGGGTTAATAGGCGCTTGTACTGCAGAAGGTGCCACAAGCTTAGGGCTATACGCATAGCGACCCGTATGCAGAATTTGCATACAAATTTTGCCACCAGCAATGTGCACTGCATCTGTCACTTCTTTATGGTTTTTAACCGCCTCGTCGGTGTCTAAACGAAACGTTGACGGATGCGTAGCGCCTTCTTCATTGGGTCCAATACCACCGGTGACGATGAGACCCACGCCGCCTCTGGCACGTTCGCCATAAAAGGCCGCCATACGTTTGTGGCCGTCGGGTAACTCTTCTAACCCCGTGTGCATAGAGCCCATCAGAACGCGGTTTTTAAGAGTAGTAAAACCTAAATCTAACGGGCGAAATAAATGAGGGTAAACGGGATGATCGGTAACGGTCTGATTCATGATACATTCCTGAAAGTCGTTTTGGCTTGGGAAAAGCCGTTAAAAAGCCTGTTTAAATATTTTTATCTAATGCGCTCTTTCTCTGAAGGCGCGTTATGATTTCACTAATTACATACAATACGTGTGTAGGTTTGAGTTGCGCACCAGCGTTCACCTTCCCTTATAGTAAAAAGGCGACCATCGGCTACCACCGTTGCGCAGTTAGCGCGCTTTCAAACCTAAACCTATGAATTCATTTTTTTGATAGCGGGATGCAATGGCGGGTACTCCGGCAACGTTTTTGTTTTCTGTGCTTCCATAGCTTTAAACACATCTTCCATTTGGAACATTCCCGCTTGCCATGTGGCCATGTACGTTAAGCTTTCAGCTACCGTATGTTCGACTGCGTAATTAATCATCGTCTTGGTGCCTGAAACCGCTAGTGGCGAATTCATCGCAATCTGCTGAGCTATTTTCATTACGGCTTCTAGCATTGAAGCCTGGTCGTCAAAAACTTTATTTACAAAACCGAGTTGCTGCGCTTCTGCGGCACCAAAGTTACGCCCGGTGTAAGCCAGCTCTTTCACAACACCAATAGGAATAAGCTTAGGCAGTCGCTGAAGGGTGCCTACGTCCGCCGTCATGCCTAACTGGGTTTCTTTTATGGTGAAAAACGCATCTTGAGTGCAATAACGCATGTCGCACGCACTAAGCAAATCTACCGCACCACCGATAGCGCCACCTTGAACCGCCCCAATAACCGGCATACGTGCCTGTTCAATGGCGGTAAAGCTATCTTGTAGCAGCATAACCATACGGCGCATGCGTTCTGCTCTGCGCGATGGGTCGCCCTTAAAATCTTCTTTCATGTTCAGAAACACCGATAAATCCATACCGGCAGAGAAATGCTTTCCTGTAGATGAAATAACGATTACCCGTGCTTCGGCTTCATCGTCTATTTCTCGAATGGCTGCCGGTAGCTCTGTCCAGAACTCTGGGATCATGCTGTTCATTGCTTCAGGGCGGTTAAGTACTACGTGGGCGATATGGCCCTCTTGTTTTACTTCTAATGTAGAGTACTTCATGGTTTGCGCTGTCTCCTTGGGCTGTTCCTGTTAACAAATTTGCAAACTAGACAGCGTCAAGATAAAAGGCTATGTTGACACTGTCAAGATAAAACGTTATCTATTCGGCTAAATTTGAAAACGGACACATTTGATATATGGCTAATGCAGTACAAAGCTATCATCACGGCGATTTGCGAAGTGCGCTGTTAGAAGCCGCCACGGCGCGGTTATCTCAGCACGGTGTTGATAGTTTATCCCTTCGAAAACTGGCAGAAGACGCCGGAGTCTCGCGAACTGCGCCCTATCATCATTTTAAAGATAAAAGCGCCTTGTTAAGCGCCATCGCGGCAAAAGGATTTAGCGACTGGCATTCAACGGCCAAGCGTATATTTGAGCAAGAAGACAAAACACCACAAGCGCGTTTTCGTGAGTTTGTTCACGAGTACATCGGCTACGCCGCCGACAACCCCGAAATGTATGAACTCATGTTTGGTCGCACTATTTGGCAGAACCAAGCTGCGACAAGCGACCTTAAAGAAGTGGCGTTTCCGTGTTTTCAGTTTCAGGTAACTATGACACGCTATTGGCAAGAAAAAGGCTTGCTGCCAAATAATCAAAATGCTCTTCGTTTAGCCCAGGTTACGTGGGGCACGTTACATGGTATTGCCAGACTGTTGATAGACGGTATTTATGCCGACAGCAGCCACATCGAAGAAATGTGCGACTGTGCTGCCGACCTTTTTATGCAAAAAACTAAGTAGCTTTACGCCGACTCCGCATTTCCAATAGAAACGGGCTGGCCCTCGTGCGCCGCTTTAATAAATTCCGCAGCGCGCTCTGCAATCATAACGGTAGGTGCGTTGGTGTTGCCGCCGATTAAGCTTGGCATTACCGAGGCATCCACAACCCTTAAACCGGCCACACCGCGAACCCGTAACTGATTATCCACTACCGCCATTTCGTCGTCATCGCTGCCCATTTTGCAGGTGCCGATAGGATGATAGATGGTCTCGGCTCGCTCTCTTAAAAACTCTAGAATTTCGTCATCGGTTTGCGCTTCCTCTCCCGGATACAGTTCGCTTCCTTGGAACCTATCAAAGTCGGGGGCGGAAAGTAGTTTTCGTGCTATACGCACGCCTTCAATCATTACTTGTTGATCTTCAGCGGCGGATAAATAGTTTGGATCGATAAGCGCTTGATCAGCCGGGTGATTACTTTGAAGCGATATAGTACCGCGACTTTTTGGGTACAAACAGCATACGTGCAGCCCATAGCCGTAACCAAAAGCCAGTTGCCTACCATGGTCGTTCAATATCGCCGGTAAAAAGTGAAATTGAATATCTGGCCCCTGCGAGGCTAAACTTGAACTAACAAAACCGCCTGCTTCTGCGATATTCGATGAAAAGATGCCATTTCGTTTGAACGCATAGTCGGCAGTGGCTTTCACATAAGAGGGTAACGCGCCAAGTGCCACCGCATAGCCTTCTCTGGCCTTACAGGTATATTGAACAATCGCATCTAAATGGTCTTGTAAGTTTTGTCCCACGCCCGGCAAATCTTGGTGTACAAAAATGCCTTTATCTTCTAGCTCATTTCTTGGGCCGATACCCGATAGCATCAGAAGTTGTGGTGAATTAATCGCACCGCCGCATAGGATGACTTCGCTTTTAGCAAAATAGCGACTTACCGCGCCTTTCTCTCGCACCTGAACACCAATGGCCCGCCCTTCTTTTAGCAGCACTTTTTCTGCTGCGACCTTGGTAAGCACGGTTAAATTATTGCGATGCTTAGCTTGGGTTAAGTACCCTTTCGCGGTTGAGCAGCGCTGACCGTTAGCTTGAGTGACGTGATAGAAGCCAATCCCTTCGCGGTCGTCGCGGTTAAAGTCAGTAAGCTGTTTATAGCCAGCAAACGAAGCGGAATTTACGAAGGTTTCAGACAAAACGCTAGTATGACGCAGCTTACTCACGTTTAGCGGTCCACCAGTTCCATGAAATTCATCCGCCCCTTCTTCAAAGTTTTCTGAACGTTTGAAGTAGGGTAATACGTCATCGAAAGACCAACCTTCAGCGCCCTCTTCACTTGCCCAGCGGTCGTAGTCTTCTTTTTGCCCTCGAATATAACACATGGCATTCACTGAACTACTGCCGCCCAACGTTTTGCCGCGAGGCCAGAATAACTCTCGGTCGTACAACTCTTTTTGCGGGGCGGTGTGGTACCCCCAGCCAATACCTTCAAAGCGACTAAGTACCGATAAGCCAAACGGTATGTGTATAAGTGGGTTAGTATCTTTCGAGCCAGCCTCCAGTAGCAAAATATCCAGCGCAGGGTTTTCAGACAAACGCGTGGCAAGCACCGCACCTGCTGAGCCGCCACCAATAATGATGTAATCGTATTTGCTGAGTACTTCGCTCATTTCGCCAGCTCCTTAAGCCGAAACCAAATAAATGTTAATAAAACGTTGTGGTACGACCAGATTAGCAAACATTGTTTCATCAAGAAAAGATTTAAATGGTAAGATTTAAAAAATCTAATAATCCTGATAACTTAAGTAGAAAATCGGTATCTACACTACGTTAAACTGTCTAGTTACAAGCCACTGCCTAGCAAAATTAGGCTAAGAATACACTTTGACCAATAACTTATCGTTTAAAGACAAATGCAAAGTCTACCTAGCACAATGGCTTGTGAAACTGGGCAAGCTTACCCACGACGATTTTACTAAAGCTGAGCTTAACGCCCTTGTAAAAGATAGCTTTCCCTATACCTTTGCTTTTGATATCCCCATCGGGGCTGGCACCGTATCCGTCCTTGAAGGCAAGGTGACGCTAGACAATGAAAGCAATCGAATTGGGCTGCAGTGCTTGTCAGCGGTAAAAATTGACGTAGCCGCTACCACTATTTATCGCGCTCACGTCGTATTTGCCCTTTCTGCCACACCGGTTTACGACAAAAACATGAGTACGCTATACCTTACCGGCCTTACCACCGATAGCGTAACGCTAGTGAACGATGATTACGCCTTAATTAAAGACACCCAATTTTTACTCACTCGTTTCTTTCCAAAAAGTGTTAATAGTCTGCTTGGTGGGTCGCTAAAATCAGCGCTCTCCTTATTTAGCGCAGGCACATCCGACATGGCGGCTGATTATTTGACACTCTATCTGTCAGGTTCAAAGCAAGCGGTGCTGGACTATCACGTTCCACACATTGACAGCGCGTTAAAAAAGCAAATTACTCAAAAAGATTTAACTCATACCATGCGAGATAACCACTGGCGCGAGGTTCTCTTTTCTAAACTCGGCCAAAACGTTCGGGTAGAAGAAGGCGTTTTACGCTTTTATCTACGTCAATAGTACTGTTTTAGCGGATGACTAATGGTCTGAGACTATGGAGACCGGTACCGTATCCACCTGCTCACCAATATCTTCTATATTCAGCCTAGGGTTATCAACACTGGCTTCAAGCATATCGAAAGCTTCTTCTACGTAGCGAGCTAGGGGCTGCAAGGATTCAATATTTTTATTGCAGCACACCAAGCCAACATTCGCAGTCCCGACGTATGTCATCAGCGTGATATTGACACCGCCACCCGGTGTCATGGTGGAAATGGGGTAACACGCTAATAGCTTGGCGTCTTTTAAATAGCGAAAATCTTTAGGCCCGGGGACATTAGATATGAGTATATTTGCTATCGGTTTTACCACGCTTGATAGCCTGAGCCATTCGAAAACCAAGGCTAGCGATTGAATAACGATGGTATAGCCGCTAAATGCTGCCGGACGGGCGTGCTGTGCTGCATGTTTCACAATGCGGTGATTCACCACAATTTGGCGTAAACGAAGGTAAGGGTCGGTTTCGCCGTGGGCAAGTTGAACCGGGACTATCGCAATTTTGTTCCCGGTGGTTTTCTCACCCGGTTTTCGCAAATTAATGGGCATATTAGTAAAGAGCGCTTTTTTAAATACTTGACCGTGGTCTTGAAGCAGTTTGTGAACACCAATGTCAAACGCACAAAGTAATACCTCATTTGCCGTGGAGCGGGTGCGCCGGGCTAACGCTTTTACGCGCTTAAAATCTAAATCCATTGTAGCCACTGCCCGACCGGCCTTTACTTGCCCTGTGAGCACGGTTTTAGTGCCGGTAAACGGTATAGGCATATAGTGAGGGTTAACTCTTAGTATCTTCATAAAAATGCGGATAAAAATAATTAAGAGATCGAATGCCGTTTTTAGCGCATAACCCACCCCCACTAAGCGCTTGTAAAAGCTTGCGGGTTCCCGTCGTTTGTTTCTTAGCCGCTTAAGTGCCCATACTGGGGTGAATTTAGATTCATGGGAATGAGACACGTACCCTGATTGAAACCAACGCACTAGCGTGGCACCGTCGCCATACATGTGGTGTACTCTTGCGTAAATGGCAAAAGAGTCGCTGTTTTCATCAAAAATAAAGTGGTACTGCCACAACGGCTTGTCAGGGTCTAAACGCGAAGCATGAAGTCTTGCCACAAACCCATCCAACGCTTCTCTGTTAGTAATATCAGCTACTTTGTGAATTTGAACGTGATAGTCCATGTTCAGTTTTTTTACCGGCGCAAAGCCTATTGGATAGCCCAATACTGTTTTTACCGCACAGTTAAACGGTGATGTAGCACGAGCAAAACTTCTTATTTCTTGAAATAAATTGGGGACATACTCAGTGCTTTTTGCTCCTTCAGGCAGTGCGAGAAGCTGCAAGCACGCAACGTGTTTGGGATTCTCGTCAGACTCTGTTATCCAAAATGACTTATCTAAGAAACTGAGCGTTTTTGCCATTTTTATTCCTTTAAGCGAAGTCGAGGGGCGAGTGAGTAGCAGAACCTCTCACAAAATCTTGAGAATTAAGGATTTGTTCTAACTGCTTTTTTTGCTCATCTGACAGTGCCAACCTAGGCAGCACACTTACCATCATAAGCGAGAGTGCATGATAGCGCTGCATTGTGCTATCCATATGACTGTTTAGCTCATCAAACTGGCAAGATTGAGTAATAATCAAAGAGATCAAATCTACCAGCAGCGCTCTGTCCGTTTTTGACGCAATTAACATGTCCCGTTGGGACAGCGAGTCAAACAGAAATGCCAGCTGTTTGTTTAAACGGGTGATAATGTGCTGACGAGGTCGCACTATTGCGGGGTATTTTTCCGCCAGATCTGCTGGGCTACGATAGAAAAAGCGAAATACGTGAATACTATCGATGAGCAGATATAGGTAGACCATGATTTCTTCTGGGTGAAGCGTATTGAGTTTGTCGCGGTTGAGTACTTTCTGCATTTGTTGTTCATGCATCTTCATTAACGCACTGACAAGGCTATCTTTCCCTTTAAAGTGGTAGTAAAGATTTCCGGGGCTAATATCTAACTCAAGCGCAATATCTACGCTGGTCACGGTATTCTCACCGTGTTCGTTAAACAAAGTAAGCGCGGTGAGTAAAATTTTTTGCGCAGTTTTCATAAGTTAGCCCATTTGAGAGGTTTTCGTTAGCTACATAAACACAAAATATAGCTGTGCGCCCCCTGCCAACATACCTAAAATCGCTCCGGTCACTATAAGTTTCCATTCGTCTTGTTGATAGGCTGGTCGCAATACGCCTTCGAACTCTTCAACGCTCAGCGCCTGCATTCGTTCACTTAAATCGTGCCCAACCTGCAGCGCGTTGTTGGCATAATCGAAGGCATACAACAAATATTTGTCTGAGTTATCGAATATCTGGCGGACCGCTAACGCTTTCATCTGATGATAATTTTCAGAGCCAACGCCAAGCGCAAAATAAGGCTGCGCTATAGCCACATAGCGTTCAATGGCGTCATTCACGTGAAGTTCAATAAGCTCTAGAAGCTGCGCCGACCCCGAGCCATGTAAAATAACATGGGTAATATTTTTGGGCGTAATCAGCTTTTTCTCGATAATGGCCGAGTAAACTTCTGACACCTCTTTTTGGCGCTTTAAAAACATTCCCTGAATTGTGACTGGGCCAATTTTTCTGGGTCGTTTGGGCTCGAAGATTATTTTTATCGCGATCCAATTGGTGGCATACCCCACGAGTAAACCGCCCAAAGGTAATATCCACAAGGCTTGAAAAAGGTACCAGAACACCATTGTCGGTAAGCCAAATAAAAAACCAAAATAAAGCCCTGAACGCACGATAAATGGAAATTCTTTGCTGCCTGCGGTGAGAAAGATTTCGTTAACTAGCTCAGGCGCATTAACTAACTGCTCTACGACCAGTTCTTTGATATCTAAAATTTCAGATACGTTGTGTTGGAAGTCGTCCACCATTTTATGAACAACATTAGGAATGTCGTTTTCTATGCGCTGATAAACCAGGTTTTTACCCTGTACGGGCAACGCTGCCCATAACTGGGGAGCCGACTCTGCCATAACGTCGTTGATCACCTTACGGATAACTTGGCTCAAGCGACGCTCGATCGCTTTCGTTAGCTCATCGGCGTCCAAGCGCTGTGCTAATTCTTCAACGCTCAGCAATTTACCTAAAACCAGCTCAACCTCAATTTCTGCCATTTGACGACGCTTTGCGGGGATAAGCCCCTGCCAGCCAAAGAAAGGTTTTATGCCAACAAACTCGATGGGGTAAAACATCATCTTTACCGCCAAATAATTTGTAAGCCATCCAACGATAGCGCTAATTAAAGGAATTGATAGCAGGCTTAGTGTTTCAACATTCCATTCCATACTGCGAACTAGGGTCCGAATTATTATTCTCTTTGTCAGGCTACTGAGTGCTTATGAATTGGTCAACGTAAAAAGTGAAATTACTGCCAATTGTTGATTGAAGACAAGTAAATGAAAGTCTAAACGTTAACTGTTAAAGGAAAGTTGAGTAGTAAGGTTTGTGACTTTCGCCAGTAAGAAGTTAGTGTGAATGTTTTTTGTATTAGGTAGTGGTTTCTAACTTTAGCCAATAGACTTAGTCAGTAATGTTGGAAGATTAGCATTCGCGGCGTGCATTGATACTGTGCACGAATCTAAGGACTTAAATATTATTGTTACCCGTTTTTAAAGCGGTATCGCGGCATGTAGACAAGGCGAATGTTCGAAGGTCTCTCGGCCGAAGTTAAACTTAATAGGTACTCTTCATGGCAGTATTCGACGTGCGGTTAAAAAAGCTTAAACATGATATTGAGCATGCGAGCAATTACGATGAGTTCGAGGCTGCGTGCTTAGCACACGACGCGCTATCTGGTGCACAAGAGTGGAAAGCAGAAGACGCTAGTGATGACTACGATTATAAGCTTATCCGCAAAAGAGTTCAGCGACTTCAGTTAGCCAGGGGAAAAGGCGATATTCACGCCCTGATGTCTATTCTTCACGAAGGGCTTCATGGCAACTTGGGCAATATTGCCAATCCATTACTCATTTTGCACTGTAAAGTGGGCACCAAGTATTTAATTGAGCATTTCATTGACGAAGTTACCCTTGCGCTAGAGCAAATTTTCCACGCTGATGAACAACAGGTAGATTTTTACGAAAAGTTATCTTTCTTTGAAGAAACTGCCCATGCGTTTGGCCGTAGCTGCCTGATGTTATCTGGTGGCGCAGGTTTAGGCTTTTTTCATGCTGGTGTTGTAAAGTCACTTAACGAAAAAAACCTTTTGCCCACCGTTGTCTCAGGTTCAAGTGCCGGCTCAATTATTGCTGCCATGCTAGGCACGCGAAATCACGACCAGTTGTTGGAAGCGTTGAGCGCTGAATTTATTTATGAAACATTT
The DNA here is from genome assembly GCF_054968525.1 of Alteromonas sp. G5_S2_22_S1. Lineage (NCBI taxonomy): Bacteria > Pseudomonadati > Pseudomonadota > Gammaproteobacteria > Alteromonadales > Alteromonadaceae > Alteromonas > Alteromonas sp. G5_S2_22_S1. The sequence goes on along the minus strand of NZ_JBQKUJ010000011.1, from coordinate 42,259 downwards.
AAGCACTGGCGAAGTTTTGCAGGTTTTGGGAAAAAAGGCTTATTCGATAGCTCCGTGCTTGAGAATGCATTAATAGAACTCTTTGACCTTACTACCTTTGAAGAAGCGTTCAAGAAAACAGGGCGGCACATCACCGTAACCGTATCTCCCGCCGATTTACACCAGCATTCTCGGTTATTAAATGCTAAAACCTCACCTAACGCGATCATAACGCAGGCGGTACGTGCCTCTTGCGCCGTCCCTGTTATTTATAGTCCAGTTCAACTGCGTGCTAAAACCCCGGCCGGCGACATTGTGCCTTATATTCCTAACCGTCGTTTTGCCGATGGCTCACTGATGGCAGACCTTCCGTATGAACGTCTCGCACGGCTATACGGTGTCAATCACAGCATAGTAAGTCAGACCAACCCCCTTGCCGTACCGTTTATTTCTTCTAATCGTATCGATCCGAACTCGTTATGGGATATGTCAGCTCGCCATCTTGGACAGCTTGCTAAAACCAACAGTATCTTTGCCATTGATATTATTGAGCGGCTCACAGGAAATAAAGAGGCCAAACTGGCGATTCATAAAGTTCGTTCTATTATTGATCAGCAGTACGTCGGCAACATCAATATTTTGCCCAAACGTCAAATTAGAGATTTATCGCAAGTATTGTCTAATCCAACCCGAGACAGTATTGAACAATTGATTGTTAGCGGAGAACGAGCGTCGTGGCCGCAACTCCATGTTATTAAAAGAAATACCAAAATTAGTGAAAAATTACGGTATCATTTAGGTCAACTGAAGAAACGTGAAGCAGTAGAGCTAGGCCATGTTGTAAAATAAGACGTGCGCCCGCTAAACTGTCTCGAGTTGACCATAACCATTTAATGTCAATTTGCAGCATCATTTGAAAGGATTACGGTGAGCGCACAAAGCCAAAACCCCGATAGTATTTACACGCAACAAGTAAAACAACTCATCAATATGATATATCCTCAAGAGTCTGGCTATGGCTCTGTGTTCGAGGATGCACGCCATTACTTTTCTCTTACGCCTGCGCTTGAACAACATATCGAAGACTTAAAAGCCCAATTAAAAAAAATTGAGGGGAATAAAAATAAAGAAGTCTTAGCTGAACAGCTTACCAAACAAATAAAAAATAGCTCAGAGAAACTTGAAGAAGAGCGTTTAGCAAGGTTAGAGCGTCTGGACGCTGTAAGCACTAAAATCATTGAGCTTTGCGAAGGTGATAACTGGCAAGAAACACAGCAGCTAAGTGCGAAACTTCTGGGCACAATTATGTTGCTAACGCGAGGTCCTGAGGGTAATTTTGCTCGTGTTCATATGCGCTTCAAACCTCTCTACAAAGCCGTTTTAACATTGCGATTAGTCGATAGACTCTTAGAGCACGATACTATCGCCCACAAGTACCTCTCAAAATATCGCGAGGCCTCTTCTCGCTTTCGCGGAAACCGTTACTGGCACGACAAATGGAAAGTAGAGCTGGGCCGTCCTCTTATCACTGCCGCGCTATTACAGGATATCGGCTTACAAAGCCCTGCCGCATTAACCATTTTAAAAGGTGAAAATGGCACGCTTGATGAATTCCGCTTACTTGAAGAATCACAGCGAAAGGACCTACTCAAGCTCAACTATCATTTTACGCTCAAATACATCGTTGATGGATTAGGCCTCCCCAGCTACGTAGGAAATAACAAAGAAGAGAGAGATAGGTTTGTTCTCACGCATAAAGAAGCGAATAATTTTCTACAAAGCATAGTTAAAGATGCGTTTGTTTCGAAAACGGGACTAGGCGAAATAGTCAAAATCCCTCAGATTTACGTTTCTATTGTACTGTCTACCAAATCCGATTACTCGCGAATGAGTTTGCCTAAAGGTTATTTGCTTATTGAGCAGTTGGCGAAGAAAGGTGCATTGAACAAACAATTGGCGCAAGACTTTATAGACCTGGTGGGCTATTTTCCTCAAGGCTTTGGCGTTACTTTTATACCAGAAAACGAAAAAGGCCAAGAAAAAGACCAATACGAATGTGCCATTGTTATTGGCCTAAACCCTAAACATCCGGCGGAGCCACTATGTAAAGTGGTAACAAGAAACCAAAAATATGTCACCAGTGGTGAACAAGAAGTCATCCCGAAAAGCAGAAACCTGTACTTCCCCGCTAATAGAAAGAAGCTGATGCGTATAGGTAAAGACAGGCTCGGCGAAATAATGAGCCAACTTTCAAATAATTTCACGCCAGATGCAGTAGATGATTTAGTGCCAAGCTTCTGGGAACCTTTCGACTTTTTTGGCTATAAAAAACATCAAAATTTATGGGTTAAAAACAAATAAAAAGGCAAGTAGCTTTAATAGCTACCTGCCTGTACCCAACATTTAGTCAGGCTTCGCTCACGCTATTCACCGTCTTTTTTGACATTGTTCGAGTTCGCAGCGCTCGTCCTGCTTTTCTCAGTTGAGGTGGTTGACGAGGCGCTAGTGCTTTTAGGGGCAGCCTTAGAACCCGACGTTTTAGGCGCTGTAGTTTTAGCCGTAGTCTTATTCGCTGACGTTTTTGTAGTTGTGCTTTTACTCGTCGTCGAACTTGCTTTACTTGATGCCGTCGACTTTGAAGTAGCTGGCTTCGTTGAGGTTGAGGCTGGTTTTGACGCCGCTTTCGTTGTAGCAGCAGATGTTTTGCGAGCGCGGGGAGTGTTCGCCGCTACGCTTGCTTTCGCTGTCGCAGGCTTAGCAACCGTCTCTTTTGCCTTTACTTGTTTTGCCGCTTCTTTTGCTGCAAGAAGGGCAACTTGCTCTACAAGCAAGTCAACCTTTGCATTTAATGCTTCTAACTGCTGCTCTTTTTGCTGGCGCTTCTGTCCACCGGAGAACATCGAAAAAAGCGGTGTTGAACTTACCAATTTTTGCGCTGAATCCACAATCGCAAAGGGATTAAGCGTTTGTCTTAGCTCGCTTTCAACTTCAAGCCCTTTGGTCTGCATCGCATTAATAGTTTCGTGCGTGTCATCAATTCTTTGACTGACCATTCCTGCGACTTGATCTAACTTGGCCGACAATAAATCAGTACCTGCGTATAGCCAACCGAATAATGGAGAAGACTTGATGGGCGTTGCCGCAATGCCGTTGCGCGCAATAGAATTACTGTCTAGCGCAGACACTGACTTTGAATTAGGAGTATTTTTGTTGCTCATAACGCCTCCAACGTGGAGATTTACTAAGCTTGCCAGCACCACGCTTGTGAACAAAAGCGATACTGTCACTCATATGCAATTAGGCAAATAACGGCCTTTCTTAACCTAGCTAAATGACTAAGTGCGTCATGGGCACCTAACCGGTGCCCACAAGGAACATGGAATTACTTGTTAGCCGCTAATTTTGCTACTGCCTCTGTCAAAGCGTCAATCTTAGCTGAGAGTTCTTCAATGCGCTGATCCGCTGGCTCTGAGTCAAGGCCTAGCTTTTTGCGTACGTCAGCCACGCGATTTTCAACATCGTTAGTGGTCGATTTCACTTTGGTTTTCGCGTCTTCTTCAAGAGACTCGCCCTTGGTTACCAGCTCATCGAACATTTTGTTCGCTTCTTCGCTTAACTTTTCGTAACGACCCTGTGCTTCTTCAACACTTTTACCGTATGCGCCAAGGCCTGCTAGCCAAATTTTACGGGCCATATCTTCGGCTTCGTTAATTTTGCCTTTGATTGTGTCTGTAGTCGTCATGTTCAGCTCCTATGAATGCTAATTGAAAGTGTTTTTCAACACCATGACTAAACTTTACGCCTTACAATTAGAATCTGCATACTAAAAACACACAAAAATAAAAAAGCCCGAATAAGCATTTTGCTTACTCGGGCAATTAGTTAAATATTGCTTAACGCATTTGAACCGTTTTTAGAGCGGTACGCCCGCTAGGTATAGCACAAATGCATATTCAAGGGCCGTGGACTCGAAACGTTTAAATCGTCCGGAAGCCCCGCCATGCCCTGCTTCCATATCTGTTTTAAAGAGTAAAAGGTTATCGTCTGTTTTGTACTCTCTCAGCTTCGCGACCCATTTCATTGGCTCGAAATATTGCACTTGCGAATCGTGCAACCCTGTAGTTACCAGCATATGTGGATAATCTTTGGCTTCTACTTGGTCGTAAGGCGAGTACGAAAGCATATAGTCAAACTCAGCTTTATTCTCTGGGTTGCCCCATTCGGTATATTCGCCTGTGGTTAAAGGAATAGAAGCATCGCTCATGGTCGTTACCACATCAACGAAAGGAACATGTGCACTTACCCCAAGGTAAAGTTCAGGTGCCATGTTTACCACCGCGCCCATAAGCAAGCCACCGGCGCTTCCCCCCATAGCAAACACGCGAGTCTTATCGGCATATTGCTGTTCCACCAGTCCTTTGGTTACGTCAATATAGTCAGTAAACGTGTTCATTTTTTCAAACATCTTGCCGTCTTCATACCACTGGCGACCTAGCATTTGCCCACCGCGAATATGCGCTATAGCAACCACGAAACCTCTGTCTATCAACGACAGCCAACTACTTCTAAAGGTTGGGTCGATAGTCGCGCCGTAAGATCCGTACGCATACTGATAAAGTGGGTTAGTACCATCTTTTTTAAATTTATCTTTTCGGTAAACCAAAGACACGGGTACTTCTGCGCCATCTCGGGCTTCTATCATTACTCGCTCTGATGCGTAAGCCGATGAGTCGAAGGTGTCAGAAACTCGGGTTTGTTTCATTATCTCACTTTCTAACGTATCTAAATTAACATCGATAATGGAGCCAGGCGTCGTTAGTGAACTGTAGAAAATCCTCAGCTTATTCGTGTCCATCTGCGGGTTCGCGTTAAAATATGCACCGTAAATTGGATCTTGTGTGGGAATGACCTTTTCTTCACCTGACGTAAGGTTGTGTACCACCATACGTAGCATGCCGTTTTCTTTTTCTTTAACCACTAAGTGATTTTTAAACACCTCTATGTTTTGCAGAAAAACATTGGAACGGTGCGCCACCACCTCTTGCCATGTTGATACATCGCTAAAGCCATCGAGCGGCGCTTTCATAATTCTGAAGTTCTTTGCGTCGATATTCGTTAATACGTAGTACCCGTCTTCTGCTTTAGCGACACTGTATTCCTGCCCGTCTTTTAACGGTAAGAAGACTTCTGTCGATGCTGTCGGGTCATTCGCGTCGACTAAAGTTACACCGGTTTTATCGGTGTTATTGTGATGAATGTAAATAACGCGGCTGTCTTTACTTTTACTGATGTAGGTATAAAACGTCGGGTCGCTTTCTTCGTAAATCAAGGTATCGTCGCTTTGCGCAGTACCTAGTTTATGGCGATAAACTTGATACCCTAAGAGGGTTTGCGGGTCTTTTTTAACGTAAAAAAGGTGGGTGTTATCGTTAGCCCAAACCACCCTTCCTGACGTACCTTCCAATACATCATTTAATTTGTCACCGCTTTCGAGCTCTTTAACGAAAATAGTATAAATACGCCGACTTAATGTATCTTCAGAATATGCGAGCAATTTATTATCGCTGCTTATCGCATAGCTTCCGATGCTAAAATAATCATGCCCTTCAGACATGATATTTGCATCTAACAAGACCGAAGGTTCAGCCTCAAGGGTTGGCTTTCTTAAATAGATAGGGTATTCGTTTTCGCCCGAATAGCGGGTGTAATACCAATAGCCGTTATCGAAAACGGGCACGGTTGAATCGTCTTTCTCTATTCTAGATACCAATTCTTCATATAGCGCCTCGCGATTGCCTTTAAGCGGAGCTAGAACAGTCTCCACATAGCTGTTTTCTTCATCCAAATGCGCCAATATTTCTTTATCAGTGCGAGAGTCATCTCGCATCCAGTAGTAATTGTCATTGCGGGTGACGCTGTGGGCCGTCAATTCATGAGGCACTTTTTTCGCTACAGGAGCGCGAGTTTGAGTATTAAGCATAACGGCTGAAAGGCTACTCTCTTCTACTTGTTGAGAAACTTCTGTTTTATTTTCTACGCTACAGCCTGATATCAATCCGCCTGCAGCAAGTGCTATCCATAGATATTTCATTCTTATTCCTTTGTATGCACTGTTCAATAAAGGTTCGCTTACTGCCTGTGTTTATTCAAAGAACACAAGAGCTTAAAACGGTAATGCGCGGTTAAAACAAATGAAAACGGTTCGCGCTAAATTATCGAGTATATATAAACTGGGGGAAGGGTCTAGTGATTCTTAAGCGCTCATTAGCTTAAGAAAAGTAACGTTGCTAGAAAGATAGGTGGTGCTGTATTTTTAAGGTGGGGGTATCTCCTAATTACAGAACTACCGCATAAAAGGCATAAAAAAGCGCCGCTTGGCTATACAATTCAAAGCGACGCTTTCATTAAAATATCAGGGCAAATAATAAACCGGTGGATTAAACCTTTATCAGCTAGTTAATTCGCTTTAAACCGGCTTTAGCACTTTAACCTTGCACGCTAGTCTACCAAGTCTTTTGGCATCTCGTCGCGAATAGAAAGCCATACTTTACCGCTTTCGATACCGTAGTTTCTTACGACAACCGGCACTTTCTCGTACTCGCCTTTCTCTGCCACGTCGAGCAAATCAGCATAGTATTTATTGGCTACATCTCGTGCTTGCTGATGCGAGAAAAAGTACCCGCCTATTCGCGAGTAAAGTCCGCGAAAGCCATTCATCATCAAAACGAAGACGTTGTTGTTAGAAGCAAGCGCCAAATCATGAGACATTTGATAATCGAACTGGGCAAACGCCATTCCTTCTTGCTCAACATTTTTGTATCGAGCAATAATTTCCGCCGACTCTTGAGGGTTATTACGAATAGCACCTCTAATGAACACTGCACTTAAGTTAGTGCGTGCTGCCAACAAATTATCTACGAGTTCAGGGATACCTTCTTGGTCTAGTCTAGCTAGCGTTTCTAAGATGTTTAACCCGCAGGTTTCCCAAAAATTATTTACTTTAGTTGGCTTACCGTGCTGAATGGTTAACCAACCATCCCTAGCTAAACGCTGAAGCACTTCACGTAAAGTGGTTCGCGTTACACCAATTAACTCAGAAAGCTCTCTTTCTGCAGGCAAAATGGTGCCAGGTGGAAATCTTCCACTCCAAATTGACTCAACAATATATTCTTCGGCGAATCCGGCTGGACTCTGTGCCTTATAAATCATAACTAATCGCCTGCACGTTATTGTTATTTTGTAACTGATTGTACCAGATGCTCTTTTATTATCACAATGAATTATGTCTAGTCCACCAAAGGTTTTAACAACTCGTTAAAATTAAAGTGTTAATTCGAGAGCCTCCATATAAGGCTTTGTATATTTAATGTTCGAAATTCTAGACATTTTCAAATTCAATGATAAATATCATCAAAAAAGTGATAAATATTCAGTGACTTTCACATGGTGGGGTCTGTGAATTGCTTTCTCAAGACGTTAATATCATGTACGCTTAAATTCCGACTATAATGACAGCAACAAAACCACGGTTAAGCGAATTAAATCGCACAACACCAGCAGTTTATGTATGCAATAACCGGAACTACACAGTGTAAAGATGCGCAAAAATGCGTGCTTTGTTGTAAAAGGAACAGGAACTCATGCAAACCTCAATGATCGCGGCGATCTATAAGAACTTCCTGGGACATGCGCCCGACTGGTATAAAAAAACCATTATTGCCTTTCTCATTGTTAACCCCTTCATCTTTATGGTGGACCCATACATTGCTGGTTGGACTCTGGTTATCCAGTTTATTTTTACCTTGGCGATGGCACTAAAATGTTACCCACTCCAGCCAGGGGGGCTTCTTTTGATAGAAGCCATGTTTATCGGTATGACCTCCCCCGGTCACATGATGCACGAAATTGAAGTTAATCTTGAAGTACTGCTACTGCTAGTGTTTATGGTGGCCGGTATTTACTTCATGAAAGACTTGTTGATGTTTTTGTTTACCAAACTGGTGATAAAAGTGCGCAACAAGTTAATTCTGTCTCTTTCTTTTATTTTTGCTTCTGCATTTTTATCAGCCTTCTTAGACGCGCTAACCGTGGTGGCAGTGATTATCAGTGTAGGCTTGGGTTTCTATTCGATTTATCACAAAGTCGCTTCAGGAAAAGAGTTTCATTCAGATCACGACCATACCAGCGATGACGAGTTGGGAAGTCACGACTTAGAAGACTTCAGGGCTTTCTTAAGAAACCTGATGATGCACTCTGCAGTGGGTACTGCATTAGGCGGCGTAATGACCATGGTGGGCGAACCACAAAACCTCATCATTGCCGATAAAGCTGGCTGGGACTTCGTTGAATTCTTTATTCGAATGGCTCCGGTAACATTGCCTGTATTTGTCTTTGGTTTGCTAACCACCGTTGTACTGGAAAAAACAGGCACCTTCTCTTACGGCGCTAAGTTGCCATCTGCAGTAAGGCAAATATTGGTTGATTACAACGACCACATGGATAAAGGTCGCAGTAAGCGCGAAACCGCAAAACTGGTGGTGCAAGCACTTATCGGTATCTGGCTAATTGTAGGCTTGGCGACGCACATGGCGTCTGTGGGCTTAATTGGTTTGTCTGTTATTGTACTTGCTACGTCGATGAGCGGTGTTATAGAAGAACACGCACTAGGCAAAGCTTTCGAAGAAGCCTTGCCCTTCACCGCTCTGCTTTGTGTTTTCTTTGGCGTAGTGGCGGTAATTATCGACCAGGGCCTATTCCAGCCAGTTATTCATTGGGTACTGTCGTTTGAAGGTGAAACGCAAATGGTGATGTTCTATCTGGCCAACGGTGTGCTTTCGATGGTGAGCGATAACGTATTTGTGGGCTCGGTTTACATCACTGAAGTAACCGCAGCGCTTGAAGCTGGCCAAATTACCCGTGACCAATACGACATGCTAGCCGTAGCGATTAACACAGGCACCAACTTGCCAAGTGTTGCAACACCTAACGGTCAAGCGGCGTTCTTATTCCTGCTGACGTCTGCAATTGCACCGCTACTGCGTTTATCCTACGGGCGCATGGTAATGATGGCATTGCCTTATACCATTGTGCTTACAATCGTAGGTTTAGTCGCAACATATATTGGCCTCGCTGATGCCACACAGGTTTTATATGACATGCATCTTATTGAGCACCACACTGCTGTCGAAGCGGGTGCTCAAGTAGTAGGTCACTAGCATATGCGCGCTCTTGTTCACACTATTAGCCAATGGGCAGAGCACAAGTCTTCATGGCTTGTGCTTTTTGCCACATCCTTGGCACTTGAAATTGCTGCTTTGTACTTTCAATATGGTATGGGACTAAAGCCCTGTATCATGTGTATCTATCAGCGCACTGCTATGTATGGCATTGTGCTTTCTGCACTTTTAGTCGTAATAAAAAACAACGGCTTTACTCGAATGCTCGGGTTTGCTGGATGGGCTGTATCGGCGGGCTGGGGCTTTTTAATTGCTAAAGAGCACGTAGGCATTCTTAATGCCGCAAACCCGTTCTTCGCTAGCTGCGAAATAGTCCCTAATTTCCCGTCATGGCTTCAGCTACACGAATGGTTACCGGCCGTGTTTGCCGCTGAAGGCGACTGTTTAGCAGATTCATGGCAGTTTTTGTCTATGGGCATGGCCGAATGGATGCAAATTATTTTTGCTGGCTACTTTATTGTATTCGCACTCGTATTTGCATGTCGATTATTGGATAAAAAACCCTTTTGATCGACTTATCTATTTTACCTTCCCGCTTGCCTCCTATACATACCGAGCAGGGCCCCGTCTCAATTCAGCGCATTGCAGAAAAGCACTGCTATGCGCTATGCGAGGCGGGTCAACAGTCCATTCACCACGTAAAGCCATGGTTTGGCTCATCAGTGTGCCCTGTTACCCCGGCTTTATCGAAGCAATGTATTGCCGACATGGAAAAAGCACGGGAAACTGGTTACGGCCTAACCTACCTGCTTATTCACGATGAAAAGTGCCTGGGTATGGGTATCATCAACCATATCCATCATACCCATCTAACGGCTAATTTAGGCTACTGGTTGCGCCCCGATGCTTGCGGTAAAGGCTTAGCCAGCGCTATCTGTGAAGCATTAAAAAAACTCGCGTTTACACAGATGAACCTAAACCGACTAGAGTGTTTTGTTGAGCCAAATAACAAAGCAAGTTTACGTGTAGTTGAGCGTATTGGTGGCATAAAAGAAGGGCTCTGCCGTAAGCGAGTATTCGGCAGAGACGCACTGTTGTACGCCATTACTAACGAGAGTTAAGTTAACATACTACTCGTGTAGTGCTCACCCACTATTTAAACGTATACATAAGCCCTGTAAAAGCATAGGCCGAATTGTCGGGATAGGCCCCCGTCTCTAGCGCGTTGCCTTTAGCGAGGTACGCACCACCTAGACTGAACTGAAGCTGTGAAGAAACCTGATATTGCCAACGAAACTCTATTTGGTGTCCTAAGAAATCTTCTTCACCTTCTGGCACTTGATGAAGCCACAGCGCTTTGTAACCCACCATAATGTTATGGATATCACTTATCTTAGTGACACTTCTTAGCCCTGGTGCCAAGATATTGCTTCTTGGGAACGTCTGATAAACGTCCGTAGGACCAAAGTCAAACCGACGTAAACCGTAGAGCGAGTCAAACGCATGTATGGTCCCATCATCACTGTTACTATCACCACTTGCCGCTTCAACTTCAGCTCTTAAGAAAGTACTTTTATTCAGCTGTTTGCCTACATGGCTATGTATCATCCACGCCTTCACGTTTCTGTCTGTGACATCAGAGGCTGACGCAGACTGTCTGGCGTGACCTGTTTGCACCATAGCTTCGATGTTGTATTTCCAACTATTGAAGAAACGTTGGGTGCGGTCGACAGATAAAGTAAAAATATCTCGGTTTTTCGTGGCGAGTTCGGCTGAATCCGACTCTTTTAACCAGTAGCTATGTACTGTCCAGGCTTTATCTTCAGACTCCGCATAGAGACCAAAAAGCTTTCGATTGCTAAAACTCTTATCTAACGCCCGTTTATTATCATCAATAGATGCTGAATCTGAAGGAAAACGAGCGACTGGAAACAGGTAAAAGCCACGAAGGTGCCAACCTGTTAAACGCGCGTCAACTAGCGCACCTTCAAAGCTACTGGTTGCGTTTCTAAAGCGCGTATGTCCTATCAGACGGCGACTACCGTGATCCAGCGTCACACGCCCTACCGTAACGCTATCTATGTATTCACTAACATCATGATAAGAGATATATAGTTGAACGGGTTCGAGGGTATTAACCTGTGAAGATTTGAGTGTAGGGTCGTTGTCATCGAGGTAGGCTCGGGAGTCTTCGATTTCTGCAACCGCCCGCCAGTTTCCATAAGCGGCGTCGCCTTTCAACCTTATACGGGTTGAAATACGTTCATTGGTTTGCGTGCGAACATTGTCGCTTGTCGGAAAAATAGGGTTATTTAATGTTTCGTAGCGTACTCTTAGCGAGCCACTGTAATTGAACGCTAAACTCTCAGCGTACACAGGTGCAGCTACGCTTGTAATTGCTATTAACGCGCCCAATGCGCTAATGCTTAACTTCCCCATCAAGAACCCTTATCTACATTGATTCAAAAAACAAAGCGGAAGTATAGACTAAGCGCATGAGCAGCACTCATGCTCTTTAGTCTAAGATAAACAACAATCTATACTGGTGTGTTTAAAGCAGTAGAAAAGGACTAGCGACTTTCAATCGAGGTCTTCGAGCGGCCAAATCGCGATATAGTCTTCAAAGTGGTTAAGATCCACATCCGACTCAAACACGGTTTTATTGCGCACTGACATGCCCTTTGCGTGCATCTCATGCTTTTTCCCCTTGTTAAGCAAAGGGTGCCAAGACGGAAGTCCCCGCCCCTCGTAAAGTCGTCGATAAGCACAGCTATTTGGCATAAAGAAGATATCTTTAAGGTTGTCTTTGGTTAGCTTTACACAGTCAGGCACAAGCTCTGTACGCCTTGCATATTGGGTACATTCACATTTTTTGGTATTTAAATACGTGCACACAATATTGGTGTAGTGAATTTTTTCATTGTCATTGATGTGATCAGTGACTTCATATTCTTCTACTGCGTCATCATCTATAAACTTCTGCAGGCAGCATTTGCCGCAGCCATCACAGAGCGACTCCCATTCCTTTTGCGTCATTTCCTCAAGAGACTTGGTTTCCCAAAATGCCACGGTCATTGTGCCACTACCTCGGTATTTACACTTAGTTGATTGCCGAGCGAGGCGAAAACCCTATCTGAAGGAGATAATTTGCCTACGCCCTTAGGCGTCCCGGTTAATATTACGTCGCCGCTATCTAAGGTAAATATAGAAGACATATGCGCAATAAGCGGTACGATTTTGTGTAACATCAATGCTGTATGGCCTTGCTGTCTCACCTCACCATTAATGGTAAGGGTAAAGCGTAAATCATCGAGGTTACCTACCGAACTTAAGGGTAAAAAGCCTGACAAAGGCGCACTGTTGTCAAAAGATTTGGCTCGCTCCCACGGCTGCCCTTGCTTTTTGAGTGTTGCCTGTACTTCGCGAAGGGTGAGATCTAGCCCTAGTCCTATTCCCCATATGGCTGACTTTACCTCATCTTCGCTGGCATTTTTTAACGAAGATTTAAGCAGTACCGATACTTCAAGCTCATTGTGGCATTCACCTTTATCGGTGGGCACCGCAATGGGCTCATGCATGTGGCACATCGCTGCCTTTGGCTTCATAAAGAGTAAAGGTGCTTCAGATACCGTAGCGTTCATTTCTTGAATGTGATCAAGATAGTTGCGACCAATGCAAACCACTTTGTTCACCGGCAACGCAATCTCATTGCCTTGCGTATCAATATGACGGTATGCCATTAGTAACCTCGCTTTATTCGTTCAGAAAGATAGCCAACCGACACCCCAAAATACGACGAGCGGTTCCACTTCATTAACGTGTGAAAATTGTTATACACCAAGTAAATACGCCCATTCTCACCGTCGGGCATGATAAGCGACGCCTTAATATCAACATTGGGTAGTTCGCTGCCGTCAAAACGCGTTACACCGTTTGATTTCCAAAAAGAAAGGGGCTTCATATTCGCTTTAGATAAACCAGACACCGGCACATCTTGCGTTAGTTTTACTTGCCTACCCCACGTGCCTTCGCTATTCCACCCTTCAGATGCGAGGTAATTCGCAATTGATGCAAATACGTCAGCCTTGGTTCCCCAGATATCTTTTCTTCCATCACCATCATAGTCCACAGCGTAATTTAGAAACGAAACCGGCATAAATTGGGTTTGGCCCATCGCACCTGCCCACGAACCTTTTAGTTCATTAACGCTGGTATGCCCTTTTGCTAAAATCTGGAGTGCAGCAAAGAAGTTGTCTTTAAACAGCTTTTCCCTTCGCCCTTCATAAGCTAGCGAAGCGAGCGCAGAAAGCACACTATAGTTGCCTTGAATTTTGCCAAAGTTCGATTCATTCCCCCATAGCGCCACAATGAATCTGGATTGCACGCCGTATCGCTGCGCAATTTCTTCAAGCAACGCTTTATGGTCTTTGTACTGTGCTACTGCCTGCTTAACTTTCCAGTCGGGCACTCGTGTAGCGAGGTAGTCATCTAGCGTTATCTTTTTTTCGGGCTGATTTTTATCAGACTTCACAACCGTGGGCCTAAAAGCGATGTCGGCAAACGCGGCGTCGAGAAGTGGTCTATCAATGCCTTTCGATAACGCTTCTTCCTTTAACTGTGCCACATAAGCATTAAAACCACGTTCCGTTAATTCAGAGTTAGTCGCGGCCTCTAATGAAGCGGAAAGCAACAGAGTTAGCGTGATAAAAATCAATGGGACTTTACTTGCTATCAAGCGCTTACTTGAGCACTTTGCTGTAATACAAGCGCGCTTGCATAAACGATTTACAACATTAAACAACATGGTACTTCTTAGAATTTCTTATCAGGCGTTTTAGAAAGGCCAAGCGACTCGCGGTGCGTTTCAAGCAAGTTCTCTTCCTTTGGAGGCATCTGCAAGTAAAATCCTTTCTCGGTAAGTTCATCAATTAACTTTTGCTTATCGACTAAACCTAAACGCTCACGCTTATCGAGTGCAAGAATCGTCACTAGCTCTGGACGACCAAACATTTCCATCAAAGGTTCGGGGACATCTGCAAAATTGTCTTTTTTGGGCAAGTATAAGTACATGCCCTCTTTTTTTCGCGTTTTATAAACAGCGCATAACATAATTTAATTACTCTATTCGTTGTTAGCTAAAAGCAGGTAAATATTTGCCCACCTAGCGTTATTGTGTCGGTTCGTCGCCAAGTAAACGTGCTACATGTGGGCGAAACAAAGGCGCTCTCCACGTGGAGAGTAAATCGGGTTTCAAGCCCTGTACCCGCGTCTCATCTACAGGTAACCAATACCACTTCAACAGCTGATTAAGTTGCTTTTTAGACGCAATAACATCTGTGGTTACGCCGTTATCTTTGGCAATTTGTTCGCTTATGGTTTTAAGTTCAGCAAGGTACTTTTTATATTTCGCTATATCGATAAGCCGCTGTACGATTGGCAGTCTAAGTTTTTCCGGCGTCTGCGCATATCTTGCTCTTGCCTCTTCAATCAGCGTTACGATAGTGTCGCCATAACGCCTAACCGACTGATGATTTACGCCATTTATCCGTGATAAGCCAGACTTGTCGTCTATCAGTCGCTGCGCAGCCTCAAATAAATGTCCTTCTTTGAATACAAAGTTCAGCGCTAGGTCTTTCTTTCTCGCCGTGTTTAATCGCCATGCCGCCAGCGCTTGCAATACGGTGAGCTGTTCACTGTTTAAACGCCAGCTATTCTTAATGCTTAAGTAAGCAAAATCTTCTGGCATTTGCGCACGCTTTTTCTCAACCAAAAGCGCCACTTCTTCATATATCCAGTGCACTTTTCCTAGCGCCTGAACGTTAGACGCCAGCTGCTGATAACAGGGTAAAAGGTAAAGAACGTCGTTCGCCGCATAACTCAGTTGAGCTTCCCGGAGCGGCCGTGCTAGCCAATCCGTTCGCGACTCGCCTTTGTCTAAGCTGATCTCGCAAAGCAGCTCCACTAACTTGGCATAGCCCAGAGAGGGGCCCATATCCAAGATACTACCGGCAATTTGCGTATCGAACACAGGCGTTGGCACCGTATCAAAGGCGGTAAGAAATGCCTCAAGATCTTCAGAACACGAATGCAATACTTTAACGACTTCGGTATTTTCCAACAACGCAACAAATGGCTGCATGTTATCGATAGCGAGGGGGTCTATAAGTACTAGCTGGTGTCCATCGTATAGCTGAATAAGGCCAAGATGGGGCGTAAGGGTTTTAGTCCTCACAAATTCAGTATCAAGGGCAACTGCCTCTTGACGTTGTGCGGCTTCGCACACTTTTTCTAGATGTTCAAATGTTGTAATTAATTGATATTGCATATTTTTGCACAGTAATAAAAAAGCCGGCTAACGCCGGCTTTCAAAAACTATTTCAAAGAAACTAGTCTCGAAGCTCCCGACGCAGAATTTTACCTACATTGGTTTTTGGTAAGTCGTCTTTGAAAACAACTTGCTTAGGCACTTTGTAACCCGTTAAGTGGTTACGGCAGTGCGCGATAACGTCTTTCTCGGTCAGCGCGTCGTTGTTTTTGACCACAAACAACTTCACAACCTCGCCGCTAACCTCATGAGGAACCCCAACCGCAGCCGCTTCAACGATGTGATCGTGCATAGCAGCGACTTCTTCGATTTCGTTAGGGAACACGTTAAAGCCTGAGACTAGGATCATATCCTTTTTACGGTCAACAATATAGAAGTAACCTTCATCATCTACGGTAGCAATATCGCCAGTGGCTAGCCAACCCTCTTTTAGAATATCTTCTGTTGCTTCAGGGCGGTTCAAATATCCCTTCATCACCTGCGGGCCTTTTACCCACATTTCGCCTGGCTCACCTTTTTCAACTGGATTGCCATCGTCGTCTAATAACTTAATATCAGTAGAAGGTACCGGCATACCAATTGCGCCTTTATAGGCTTCAATTTGAGGTGGGTTTACCGCTACCACAGGCGAACATTCAGTAAGGCCATAGCCCTCTAACAACACCGTGCCCGTAACCTTTTCCCACTTTTCGGCAACAGGACGCTGTACCGCCATGCCGCCACCTAGACCAAATTTGAACTTGCTAAAATCAAGCTCATCAAACCCTGGTGTATTCAAAAGACCATTAAACAAGGTGTTTACGCCAGGTAAAATGGTGAACGGGTATTTGCTTAGTTCGTTTACAAACGCCGGCATGTCTCGCGGGTTAGTAATAAGCAAGTTGCGACAACCGTATTTAACGAACATCAGGCAGTTAGCCAGTAACGCAAAGATGTGGTAAAGCGGTAGTGCTGTTACAACAAAATCTTCACCTTCTTCAATTACGGTTTCTAAAATACCCGAGACCTGCTCTAGGTTTGCCACCATATTGCGGTGTGTCAGCATTGCGCCTTTCGATACGCCCGTTGTCCCACCTGTATATTGCAAGAACGCGAGATCGCCGCTATCAATCTCAGGTCGCGTGTATTTAAGCGACTGACCTTTTTTAACTGCCGACATGAAAGAAGTAGTTTCAGGCAAGGTGAAGGAAGGCACCATCTTTTTGACGTATTTAACTACTGCATTAACAATCCAGCGCTTCGGTGCAGGCAACATGTCGCCCAGTGCGGTCAAAAAGACTTCTTGAAGGTTTGTATCTGCAATCACTTCTTCAAGAGTACATGCAAAGTTTTCAACAATTACAATGGCTTTAGCATTGGCGTCGTTAAGTTGATGCTTTAGTTCTCTGGCCGTGTAGAGCGGGTTTACATTCACCACCACCATACCTGCGCGCAAAATACCAAACATGGCGACAGGATATTGGAGAAGGTTAGGCATCATAATTGCCACCGCATCACCGCGCTTAAGCCCGCTTGCTTGTAAGTAAGCAGCAAATTGAGCTGAAAGCGTATCTAGCTCCTCAAACGAAATTGAATGCCCCATGTTAATGAAGGCTTCTTTATTTTTAAACTTCTTTACCGACTGCTCGAAAATGTCTACTACAGATGCGTAACGATCGGCATCAATTTCTGCGGAAACGCGAGGGTCGTAATGCTTAAGCCAGGTTTTTTCCACCAAAACCTCCTCTACTTTATTCTTATACTATTTTATGAGCACATGGAAAGGCGCACTCATACAACTGGTCTGATAACTTGCGAATAGTATAGGATGTGTAAAAAAAAATAAACGGTACAATTTACAATTGCTCAACAAATTGACGTATTAACACCCCTATATCGTCAGTATTTTCCATGTGAATATGGTGACCGCCTACAAATTGCTCATATTGTGCATTTAAAAACCACGCCTTTCGTTTAGGGAAAAGGGTTTCGAGGTTTTTAAAACTGTTAGATGCACCAATAAAAAGTATAGGGCATACAATAGCACGCATAAGCGCTTCTGCCTGCTTTTCTGTAAGTCTTAGCATCGATTTTGTGCGAAGTTTTGGGTCGCTAGACCAAAAGCAATGCCCACCCGCATCTTGGGTAAGGTTGCGGGATAAGATTGAGCGTGCGTGCGCTTCGGGAATATCTGAAATTTTACATCGGGCTTTTACGGCGTCTTCAAGTTCAACAACCCGCAACTTATTACGTGATTTTGCATGACGACTGAGTATTGCATCTCGCATTTGTGCCACAGTGGTATCTTCGTCCTCAGTTAGCGGTCCACACGCATCTATACTGATTACGGCACTAACTTTTTCAGGAAATAGAGCAGCAAACAAACTCGCTAAAATGCCGCCAAGAGAATGGCCTAATAAAATTACCTCGTCCCAACCTTGAGATTCAATTAGCGCATAGAGGTCTTGCAAATAGTCAGCTTGATTGTAGTGAGCCCCTGCAGTGCGATGACCAGAACGACCATGCCCAGCAAGGTCGATAGCAACAAAGCGGTGAGTTTGCAGGTAAGGTGCTAACAACCTTAAGCTTTCAGCGTTATCTAAATAACCGTGCAAACCAATAACAACGCTACCGCTTCCTTGGTTATCTAATGCGGCTAAGTTAAGATTTCCAATGTTAAATTCTGTCTCAATCATAACGTTCCCTTTGGCAACTTATTGCCAGCTTTAGTCCATACCTGCCTTTAAAATAGAAAAAGGCGGCAATAATATGCCGCCTGCAAGCAATATTGTTTACTTCTGTTTGTCTTTTCGAAGCGGCTGACTCGTCGACTTAGTACTGCTTTTACTTGCACCGCTGTTGCGAGTAGGAAGTTTGGCTTTACTAGGTCCATTCTCGTAGCGAATTACCCGTGTACGATTAAAGTGAGGGTACATCCACGGCCCGTTAAACCGATAGAAAGGCGAATACCAGCCCGTATGGTAGTTAAAGAAATAAGTGTTTACATCGTAAACCTGCTGTTTTCTCCACATGTGGTAATCGTCGGCAATAATCGTCGGATAAATATAAGGTTGTTCGCCCACCATACCCGCTGTTGGCGCCGTTATAGTACCGAGGAACGTTGCCGAACGGCCTTCTTCAAAGACAATAGGATCGACAAAGCCGTCAATTTGAACCTTAAAGCGTCCAGAGGTCTCGCCATTTGTTCCCGGCTTACCGTAGTGATTTAGCGGAAAATGAGCAAGTTCGATAAGCGTTTGGTTCGGCTTGTTCTCAACCCCCACAATTAAACCGCCCCAGCGCGCTTTTTGGCCTTGAGCACTGGCGCCTGATGTGACAGCTTTGGAATAGCTCACTAATTGTGTGCCTTCTGGTACATCAATACTATCAGGTACAATGGTACAGCCTGCGAATAAAAAGACTGCTAGTAAAACAAAATAACGAGACATTAAAGCGCTCCTCTGAACCCTAGAAAAATGCTGCATTTATATGGCAATCAGCCAAAACATACCATGGGTATAACGATAAAGACCAACGTAATTTCTTTAATAAACTTACACGCACTTTGTCGTATCTCTTTAAGCTGAAAAGAAAAAACAGACTTTAGTAACCTAAACATTAGCACTTATACGAAACGACAACCACTGTCGTTCAAGTACAATGTGTACATAATTTGGCGTAGTTACCTTTAGAGATATCTTAAGTGAGTTTGTTCAATAAAAGCGTCGGGGTTTAACGAATTGTTAGATTTTTCGAAGAGATTAAGTGTAGTTGCCTAACCAAACGTGAAGATACAGGTTACCGAGTATTCGCCAGACTTTTATTTAGCAATGGCTAAGCGTAGATATCTACCCCGAACATAGACTGAATAGACTCGCGCTGCTGTTGCTTTTCAAAACTGGTGTAAGAGGCTATAGCATTTTGCGAATAGGTATTGCCCTCTTCGCGAATAAATTGTTGGTAAGCCTGAGCGTTATTTGTACCTTTTTCATCAGGCGCGACAACAATCGCCCTAGCAGACGCTTCATTTTGCCCTTTACTTTGTTGTTCAGGGTCTTTGTTAATTTTAGCGACACGGCCTTGCGATGGCTCGGAAGACGGTAACGCGAAATTATTATTAATAATCATACAATTTCAGTGAGGCAAAAATCGTACCACTGGTTTTTTTATACGAACCTGGCTATGGGCGGGCTGGAGGCTAGGCTATCGCTCGCCGTTTCCACCACGCCCGCTGTCATTTTACTCTCTGCCCGGCAGCTTTTTCCACGTCACTTTATCACGCAAGTAAACGGGCTCTACATTGACGGCTTCAGATACATTGCCATTCTCACTTGCTGTCACCGCTAACGTAAGCATGTACTGCGCGTTTGGTAGCGTCACTTCTTGCGACATTGCTACAGCGCTATTCGAACGCCATTCGGTAAGCTTATCGTATGCTGCCCACCCGGTACCGGCTGTAATGACGCTAACGCCGTGCCCAAGTGCATTAAGTTGGTCAATAGCCACCTCTGGAGGACACACCTGCTCATCATGACGCAGAGTTACCCCCTTGTCTGTTTGCGAATAAACGGCGAAATACACTTCGTCCATACGGGCGTCAGAGGCCACAGCGATTAGCGCATCTTTGTCCATGCTTTTCGTCGCAGCTTCACAAGCCATGGCTTCTAGCGTACTAACGCCAGCAACCTTTAGACCTGTACCTAAAGCTAAACCTTGAATCATGCCTGTCGCAATGCGAACACCGGTAAAACTGCCGGGACCTCGTCCAAAAGCCAGCAACTCTATGTCGCTCAGGCCGACATTAGCTTCTTTCAATACGTCATCGACCATAGGAAGTAAACGTTGGCTATGTTGCTGTGGGCATATTTCAAAACGGGTAATTACACGCTCGTTATATTGCAGCGCAACCGAACACGCTTCGGTTGCAGTGTCTATCGCTAAAATATTCATGTATTTCTCTTGTGTTGTATAACCTAAGTTCAAGCATTGTGTTTCAACACACGTAACACTCAAGCTTAGGGCTTTAACTTAGGCTTCATCAATGCCGGCTAAAAATTTTTCTACTTCGTCTAAATTTCTGGTGCGCTTCATGTCAGGCAGACTGCCGACAAAGGTTTTCGCGTAGGGCTTGGTAACCAAACGGTTATCACAAATAACCAGTACGCCCTTATCTGACGGGTCTCGAATTAAGCGCCCTGCTCCCTGCTTTAGCGTAATAACGGCCTGAGGGATCTGTATAACACCAAACGGGTTTGCGCCACGCTTTTTAACGTCTTCCATACGGGCCTGAAGCAGCGGATCGTCCGGTGATGCAAAGGGCAATTTATCAATCATGACACAAACAAGGTCATTACCGCGTACGTCTACCCCTTCCCAGAATGCCCCCGTGCCCATTAACACCGCTTTTTCATCAGCAAGATAGGCATCCAACAGTGCTTGTTTTGTTGTAGTACCTTGTACTAGCAGCGGGTTGTCTACCTCATCCTCCAGCTTTTGTGCAATTTCTCTAAGCATCGCATGGCTGGTAAACAGTAAGAAGCAGCGACCACGACTTGCTTTAATCAACCGCTTGGCCGTTTCGAGAAGCGTTTCCCGCATGGCATAACTATTGGGCTCTGGTAAATAACGAGGCACACAAAGCATGGCTTGTTCGGGGTAGTTAAATGGGCTGTCTAACCCTAAGGTTTCAGCATCCTCTAACCCCATTCGACGCTGGAAGTGATCAAATCCACCATTGACCATTAGCGTTGCCGAGGTAAAAATCCACCCGCGAGGGGGAGATGACACAAACCGTCTAAATTTGGCCGCTATCGACAATGGCGTGAGGTGCATGATCAAATGACGTTGCGTAGTTTCATACCATAAGCTGACATTTTCTTGCTTATTGTCACTGAGCGCGTCTAGCTGCTCTCTTGCAGCCACAACCCGTTCATACATATTGTCTAAATCTTTATCGCGCCCGATATGCAGCTTACACACCTCGTGCAGCACGCCAAGGGCTTCAGCAAGTTTACCTACCTGCATACGCACATCATCTCGGTCTAATGCCTCTGCCCAGTTGCCGCGCTCTGCGGTATCGGGAAACAGCAACCGTAAGTCAGAAGCAATCATTCTGCACTTATCGGCGGCTTTATCTAGTTGACCCGCATCTTTCAATACGGTCCTAAACAACAAGGTGATGTCTTTCGCGATATCGTGAATTTGCCGTGTTGAAAGCGATTCACCAAAATAGTCGCTGGCAATATCTGGAATTTGGTGCGCTTCATCAAAGATGATGGCATCGGCCTCGGGAATAAGTTCTCCAAAACCGGTATCTTTTAGCGCCATATCGGCAAAGAAAAGGTGGTGGTTAACCACGATAATGTCGGCATCCAGCGCCTTTCTGCGCGCTTTAACCAAATAGCAGTCTTCGTAGTCAGGGCAGTCCCGGCCTAAGCAATTATCCACGGTAGACGTCACTAACGGCAGTACTCGGGCATCTTCTGGCAGCGTTTTTAACTCGCCCATATCCCCGGTCTTCGTGGTGCTCGACCAACGCTTAACTTCTGAAAGCTGCCCCAACACGTCTTTTTCAACCAGCGTAGAATTGCCGCCGTGCTGCGCAAGCCGGTGAAGACAAAGGTAATTGGCGCGGCCTTTTAACAGTGCGGTTTTACGCTTACTGCCAAGCGCTTTTTTAACGAGGGGGAGATCGCGATGAAAGAGCTGTTCTTGAAGGTTTTTCGTGCCGGTCGAGACAATCGCTTTGCCATCGCTCAATAAAGCAGGCGCCAAATACGCAAACGTTTTTCCCGTACCTGTACCTGCTTCAACAATTAAACTGCCCGTGGTTTCAATGGCATGCTTAACGGCTTTAGCCATTTCAGTTTGTGCTTCGCGAGGCACAAAGCCTTTAATAGCACTGGCAAGAAGGCCATCTGAAGAAAATACATTGTTTATTGTGGGCATGGTTTAAGCGCTGTCATTACTTTTCTATTCTAAGCCGCGCATTATGCCAAAAAGCCTATTGAATGCCCATTAAAGGTTTTCACTTTACATTAAAGTGGTCTGCTTAACCGCGCATTTTCTAAAACGCGAAAAAACACACGCGCTTAACAGGTTCGTTGGGCCTCATCAGCAAAAAAGCATTCAGCTTTCGATAAGCGTTAGCGTTTGATTTTTTGTTAACAACTACCGGGTAACTTTTTCACAACATGCTATAGAACTCACAAAGTTGTTTCTTCACACTCCACCACAAAAAACCGCTAAGCAATTGTTATACATTGAATTAGTGCACATGGTACGCGCCGTGAATAGCCTATTATGAACGCTTTCCTCCGTTTTAACGCAGTATGGAGGCCACAAACAAGGAGTAAGATATGAAAAAGTTAACGATTGCTACATTGATAAGTACAGCCCTTTCTGCTGGCGCTTTTGCGGGTGAAGAACTTGATAAAATAGACACAACATTTGCAGATTTAGATAATGACGATAATGGGTACATCTCTCGCGAAGAGGCTGACGACGATGAAATATCTGATCATTTCGCAAAAATAGACGCTAACTCAGACATGCAGCTTTCTGTAAAAGAATTCAACACCCATGTTAAGAAGCATCCTCAGCATTTCGACGATGAAGTTGTTGCTTCTGCACAGTCAATGAAAGCGAGTATGAGAAGCCAAGGTACGATGGAAACCGATGTTAACGTTGACACAGATGTAGATGAAGTGGTTGCTGCCACGAAAGACAAGAGACTCACGCATGAGCTTCGCGCTAAGAGTGAATTAAAAGCGAATGGCGAACTGATGGAGAAAAACGTTGACGTTGCCGCTGACAATGCAGTGGCTGCCGACAAAACAGTAATTGCCGTAAATCAATTCGAAATGATGGATGCAAACAGTGACGGTGAACTGACGAAAGCAGAAGCATCTCGTAGTGGTGTAACGCGCAACTTCGACAAGATTGATGCGAATGACGATGAGCTCATCACCCGTACTGAATACTCTCAATACCAAACTGAGACGAAGGATAGTTCAGATGAGTAGTTAAAAAGAGCAATGAGTTGTTGGAATAGGCCGCAACTGCGGCTTATTCCGCATCCATAAACTATTACTTGTCATTTCAATATTCACCGATTCGACCTACAGAAGTTTATAACGACTTCGATACAAAACGTTTAAGGAATACATATGTTAGCGTCCACAGGAATGAAGAGTTGGCTTGCTTATAAGACGTTGAGAAAGCTAAACACACGAAGCGTCTCGTCCCCCTCAAGCCAAGATAGTCTCATTGCTTCAAGTACATTGAGCAAAGTGACAACGCCACCGTCAGTAGCAGCCGCAACAGGCGCGGCTTATACGCTATCAAAACTAACGAATACGCCGAAACTTCAGCGTTTTTTGTTGAAATCCACCCTGTCAGCTTCAGCCGCAGGGCTGTTAAACGCAGGCCTTAAAAGGTTAATTGGCCGAAAGCGCCCACGCGCTGATTCAGGGACGGAATTCAAAGGCCCAGCGCTAAAAGATAAATTTAACGCGATGCCCTCAGGCCATGCCTCTGCCGTAGCGGCGGTAGCAGGCAGTATACCTCGCTCGTCAGGCCCATTGCTATTGGCGTCAGCCGCAGGCTTAGCTGCCACCGCGGTAATAGGAAAGTCGAGGACTAAACGAGACGCGCACCATTTGTCAGATGTTTTAGTCGGGAGCTGCTTGGGCTTTGGTGTAGCCTATGCCGTTTCCAAGTTGGAAAAGCCTGTGGAAAACGAGGTTAAGCGGCTTACTGAAACACATTAACAATGGGTTTCATCGCTAGCGCTGTATTCATGTATTGGTTTATTACTGTGCCCTATCTATATGGTAGGGCAATGCTACGCGAACCAGGTTTTATGCGTCTTATCGAGCAAAATGGTTAGCGCTCAAAAAACTCATCAACTAAATCCGCCAGTGCTTCTTCTAACGACTCTTCAAAGGTCTCTTTATCAATATCAAACCGTGCAAGGTATTTTTCAGCATTTTCTTGTGACACCATCGCGTTTTTCATCTGGTATTCAAGCTCGGGTAATGACTTATCGTACCGGGGTTTAATAGTCCAGCGTAAACAGTGGCCATGATGGGCTTTGAGTTTTTGCTTAGCAAAGACACAAAACTCTTCTACATAGTCGGCACCTTGTGGGCCAAGACAACCCGGCTCAATACGATACATAACCAGTAATTTTTTATAAAGCGGAAGCCGATTTTCCATTTTATCTCTGCATAAATTAAAGGCTTAAGTATCGGAAATATTTGCTGAATTTGCCACCTTTTAGTATCTGACGTTAACATTTCTTTACCTATCGGCCGAAGGCTTTAGCTTCTTTCTGATACAAAAAAAGAAAGAAGCCCAAGGAAAATGCGCGTGATTGTATAAAGGAAAGCGAGGAAGCGTAGCGCGTAGGTTCCGCGCTAAGACTCAGGGGTTGCTTCGATGACATCGACAATTTCGCTATTTCCGCTTAATCGTGCGAGATCAATTAAATAGCCCTTCTCTAGTTTGTCCAAAGACTTGCCGTTAAGCCTTGCCTTTACTTCAGCCACATCGCCATTGGCTATTGAGGTTTTTAGCGCGGCAAAATTACCTAATGAGCGGTCTGTTTCATGTTCATCCGTTGTGTTAGCTGCCATGGTTTCTCCTTAAATAGAACTTGTTAAATGAAGCAAGATTGTATTGCTTTGTTTTTTGTAGTTCTGTTTGGCGCTTCTCGATCAAACTTCCGTTCGCCCTGTGGTGAAGTCGACTTGCTTAGGCGACCCAAATGTCAAACTGCCAAGGCCCTAATTCAAGTGTTGTTTGCGACGAAAACTTGCACGTAGCGCTGCCTTTCCAATAACAATATTCGCCTTCAAACAATGGCTCTTCGAAGGTGACATTGACCGCCTCTTGTGAAAAATTAATAATAACGAACACTTTTTCATGCTCGTTATGGCGCACGAAGCTGAACACCTTATCCATTTTGGAGTTAGGAACTTGGGTCATTCTTGCACCAAATTCTCCGTTTCCTAATACACTTTTAGATTTTTTGAGCGCGATTAATTCGCGGTACAAGTCGCCAGTTTCATGGTCTTGCCATTCGATGGGGTCGCGCTCAAAAAAGGCGAGCCGCTTGTTTTCTCCCGCTTCTTGACCATTGTGGATTAGGGGCATGCCCTCTCCTATGACTGAAAGCGCGATACAGGCATCTAATGCTTCACCAAACTGTTCGTGCTGTGTACCGTCCCACGCATTCTTGTCGTGATTACTTACGAAAGTCATTCTGTAGGCTGACTGAGGCCAGCTGCGCTCGTTCCAAGAGTAGTACTTGCGCAACCTGTCTAGAGAGCATCGGCCATGGGCAAGTTCATGCAAGGTTTCATTCCAGCTCCATGCGTAGGTCATATTGAAGGCATGCTCGTGAAGGTCGCGGTTTTCCCATTCTGCAAGCATAAACACCGGTCTAATTGCATTTAAAGTAGATACGGCCTGTTGCCAAAAGTCATTAGGCACATAACCCGCTACATCACATCGAAAGCCATCGATATCGAACTTTTCTACCCAATAACACAAGGCGTTGATCATGTATTTGCGCAAACCGATTTGTTCAAAGTCGAACTCGATGATATCACTCCAGTCCCACCAGGGTGACGGGCGAAAGTCGCCCTTATAATCTTTGGCATACCACTCGGGATGCTCTGACGCTAATGGGTTGTCCCACGCACTGTGATTTGGCACCCAATCAATAATCACTTTAAGCGATAAGCGGTGCGCTTCATCCACTAACGCGCGAAAATCCTGTTCACTGCCAAATTCAGGGTTAATACCTAGGTAATCTTTCACCGCATACGGGCTGCCAAGCTCACCTTTTCGATTTTGCTCACCGATTGGATGAATGGGCATTAACCAAACAATATCTGCACCGAGAGACTTAATATGCGCTAACCCTTTCCTCACCCCCTCGAAGTTTCCTTCTTTTGAAAACTGCCGCGTGTTCACTTGATAAATCACGGCGTGGGATGACCACTCAGGCTGCATGACTTTGTAGCGCTGCTGGGGTTGAGGATTGATGTCCATACTATCTTTCCTTCTTTAAATTAATTAGCTCTTTTTAACGCCTTGCCTACCGAGAAGTCATCTTCAGATAAAGGCAACGCTCGCTTAGAAGATAGGTAAACTGGTAATACCTAACATTAGTACCCATATGCCGAAAAAAAGTTTTAGGCGCTGTACAGAAAATGCTAACACCACATATTTAGCAATCATGCCGCCAACAATGGCGCCCGCGCCGGCAAATAACACCACCTGCCACACAATGGACTCGCCAATGAACGCGTGGTAAGGCAGCGCACTCCATACCGTAAACGCTGACAAGACGACCGCGATAGCAATGGACATAGTTATGTTAAAGCCCCGAATAATGAGGTATACCGCAACTAACTCACCCACGCCAACAGAGAGCCACGCGGTAATAACGCCACCTAAAAAACCAATAAAGGGCAACCCTAGCAGGTCTTTATTTTGCAGCTCTTTTTCAAAGTGCGTGCGTTTCATTAACGGAATCGAGGCAAAGATAGCCAAGGCTAACACGATAGAAAAGCTGCCAAACGCAATGTGAAGGTTATTTGCGCCTCCCCATAAGTGCTCAAGTAGCAGGTTACTTTGGGAGGAATATTGCGCAAACCCTACTCCACATATAGAAGTGGGGATAGTAAGCATAAGTGCGCTTGGTAATGCCTTCCAATAGTTGTCATGGCTATGTTGCTTTTTGTAATAGTGGGCCCACGTCAATGCGCCTGCTGTCATGCCGCAGCATTGAATAGCAAAACTGGTGGCAACCACGCTTTGGGGCGAAAAGGACAAATAATTAAAAAAGGGGACAAACACCACGCCGCCGCCCGCTCCTGTGGCGTTGGCAAATATGGCCCCTATCACACCTAACCCGCTAAAAAGTCCAAATTCTTTTATAAGCTGGAACGGCGTGGGCTGAGACAGTAATAAGCCTAACCATACGCACAAAAGTAAAGCCACTATAAACTTTACTGCATTTTGTTTTTTAAAAGAGATCACACTTTTCCTACGAATCATCATCACACATTGACAATTTTTGAATGCTTAACACTCGACAACGTCTAGCATGTGTACAAAGTTCGAACTATTGTTAAAAATCTGCGTATAAGCTTTTGCTTACTCGCTTAACCTACACAACATTTCGAAAAACATGGTTGAAGTATCTACATTTGAGCAACAGGTGCAACTGCATCTTTCGCCGAATCGCTCAGCAACATGGCAACAAACCAAATACCTTATAGCTGTATTTGCACTCTTTATCAGCACTATCGCTATTGCATGGGCAATTGTTGGTGCTTGGGTCATACTGCCCTTTGCAGGTGCAGAGGTCGGTCTTCTGGCTTTCATCATGTACATGGTGTCGAAAGCCACCTACCAATGGCAAACTCTATTAATATCCCAACAAAGTATCACCGTGTACTGCTCAAACGGAGTGCAGTTGTGCTTTTCTCGTTACGATACCTCGCTATATTTTTTTGAAGACCTTAGCAAGAAGCGTTTGCCGCGCTTAGTGCTACAAAGTCATCTTCAGCAGTTTGAAGTGGGCGCATTTTTAAATTCAAGTGACAAGCAGCAGGTGCACGAACGTTTAAAACAAGCGGGCGTGTTGATATGTACAAACAAGTGGTGGTAAACACCGGCTCATTTATTCTCACCTTATGTGTAATTTATTAATTTACGCGCCCATGTATGACACAAAATTAATGATCAATACACCGGATTTCGACTAGTTAATTATAGAGCGCTCGCAACGTTAGCAGCGACACTAAGAGGGCAACCCCATGAATTTATACATCGAGTCATTAGAAGGTGGTAATTATCTTGCTTCAACGGGAATGGGCGCTACGCGAACATTAGTCCGAGATAAAAAATCTCAACCCAAAACCTTTCACTGCCTCAACGAAATTAGAGAGCATTTTCATACGAAGTCCTTTGAACACGTGTGGCTACGTCAAAGCACGCCCTATGAAGAGATGGTTGGACAGACCGATCATCCGGGAGCATTAGAGCTTGAAATTGAGTGGTAACTTTATTTCGTTGTCCGCGGGTAATAATTTAAATACACGACTTAGCATACTTTTTGCGTAATAAGCATGTAATTTAAAAAAACATCGGGGTTTTATTGAATTTTAAACGGTGAAAGCGGTCTTTCATCATAGAATAGGAAACACCGGCATGCTTAGGAGAATTGCATGAAAATAAGTAAGTTAGCTATTAAATCAGTATTTTTAGCCGCGGTATTAGCGCTAACCGCATGCGCGTCAATGGGAGATGGTACTGTTGCTGAAAAGCAACAAGCTATTCTCGATATGCAGGAGAATGCCTTAGCTCGCCTTTACACTGAAAAACCTGATACTCGCTCTCAAATAAGAGATGCGGCGGGTTACGCCGTGTTTACCAATGCTAATATTAACGTCTTTTTCGTGGCGGCAGGCACGGGGTACGGCGTAGTAAATAACAATGTAACTGGCGAAAAAACCTATATGAACATGGCTGAAGGTGGTGTTGGACTTGGTTTAGGCGCAAAAGACTACCGTGTTGTCATGGTGTTCCATACGCAAAAAGCAATGAAGTATTTCATTGAAAATGGCTGGACCGTAGGCGGTAATGCAGACGTTGCCGCAAAAGCGGGGAATAAAGGGGCCTCTGCTGAAGGTGAAGGGTATTTAGGAAACGTAACGGTTTATACCATGACTGAAAGCGGCCTAACGCTTCAGGCTACGGTAAAGGGTACCAAGTTTTGGGTTGATAAGACGCTAAATTAGGCTGCAGTGAACGCGCCCGCAACATTTGCGCTTATGATTTTCGCAATGGGCCTGGTCAGCGCAAGTAACTTTATATTCCTTGTGAGTTTCGTGTTATAGCCAATATCGAATACACCTACACCCGGAGAAAGTATAGAGCGTGATGATACAGACGTAAGGGCAGTTTCTTCGCCCCTCACTGTCCAACGCGACCAAATTTCTCCCGTTTCAGAAAGTCGGTAAGTGGTATTAAGGGTAAATAAATGTTTAGGTTGCTGAACTAACGGCAGGCCCTCGTTAGCCCCCGTTTTTTGCTCTGAGCGAGTGTAACTGTAGGCGCCGTTAAACGACCAGTTTCCTATATTGTATCTGGCAGCAAGCTCTGCACCGTAAGACTCAGCCTCATCTATGTTAATGTTGTAGCGGTCGGTGTCATCTAAGCAAACGTCCAATTCGCATGTAGCTATCGCAATCTTATCGTCAAAGTCGTTGTGAAACGCGGTGATACTATATTCAAAACCATCGTCACCTGAGAAGTAGAGTGCAATTTCTTTGTTCACCGTGGTTTCCGGTGATAAAGCTGGGTTGCCGTAAATGTTCCCGCCCCGGCTTTCTTGTACCCATCCTTCAGCCATTTCACGCAACTCAGGCGTGCGATAGCCCGTTGATACTCCGCCTTTTAACACCCAATTATCGTTAATATTGTAAACCGCATAAGCACGGGGACTTACCTGAGAGCTAAATTGCTCGTTATCATCAAGTCGAAGCCCGAGAGTAAACGCAAGTTTATCCGTAAGTCGCCATTCATCTTCGCCGTACACCGACCACTGGCTGTTTTCAATATTTGTTGCATCGCCACTGTTTGTATCGAAGTCATCGAGCGACTCTTCTAAAAACTCAGCGCCAAGGGTAACCATATGGCTTTCATTGAGTATTAAAGACCATTGGGTGTTCGCAACAAGGTTATCGATAGTGATATTCCGCCCTACATTCTCAACCGATTCTTGCTGCACATAACTTCGAGAGGTCAAGTCTTTATACTTACCTTCGTGGGTCAACGCATAGGAATGACGCTCGCTCTCTGTTTCTGACAACGAGTTGCGCTCTGGTAGCGATTTACCCGGTGTTGAGGTACGCGTCTGGTCTTGAAGAATATATTCAAAAGTCAGGGTGTCTGTGGTGTTTGGGGTTAAGTGAAACGCGGTTCGCATATTGCGCAATTCTTTTTCTGCATAACCGCGCTCAATATCATCTTCTTCACGCTTTTGGTACAAACCACTGGCAGTAATGCTCAATAGGTTTTCAATTAACGGGCCCGAAAACGCAAGTTGAATTTGGCTATCGGCGCCACTATCGGAGTTTTCTTGAATTTTGGTTTCAGCGCGTAAATTACCACTCCATTTCCTGTAGTTTTTACGCGTAATAATATTAATTACGCCGCCCATGGCATCTGAACCATAAAGGGTAGACATAGGGCCACGCACAATTTCAATTCGCTCAATACTATCAAGAGGCGGTAACCAGTCTTGTTCATATCCCCCACTACCATTTGGCTGTGACTCTCGCCCGGTCTGCTTTTTGCCGTCTACCAAAATAGTGGTGTACTGAGCGGGTAGACCGCGAACACTTATGTCTTGTCGGTAGCCACCGCCTGTCACCGTAACGCCCGGTACATCGCGAAGCGCGTCGGTAATATCTTTGTACGCGTGCTGCGCTAGTTGTTTTCTATCAATCACACTCACCGACGCAGGTGCTTGAGACAAGAGTTGCTCGAAGCCCGAAGCAGTGACGGTGATATTTTCAATCTTATCTTGACCCGTAGCTTGCGCTAATGCCTAACTC
Source organism: Alteromonas sp. G5_S2_22_S1 (assembly GCF_054968525.1). Lineage (NCBI taxonomy): Bacteria > Pseudomonadati > Pseudomonadota > Gammaproteobacteria > Alteromonadales > Alteromonadaceae > Alteromonas > Alteromonas sp. G5_S2_22_S1. The sequence continues at coordinate 11,159 of NZ_JBQKUJ010000011.1, read as the reverse complement.
GCCTTGAGCATCCAACATAATGCTGTATATAAATAGGCAGCGATAAAAAGTCCGCCCGCACCCTTAAGGCCCGTGGTAAGGAAGGAGCAAACTAAACATCTACATCGATGTGTTTAAGAAACCCCTTATCGTTGTCTTGGTCTTTGTTTTTTTCTTTCGTGTTGTTATTCGTGCTTTCTACAATCTCAGTTCGCTTTATATCTGGCAACTGATCATGGTCGTCTTCAGACACATGCTCTGTTTTTTTTGTCTTTTGCACTTTTTTCACGCGCTCATCGACTTCCACCGGTACTTTCGTATTGCGAGGTAAAATAGGAAACAGTAAGTCATTACTCATGCACCCTCCTAAAGATAGTAGTTTGCTCTATTAATTTTATCGGCCTTTTTGTGCCGGTCTTTACAGATCAAAACTAGTTCATAACGAATAGTTTTATTATATATATATTAATTTAGAGTTAATGTACCAAAAGAGTTCATTTTTGCCTTGCAAATCCATGTCCAAACCGCTAATGTTTCAGCCGTTCGAAATTAGGATTTAAATTTTTCAAAATGATTAACTGCGCGGCGAAACACCACCATCACCACAAAGCATAACCTTTCAGGTTCGTGCTGGAAGGTCTATGTATCCTTCCAGTGGCGCAGATAGCAAAATTCTCGACCCTCGGAAGGAAACTTCCGGGGGTTTTTCGTTTTAGGCGCAACCAGAAAGTTAAAACACAACGTGTAAGGAACGTTTCAATGAGTAACAGCAACAGACTTCGAATTGCCGTACAGAAATCAGGCCGCTTAAGCGATGACAGCATCGCGCTATTAAAAGCTATCGGCATCAAACTGAACATTCGTGATCGCCTGCTGATTGCGCATTCGACGAACCAGCCTATCGACTTACTGCGCGTACGTGATGATGACATTCCCGGCCTTGTTATGGACGGCGTGGTAGACTTAGGTTTCATTGGCGAAAATGAGCTTGAAGAAAAAATGCTAGAGCGTAAAGCGGCAGGCAAGCCTTTTGAGTATGAAGTATTGCGCCGCCTAGACTACGGCGGCTGTCGCTTATCAATCGCCGTACCTAACGAGATGGACTACGACGGCATCCAGTCGCTAGAAGGTAAAAAAGTAGCAACTACCTACCCATACCTGCTTGAGCGCTACTTTAAAGAACAGGGCATTAATGCGAAAGCTGTGATGCTGCAAGGTTCTGTAGAAGTCGCCCCCCGCGCTGGCGTGGCTGACGCTATCTGTGATCTTGTATCTACAGGCGCTACCCTTGAAGCGAATGGCCTTGTAGAAAAAGACGTTATTTTCCGCAGTAAAGCAGTGTTAATAAAGCGTGCGGATGGCGAGCTAAGCGATGAAAAAGAAACGCTGGTCAACCGCCTTATGCCGCGTGTTGACGGTGTACTTTTAGCAAAAGAAAGCAAGTACATTATGCTTCACGCCCCTAAAGCTTACTTAGAGCAAGTGAAGAGCCTTCTTCCGGGTGCTGAAAACCCGACGGTGCTTCCTCTTGCTGGTAATGAAGAGCAAGTTGCTATCCACGTTGTTTCTACAGAAACCTTATTCTGGGAAACCATGGAAAAGCTTAAAGCCCTAGGTTGTAGCTCTATTCTTGTAATGCCAATCGAAAAAATGATGGGCTAAAAGGCAGGCAATTATGATTACTTGGTCATCTCTTTCAGTAGATGAGAAAAAACAGGCGTTAGCACGCCCGGCTATGGCCAATAGCCAACAGTTAAAGCAAACGGTGGGCGAGATCATCGCCCGCGTAGAGGCAGAAGGCGATACAGCAGTACTCGACTACACCCGTAGGTTCGACTGCCCTGACTTAACTAACCTTGTACTTTCACAAGAGAGCATCGATATTCTGGCAGCGAAAGTCACGCCAGAGGTTGCAAGTGCTATCGATACCGCGTTTGATAACATTAAGACCTTTCACGAAGCGCAAAAGCCCAGTGATATAGCGCTTACCACAACGCCGGGTGTGAAGTGCGAGCTACGCTTTACCGCGCTTGATGCGGTAGGCCTTTATATTCCAGGAGGCAGCGCACCGCTTCCATCAACGGTACTAATGTTAGGCGTACCTGCATTGGTTGCGGGTTGCGAAAACAAACTGCTGTGTACGCCCCCAAATAAAGCGCAGCTAATTGCTCCTGAAATTGCTTATGCAGCAAGAAAGTGCGGTATCGACAAGATATACTTATGCGGTGGTGCGCAGGCAGTAGCCGCTATGGCACTAGGCACTGATACTATCCCGCAGGTAGATAAAATTTTTGGCCCCGGCAACAGCTTTGTGACCGAAGCCAAGCAACAGGTAAGCCAGCGGGCTGATGGCGCGGCCATTGATATGCCAGCAGGCCCATCAGAGGTGTTGGTACTTGCAGATGAATTCGCAAACCCTGAATTCGTGGCAGCAGACCTGCTTTCTCAAGCCGAACACGGCCCAGATTCCCAGGCTATTTTAGTTTCGAACAGTGCGACGCTGATTGAAGAAGCAAAAGCCGCGGTTGAGCGTCAATTAGCCACGCTATCTCGTGCTGAAATTGCTCGCCCTGCTATGGAAAATGCCCGCTATATTTTGGCTGATAGTATCGAGCAAGCCATTGAAGCTAGCAATGCATACGCGGCTGAACACTTGATTGTACAAATTGAAAATGCCCGTGACTATTTGCCGAAAATTAAATACGCAGGCTCTATTTTCTTAGGCCCATGGTCGCCGGAATCTGCCGGTGATTACGCGTCAGGTACTAACCACGTGCTGCCCACTTACGGGTACGCAAAAAATTACTCTAGCCTTGGGCTCTTAGACTTTATGCGTCGCTATACCATTCAAGAGCTAAGTGAAGACGGCATGCGCAATTTAGGCCCGGCTATTATGGCCTTAGCTGCAGCAGAAGGATTAGACGCCCACGAACAGGCTGTTGCTCTTCGTATGCAGGCACTTAAGCAAGGAGACGCCTAATGTCGGCGCTTATCGATAATTTAATAAACGACAACCTAGTACCGCTTAAGCCATATGAATCAGCGCGTCGTTTGTTTTCAGGCGGTCAAGACTGGCTTAATGCTAACGAGTCACCCTATGCGAACGAATACAGCGTGGACAGTAGCAATTTTAATCGCTACCCGTCTTGTCAGCCTGAAGCGGTTGTGAGTGGTTACGCAGATTATGCAGGCCTTGATAAGTCTCAGTTAATTGTGACACGAGGCGCTGATGAAGGTATTGAATTGCTTATCCGTACTTTCTGCACGCCCGGCAAAGATAACATTCTTATTTGCCCCCCTACCTACGGCATGTACGCCATTAGCGCAGAAACCTGCGATGTAGGTATAAAGAAAGTACCGCTTAACGATGATTTCAGCCTAAATGTGAACGCGGTTTGCGCTGAAGATGACGTAAACGTTATTTTTATTTGCGCGCCGAATAACCCAACTGGGACTCCGGTTGCCCGCGAAGACATCAAAACCGTGCTCAGTCATTTTGCTGATAAAGCCCTTGTGGTAGTAGATGAAGCTTACATTGAATTTGATGCTGAAAATACATGGGCAAATGAGATTAACAATTACCCGAATTTAGTGGTGCTTCGTACTTTGTCAAAGGCCTTTGCGCTAGCCGGCCTTCGCTGTGGTTTCACCCTTGCCCAGGCACCAATAATTCAGGCGCTACTAAAAGTCATTGCACCCTACCCGATTCCAGAGCCAGTTGCACAAATAGCAGCGAAAGCGCTATCGGCTGAATCACTGACGTTATTAGAACTTCAGGTCGCTACGCTTAACCGCGAAAAAGAAACGCTAGCCGAAGCGCTTCAAGCGCTAGACGGTATAGAGCTGGTAGGAGATAGAAAGGCGAATTTTGTTTTATTCCGCTATGAAAAAGCACCGGCTTTAATGCAGTATTTAGTAAGTCAGGGCATGCTTATTCGCGATCAGTCTAAACAGCTTAATTTACACAACTGTTTACGGGTTAGCATTGGTACTGAAGAGCAGAATCAACGCTTAATGCAGTTAATTAACGAATTTAAAAATAATGAGGACGCGGCATGAGTCAGCAAGCCATTTTATTTATCGACCGCGACGGAACACTTGTTGAAGAGCCGCCAATTGATAAGCAGTTAGACAGCTTAGAAAAACTGGTTTTTGAGCCTAACGTTATTCCCGTGTTGCTAAAGCTTAAAGCCAGCGGCTTCAGGCTGGTAATGGTGAGTAACCAAGACGGCTTAGGCACAGACAGCTTTCCGCAGGAAGACTTCGATAAGCCACACAATGCCATGATGGCTATCTTTGAGAGCCAAGGTGTAACCTTTGACGACGTGCTTATTTGCCCACACTTTGATGAAGACAACTGTACGTGTCGCAAGCCAAAGCTGGGCTTGGTGCAAGAGTACTTGCAGAAAGGTAAAGTCGACTTTACCCGTTCATTTGTAATTGGCGACAGAATTACCGACGTTCAGCTTGCTGAAAACATGGGTATTCGCAGCTTTCAATACAATCGCGAAAGTTTAAACTGGAATGATATTCAGAAAAGCCTGTTAGCATCGTCACGCATTGCAGAGGTCGTGCGCACGACCTCTGAGACCGACATTAAAGTGCGTGTTGATTTAGACTCGCAAGCCAAGTCGACCATTCAAACTGGCATGGGCTTTTTTGATCACATGCTAGATCAGATTGCTACCCACGGCGGGTTTGAACTTAACCTAACCACAAACGGCGATCTACACATTGACGACCACCACAGTGTGGAAGACACCGCCCTAGCATTAGGTGAAGCGCTTAAAAAAGCACTAGGCGACAAGCGCGGTATTGGCCGCTTTGGTTTTGCCCTGCCGATGGATGAGTGCCGTGCTGAATGTATCATGGATATTTCAAACCGCCCTCACCTTAAATTCGACGCTGAATTCAGTCGTGATCAAGTGGGTGAAATGGCTACTGAAATGGTGCCACACTTTTTCTATTCACTGGCGCAAAGTATGGGGCTATCGCTTCACCTTTCCACTAGCGAAGGGAACGCTCACCACCAAGTAGAAAGCTTGTTTAAAGTATTTGGGCGCGCGCTTCGTCAGGCGATTACTCGCCAAGGTGATGCGCTACCAAGCAGTAAAGGAGCCCTGTAATGTCAGTGGTAAACACCAGCCAGCGACAAAAAATAGTAATTGTAAATACTGGCTGCGCGAACATCTCATCGGTACGCTTTGCCCTTGAACGTTTAGGCGTTGAAGTTGATGTATCAGATGATGTGAAGGTCATTAAAAGCGCAGACAAAGTGTTCTTACCTGGCGTAGGCACTGCGGCTGCGGCTATGGCTAGCATTAAGCAAAAAGCCTTGGTTGATACACTACAGACGCTAATTCAGCCCGTGCTAGGTGTATGCTTAGGCATGCAGCTAATGGTAGAAACCAGTGCAGAAGGTGGGTTTCAGGGCGCAGGCAACATCGACTGTTTGAACCTTATGCCAGGTCATGTGGCACGCATGGAATCAAAAGGCGTGCGCTTACCTCATATGGGTTGGAACACAGTCGCTCATAAAGAAGAAAGTTTATTTAAGGGCATCCCACAAGATACCTACTTTTATTTTGTTCATAGCTTTGCTGTGCCGGAATACGAGCACACGCTAGCTAGCTGCACCTATGGCAATACGTTTTCTGCGGCGATAAATAAAAACAACTTTTACGGGGTGCAATTCCACCCAGAACGCTCTGGCGAAGCCGGAGCCCAACTACTGACTAATTTTGTGAATCTATAATGATTATTCCAGCGATAGATCTTATTGACGGACACGTAGTACGCTTATATCAAGGTGACTACGAGCAAAAAACCCAATACGAACTGGACCCTGTAGAAGTGGTTCACGACTATGCCGACCAAGGCGCAACCTGGCTACACATTGTTGACCTTACTGGCGCTAAAGACACCAGCAAACGTCAGCTAGAGTTGATTAAATCCATGGTGGATACCAAGCGCATGCAGTTTCAAGCCGGCGGCGGTATTCGCAGTGAAGAAGAAGTTGCGCAGCTGCTTGAAACCGGTGTGAGCCGCGTAGTAATTGGCTCGCTAGCGGTAAAACAGCCAGAACTTGTAAAGTCTTGGGTAGAGAAATATGGCCCTGAGCGCATTGTGCTGGCCCTTGATATCAATATTAACGAAAGCGGTGAAAAGCTTATTGCGACGCACGGCTGGCAGGAAAACTCAGGCGTAGCCCTTGAAGGCTTGCTTGAAGACTTCGCTACAGTTGGCGCAAAGCATGTGCTATGTACTGACATTAGCCGCGACGGTACGCTACAAGGCGCGAACACAGAGTTATACCAAGAGATGGCGGCGCGTTTTCCTAATGTAAGCTGGCAAGCTTCTGGTGGTATTGGCAGCATTAACGACATCGAAGCACTTAAGCCCACTAACGTTGGTGGCGTAATTTTAGGTCGCGCCTTACTTGAAGGTAAGTTTACCGTGAAGGAGGCTATCGCATGCTGGCAAAGCGCATAATTCCCTGTTTGGATGTACGCGACGGTAAAGTCGTTAAAGGCGTTCAATTTAGAAACCATGAAATTATTGGTGACATCGTGCCTCTTGCCGAGCAATACGCGAAAGCGGGGGCCGACGAGTTGGTATTTTACGATATCACTGCAAGCTCTGATGCCCGCGTGGTAGATAAAAGCTGGGTGAGCCGTATTGCACAGGTCATTGATATACCGTTTTGCGTAGCGGGCGGTATTAAGAGCATTGAAGACGCTGGGCGCATTTTGGAAATGGGCGCAGATAAAATCTCGATTAACTCCCCTGCCCTTAATAACCCCGAGCTTATTAATCAGCTTCATGATGTGTACGGTCAGCAGTGCGTAGTAATTGGTATCGATAGCTTCTACAACGAAGCGACTGATCAATACGAAGTGTACAAATTTACCGGTGATGAGGCCCGCACACAGAAAAGCCAGTGGCAAACCATCGATTGGATAAAAGAAGTGCAGTCACGGGGCGCAGGTGAAATTGTGCTTAACTGCATGAATCAAGATGGCGTGCGCAAAGGCTATGACGTAAAGCAGCTGAAAGCCGTGCGTGACGTATGTGAAGTACCGCTAATCGCCTCTGGCGGCGCTGGCGAAATCGCCCATTTTACTGATGTGTTTCAGCAAGCTGATGTAGATGGGGCGCTAGCCGCTTCAGTATTTCACAAAGGCATCATCAACATTGATGAGCTAAAAGCAGAATTAACCAGCAATGGCGTTGCCATGCGTAAGCGTCACGGTTTAACGGCGCAAGCAAAAGGAGTAAACCCGTGATCATTACTAATGAGAACAGCAATAAATTAGCGTGGGACAAAATGGATAACCTGCTACCTGCTATTGTGCAAGATGCACTATCTGGCAAGGTATTGATGCAAGGTTACATGGACCAAGACGCATTGGCGAAAACCCTTGAAACGGGCAAAGTGACATTCTTCAGCCGTTCAAAACAGCGTCTTTGGACCAAGGGTGAAACATCTGGTAACACGCTAGATTTAGTGAGCGTTGCTTGTGACTGCGATCAAGATTCACTGTTGGTACTTGCCAACCCTAACGGCCCGACATGCCACACTGGTGTTGAAAGCTGTTGGTTCGACGGCAACACACCAGCCTTTACGTTTCTTGCAGATTTAGAGCGTGTATTGGCTGCCCGTAAAGACGCTGACCCTAAAAGCAGCTATACCGCTAGCCTTTACAATAAAGGCATTAAGCGCATAGCGCAAAAAGTGGGTGAAGAAGGCGTAGAAACCGCACTTGCGGCTACAGTTCACGACAAAGAAGAGCTTAAAAACGAAGCCGCTGACTTGTTGTACCACTTAACCGTATTGCTTCAAGCCAGCGATATGTCGCTAAACGATGCACTTGATGTGTTGCGTGAGCGCCATAAATAGTAATAGCGACAGCGATCTACGCAGAAGTTAACATCAAGGCCTCTAAACGTTTTCGTATTAGAGGCCTTTAGATTCAAATATATCTCTCCCAACGCTCCTCGAAAAACTACGCATCACTCAAAAATTGTCCACTTTTTTTACAATGAGTTCGTATTCGCAGAAAAAATCTCATACTTTCAATGTGATTACCTGAAGGCATGGATAATGCTTACACTGTGATTGTTTAATTAACAATGTTCACTAACCACATAAGGATATGTAATGAAAAAAGTACTTTCATGCTTTTTGCTTTTAGGAAGCTTCTCGTCTTTTGCAACAGTCATTCAGTACAATGATTTCTCCGACACTACGGGGCTTACGCTAAACGGCAACACGCAGGTAGTAAATAACAACCTGCAGCTAACGAATAATATTGCGTGGCAAGGCGGTTCAGTTTTTACCACAAATGCAATCTCTCTCATCAACGACTCTTCATTTGCGACAAGCTTTTCTTTCAAAATAGACAATAACAGTTTAGGCGGTGATACTGACGGCTTAGGAGCAGACGGTCTTGCTTTTGTAATACAGACACAAAATGCAAACGTGGGCGGTGCTGGTGGTGGTTTAGGATATCAGGGTATAAATAATTCAGTTGCGGTTGAGTTTGATACCTTTAATAACACCAGTTGGGATAATAATAACGGCAACCACGTTGGCATAGGTATTAACGGCAACGTTAATACCTCTAATAACGTCAATGAACCATTCCGATTCAATGAAGGCGATGTTTGGAATGTTCTGATAACTTTCGACGGAATTAGCAAGCTTTTCGATGTTTCTTGGTCCATGGAAACCGATTCAACGAAAGGAGGTAGCATTTCACGAATTTTAGATGTGGCCTCTATTTTAGGTTCAACCGATGCATTCTTGGGATTCACATCCGGAACAGGCTCCTATGCAAGTACTCATGAAATACTTTCGGCCACGTTCACAAATACATCCTCAATACCAACAAACACTCCTGTAAACGCTCCAGCAACCTTTAGCTTAATGATGAGTGCTTTAGCTTTTTTAGTTTTTCGAAGAAAAAAGCAAATTTTGAGGTCTTAACTCTCAAAGTGCAGTAATGTTTCTACTTTCAACAACTCGGTAACTAGCGTACTGATTAAGGCGTTGATTTAAATTACATTCTTATATAAAAATGCCCTTCTCGTTTTCTACGCGAAGGGCATTTTTGTATCGCAGAGCTTTGCACTTTATTGAAATAAACACTGCTTAGCCTGTCTAACAATCGAACAAAAAGTGAGCCCTCGGTGAAAGAAACGCGACTAGCGCGGCGTTCCCAATATCCAATCTATTCCATGGATAGCAACGGTGGGAAATACGGTCGCATGCGACGCGCCGCCGATAACTTGCAATTGTAGTGTTATGTTTTGATCTGCCTTAGCGCTGATTTTACTTGCTAATGCTTTGCTCCCCGCAACGATATCTTGACCCTCGCCAAACTCAGGCGTTTCTAAGCTTCCCACACCGATGTAAACACGCTTGGGCGATTGAGTTTCAGCCATTTCTAAGGTTAGTAAGTAATCGTCATTAAACCACACTGAAGGGCTAACAAGCACATAGTTAGAAAAGGTTTCAGGAGATTGCATGAGCACGTAGCCGCCAAATAGCCCGCCTAATGAATGCCCAATAAAAGTCCGTCGATTGGCGTCTACTCGATATGTAGACTCAATAAATGTTAATACATCTCGTCTAATAAATGACAGATACTCAGCAGCAAGACCGGTTTCCAGTTTCCAACTATCGGCTATGGCAGGAGTGTAGTCCCTTACTCTACTCTCTACGCCTTTTGATTCTAGGGAATAAGACAACCCCACTATGACCGCTTCTTCCATTTGGCCTACGTTTACTGGCATTCGCATAGAGCCTACGATAATAGGAAAACTGTAAGGCGCATCTGTTGTGTATATTACGGGGTAATCCTTGGAAGGAGATGTGTTATAGCTTTTTGGCAACTGTACAAATAACGTATATTTACGTGCAGTTTCCGTATCTTCTATTGTCACCATTTTGCTTCTAGGTAACGAAACAGACGCTTCAGAAATGATAGGTTTAATGATTGATTCAGCAAAAGCACATGAAAATGCACTTCCGACAAGAATTATTGCTGTTAGAAAGCGAAGCACCGTAACCCCTTAGTGGTTTAAACGGCATGTTATAACGCAGCTAATTTCAATTAACCACTGTTTGCACACCAAGGGTCACCTTTTGACTTCTCTATTTCTCGATTTCCCTTACCACTTGGCCATAAGCCAGCAGCGCGAACAGCCCCGTTCCGCCCACAATATTTCCTAATAATGTTGCACCAATGATTGAAAGTGTTTCAAGAACGCTTATTTTATTTTGCAGTGCTAACAAGAAAAGTTCTGTTGAGCCGGCTATCACGTGCGTAAAATTTCCTATAGCAATTAAATAAGTAAAAATAACTATCATCAATATTTGAGAATGCTTAACCGATGGCTTCATCCATACAATAGCGGCAATGATAAACCCGGACGTAATGCCGTATGAGAAAGCGTCTGATGGTGATAGCTTGGCATAATGTTCAGAAATAGCGGTCATCCCTTCAACCAGCTCTGGTGGAACAGATTGCAGCGAAAAGCTGAAAAACGCAGCCAAAAAGGTGCCGAACATATTGGCGGTGAAAACGATGAACCACAGGCGCGCAATGCAAAAGCCCATATTGAACGAAGGTTTACTCAACAAGGGTAGAATGACCGAAAGCGTATTTTCGGTGAACAATTGAAGTCGACCAACAATCACCAGCACGAAACCAACCGTATAGCCCAGGTTTTCGATAACAAACTGATTGGGAGAATTTGCAAAGAGGTGATGCAAAATTCCTTCAGCAAGAATTGAAATCGAGATGCCAATGCCTGCCGCCACACCAGACCACCACAATGACATCATAGGACGCTGAAGTTCTTCTAACCCTTCCCTGTGGACAATGGCGTACAAAGAAACAGAATTTAAGCTCTGATTATCTCGTACATCTTTTTCTTCAGTATGACTAAGGGCAACGTCTTGCTCTTGGCGCCCAGACTCCTTTATTTTTTCCGTCACTCATGTCTCCTGCAACTCTTTGCTTAACTAGGACGTTTGCCTCAATTACATAGTATTTGGTCTACGACACAGTTATTTAACAGGCACTAACAGACCACCCTATTCGGTTACGTTGATTAAGCACGTTTTTGGTCACAATAATTTTGCCTATTTCAGATATAGCACTCATTTTAAT
>NZ_JBQKUJ010000010.1:0-163415 GCF_054968525.1 Alteromonas sp. G5_S2_22_S1 | reverse complement strand
TTGCATCAACATAATGCTCAAGGGTGCCGTGGCGGTCTAAGTGATCATCGGAAATATTAAGCACAGTGGCAGCCTCTAGAACTAGGCTTGAGGTTGTTTCAAGTTGAAAGCTCGATAGCTCCATCACCACTACATCTGCGTCGCTTTCAAGGGCTTCAAGTACAGCTCGCCCAACGTTGCCTGCCTCAATGCTCTTTACGCCGCATGCGTTAAGTAGGTGGTTTACCAACAACGTGACCGTGGTTTTACCGTTAGACCCCGTTATACCGACAACGCGTTTCGCCGGTGTGTCGCTCTTAAATGATGTATTCAAACGAGCAAACAGCTCAACGTCACCAATCACTTCAACGCCGCACTGTTTCGCTAATTCCACCTGCTCGATATCTAGCGCCAAACCCGGGCTTAACACCAAGGTATCAACGCCGTCAAAGTAATCGGCGCTAAGAGCGCGACAAGTTACCTTTTCAGCCAGGAATGCTTGCATGCTTGTATCAAGGTTTTCAGGTGCACTAAAGGTAGGCCGCGTATCGAACGCTTTCACGGTTGTCTTGTGTTGCAACAAGAAGCGCACGCAAGCCTGACCTGTGACACCTAGGCCACCGACTACATAACTATGCTCACGTACGTTATACGACATTAATGTGTGTCTCTTTAGCGCTTATCTAAGTTTGAGGGTCGCAAGACCAACCAATACCAAAATGATAGAAATGATCCAAAAGCGCACGATAACGCGCGGTTCTGGCCAGCCCTTTAATTCATAGTGGTGATGAATAGGTGCCATACGGAAAATGCGCTGGCCACGCAATTTGTAAGAGCCCACCTGAAGAATGACCGACAAGGTTTCCATTACAAAAACACCGCCCATAATGATTAACACCAGCTCTTGGCGCACTAATACGGCGAGCACCCCTAAGGTACCGCCTAGCGCTAATGAACCAACATCACCCATAAAGACTTGTGCCGGGTATGTGTTAAACCATAAAAAACCTAAGCCTGCTCCAACCATGGCGGTGCACACAATCACCAGTTCACTGGTAAGCGGAATATGTGGAATGTTGAGGTATTCAGCAAAGTTGGCATTACCTGTTACATAGGCAAAAATAGCAAACGCACCTGCCACCAAGATGGTAGGGACAATCGCTAAGCCGTCTAATCCATCGGTAAGGTTTACCGCATTGCTGGTCCCCACAATGGCAAAGTAAGTGATAATGATGAAGAAGATCCCTAACTGCGGGAACACTTCCTTGAAAAAGGGCACCAATAGCGAGGTTTCAGCACCCATGGTTGCGCTGCTATACAGATAAAAGGCCACGCCTAACGCCACCACCGATTGCCAGAAATACTTCCAGCGGGCGATGAGCCCTTTAGAGTCTTTGCGAATGACTTTTCTGTAGTCGTCAACAAATCCGATAATACCGTAGGCCACCACTACAGTAAGGGTAACCAAAACGTATCGGTTAGTTAGGTCGGCCCACAGCAGACCACTTACTACGATTGCCGCAAGGATCAACAACCCACCCATAGTAGGCGTGCCAGATTTTGACAAATGACTTTGAGGGCCATCGTCACGTACCGTTTGCCCTATTTGCATACGCTGCAAATAACGAATCATCTTAGGGCCAATAAGAATGGCAATAAGCAACGCGGTGAGCGTACTTAAAATTGCGCGAAGGGTAAGGTATGAAAATACGTTAAACCCTGAATCAAATTGTGTCAGCCAGTCGGCTAGCCAAATTAACATGCTATTCGCTCCCGACGGCTATCGTGCTTTCCCAGCGCAGAGGCCTCGACCGCCTCTACCACGCGTTCCATTTTGGAACTGCGTGAACCCTTAACTAAAATTGAAATATCGCGCTGCTGCACTAACAAATCACTCTCCATTGCGGCCAACAAACTTTCAACATCGCTGAAATGACCGCCATTTTCATTAAACACAGCACTGGCTGATTGACTCAAAACACCCATGGTATACAGGTAGTTAATTCCTTTTTGTTTAGCGTATTCCCCCACCTGCTCGTGGTAAAAACGCGCCTTTTCCCCTAACTCTTTCATATCGCCTAGCACAAGAACGCGGATGCCTGAAAAACTACTTAACGTATCAATTGCTGCATTAACTGACGCTACATTGGCGTTGTAAGTATCATCTAATAGCCGAACTTGGTCGGTAAGCTGTTTTACATTTAAACGCCCGCTGACTTGCTGCATGGCAATCAATCCGTCGCGCACGTTTTCAAGGTTTGCGCCTACTTGAAGCGTTAATGCTGCAGCCACTAGGGCATTACCAACGTTGTGAACGCCAGGAATAGTAAGCTGAATAGCGATTTCGCCTTGCGGGCATACTAGGTGGAATGACGCACAGCCATCTAGACCAATGGTGATATCTTCGGCTTGAAAATCTGCGTCGTTTTTCTGCTGCGGGGAAAATGTTAGCGTTTTAGTTTGTTTAAGTTTGCCTTGCCAAAATTCTGCAAACTGGCTGTCGACATTGACAATAGCGACACCGTCTTTGTCTAACCCTTTAAAAATTTCACTTTTGGCGCGCGCTACGCCAAGCAAGCTGCCAAAGCCTTCTAAGTGCGATGCTGCGGCGTTCACAATGGTTGCAACATCCGGCTTCACTAGATTTGTGGTGTAAGCGATTTCGCCTAAGTGATTGGCGCCTAATTCCATCACGGCATATTCATGGTGTGGCTCTAGGCGAAGAAGAGTAAGCGGTACACCAATATCGTTATTAAAGTTACCGTTAGTGGCAAGCACATTGCCTCTGCGCGCTAAAATAGCAGCGCACATCTCTTTTACTGTGGTTTTACCGCTACTGCCGGTAATGGCAATCGTCTTTGGGGCTATATGTTGTTTAACCGCAGCGCCTAATAACCCCAAGGCCTCTTTGGTATCTTCAACTGATATCACAGGTAACGAAGTCGTTACGTTTTCGCTGGCAATAACTGCGCTTGCACCTGCATTTTCGGCTGCTTCAATAAAGTCGTGGCCGTTAAAATTCGGCCCTTTCAGCGCCAAATACACGGCGCCACTTTCAATGGTGCGCGTGTCAGTACTGACGGCCAACACTTGCGTGTCAGCATTACCATTTACTAATTTTCCGTTAACCTTGTCGGCTATCCATGACAGCGTTGTTGTTATCATTTGCTGTACTCCTGTTGCAGTCGCGCCACAACCGCACGTTCGTTATAGTTAGTCTTTTTGTCACCGATAATTTGGTAATCTTCATGGCCTTTTCCGGCCACAATGATGATGTCGCTTTTATCAGCATGCGCTAGGCAATGACGAATAGCTTGCTCTCTGTCAGGAATTGACACCGCAAGGCTACTGTCTTTTAAACCGGTAATAATGTCCTGCGCGATAGATTCAGGGTCTTCGCTACGGCTGTTATCAGTGGTGATAACAATGGCATCAGCGCCAGCTTCAGCAGCCTGCCCCATTAATGGGCGCTTTCCTGTGTCTCTATCACCGCCACAACCAAATACACACCACACTTTTCCAGCGGTATGAAACTTGGCGCTTAGCAGCACCTTTTCCAGTGCGTCAGGGGTGTGGGCGTAGTCCACCACCAAATTGGCAGCACCGGGTACTGGAAACACTTCCATTCGCCCTGGCACAGGGGTGATCGCATTAACCGCTTTTACCACCGCGTCAAAACGCTCACCTTCTGCCAAAAGTGTTCCTATTGCGCTTAGCACATTACTAATATTGAATTTACCGAAAAGCGGTAGGGAAATGGCGGCACTTCCCCACGGGCTCACCAGTTCAAAGCTACATCCACCGGAATGATAAGAAGCATTTGTGGCGAAACAATGGCGACTTTGAGGAGTGTTGTGGGCGCGAAATAACGCACCATCAGCACTTTCATCAATACCCGTCCAAATGCGGGTAATAGCATTGTCAGCAACATTGTCCCATTTATTACTTTCATCATCGTTAGCGTTTAACACCACCGCTTTTAACCCAGGCTGACAAAGCAGTAAGCGCTTAGCCTTACCGTATTCCTCCATCGTGCCGTGATAATCGAGATGATCCCGCGTAAGGTTGGTGAAAACAGCTATATCGGTTTTAACCGTACCAAGTCGCCCCTGAACCAACGCGTGAGAACTAGCCTCAAAGGCGGTATGGCGCACTTCGCTTTGCACAAAGTCTGCCAACAAGTACTGCATACGTATGGCATCTGGTGTGGTGTTGGCCGCAGGCGTGTTCGACCATTGCGTCGCATCGCCTTCAAACACACTGCTGCCTAGGGTACCTATGCTTGCACTACGCGTACCTAACGCGTCTTTAAGCTGCGTAAGCAATTGAACTGTAGAGGTTTTCCCATTTGTTCCAGTAACCGCTACCGTTGTCATCTTTTGTGCGGGATAGTCATAAAAGGCTGCAGCTAATGCAGAGAGCATTTGGGGTAGCTCATAAAGAGAAATGATAACGCTGTGGTCGCGCATTTCCATTTGACCATGAGCTTCACTGTCGTCAGTTTGCGCCAGAATTACACGGGCCCCTAAACTTATTGCCTGAGGGATAAAATCACGACCGTCGCGCTCATGCCCTTTAATGGCTAAAAAAGCTAACCGTGTGTTCACTTCGCGGCTATCTAAAGTAAGGCCTTCAAAACGTATATCCGGTGCGTCTACACCAAACTTGGCCAGCAATGCTTTGGTACTTTGAATAAAGGCACTAACTACCACTTTGACCTCCTTTCAATAAGCGGCTTGAGGTAACTTGCTTATCGTCAGGTGTGACATTTAACATGTGTAATGCGCCGCCCATGATTGACGAAAATACAGGTGCAGCAGTGTCACCCGCATGATACAAGTCGCCACCCGGTTCATTGATAAGCACTATGGTAACTAATCGAGGGTTTGAAACCGGTGCGATCCCCGCAAAAATATTGACGTACTCTTCACCGTATCCCCCGGCCACGGCTTTACGGCTAGTTCCGGTTTTGCCGGCAACACGATAACCGGGTACCGCTGCT
This sequence comes from Alteromonas sp. G5_S2_22_S1, assembly GCF_054968525.1. Classification (NCBI taxonomy): domain Bacteria; kingdom Pseudomonadati; phylum Pseudomonadota; class Gammaproteobacteria; order Alteromonadales; family Alteromonadaceae; genus Alteromonas; species Alteromonas sp. G5_S2_22_S1. Next base: position 158,434 of record NZ_JBQKUJ010000010.1, on the reverse strand, counting down.
TTTGTCGCAGTCCCGCCACGCTGGGTAACGCTTTCCATCATTTGAACAATGGCGTTTGCGTTTTCTTCACTAATAACGCGTTCAGACTGGGCCTGCCAAGACGGTTGTTCCGGCGACTTAATAATATTAAGTGGCGTTTTTATACCGCCGTTCGCGAGGGTTGCATAAAGACGACCTAACTGTGCGGTAGTTACTGAAATGCCGTAGCCAAATGAAAGTGTGGCTAATTCAAATTCAGACCAGCGGCTGCGCTCGTGGAAGATACCGCTGCTCTCGCCTGCCATGTTAAGCCCGGTATCACTCATCAGCCCCATGTTGTAATAATTATCAAGCAAGAAGTGCTTTGGTACCGACAACGCTAGCTTTGACGTTCCCATATTCGAGGAGTGTTGAATAATTTCTTCTAGCGTTAGCTCGCCATAATTACGGGAGTCTTTTACTAGACTGCCGCCTAACCGCATCCAGCCTGGATTAGTATCAACTGAATCCTCAGGTTCTACTTCACCAAACTCAAGCGCGGTTAATACCGCAAGCGGCTTAAGCGATGAACCGGGTTCAAAAGCGTCGGTAATCACTCGATTACGCATGCGATGGGGGCTGATATTACTTCTGTCGTTCGGATTAAATGACGGCGCGTTGACCATGGCCAATACATCGCCGCTTTTAACGTCAATGACAATGGCAGAAGCCGAGCTTGATTGGTAATAAATCATGGCTTCTTTAATTTCTTTGTAGGCTAACGCCTGAATACGCTGGTCGATAGTAAGCTGCAAATCGCCCGCTTTTTCGCCCGACGTGGTTTCTAGAATTTCTACTTGGCGTCCTTTGGCATCACGACGAATTTTGCGAGAGCCCGGCGTACCCGTTAACCACTCGTCGTACATGCGCTCTAAGCCTTCAACGCCCGTATCATCAACATCAGTAACACCAATAAGCTGGGCTGAAACCTCGCCTGTTGGGTAATAACGGCGGCTTTCACGACGAAGGTAAATACCAGGGATATCTAGCTTATCAACGTACTCTGCCATTGCTGGAGACACCTGACGCTGTAAATAAACAAAGCGGCGTTTGGGGTTTGCCACTTTTTCTTTTAGTTCATTTACATCTTGGCGCAGTACATCCGCCAGTGCTTCCCAGCGGCGTTCTTCTTTAAAGCCTTCATTTTCGTGAATAATTTTGGGGTCTGCGTAAATGGCGCGAACAGGAACACTTACTGCTAGTTCTACACCGTTTCTATCGGTTATAAGACCGCGGTAGGTCGGCATATCGCGGGTTCTTAGCGTGCGGTTGTCGCCTTGCTGAATAAGCTCATCTGGCTCGATAACTTGAATGTAAGCAGCGCGGGCTGCAAGTACGCCAAAGACGAACATAATAACCACAAGCACAACCACAAAGCGCCAGTGCACTAGGCTTGGCGTTACATTTTGCTTTGCTCCGGTTTTCTTGCGCTGGCGTGGGCTTGATGAATTCATTTCAATTTCACCACTACTTCATCGTCGGCGGTGGGTCGGTACATTTCTAACTGTTTTTCAACAAGGTTTTCAATGCGGTTATGTTCGGTTAACGCACGCTGCTCTAACACTAGGTTGCGCCACTCAACGTCCAACTCGTCCTTCTCTTGCATTAAGTCTTCAAGGGCTATGACCTGCTGGCGATTGTGGTGACTACTAAGCGTTACGGCCATGGCACTTGTGATAACCATTAAATACAACAAAACCCGCAACTTGTTGCGGGTTAAATCTGAAACAATAATGAGCAATAATTTGAAATTAGTGCTGCCCTTGTCTGGCGTGACTTTGGTCATAACTTCTCTGCCACACGCAATACCGAACTGCGGGAGCGAACATTATTCGCAATCTCCTGTTCAGATGGTTTTATTGCTTTACCCAGGGCTTTTAACACTTTATCGGCGTCAATTTCTGCCTGTGTAATCGGTAGGTTGTGGGGTACGACTTTCCCTTTGCTTTGATCCTTTATAAAACGTTTTACTAAGCGGTCTTCAAGCGAGTGAAATGAGATAACCGCAAGACGCCCTTCTTTCGCCAATACCTGTGTAGCCGCTTTTAGCCCGACGCGCAATTGCTCTAATTCTGCATTGATATAAATACGGATACCTTGGAATGCACGCGTCGCCGGGTGCTTAAACTTATCTTTCACCGGTACGGCTTCATCAATGATTTTTGCAAGCTGTGCAGTACGTGTAATGGGCGTTTCTTGGCGAGTATTTACAATGGCATGGGCGATGCGCTTGCCGAACTTCTCTTCGCCAAACTCTTTAATGACCTGTGTAATGTCTTGTTCTTCTGCGTTAGCTAGCCAGTCTGCCGCACTTTGACCACGCGAGGTGTCCATACGCATATCAAGTGGGCCGTCTCGTAAGAAGCTAAAACCGCGCTCTGCATCATCAAGTTGAGGCGAAGACACACCTAGGTCCATTAACACACCGTCAATATTGCCGGTAAGACCCAGCGCTTCGATTTCTTCAGCCATATCACCAAATGGTGAGTGGATAATGCTAAAGCGCTTGTCATCGGCAAAGCGTTCAGCGGCCTTGATAGCCTGTGGGTCACGGTCAAAGGCAATGAGTCGTCCGTTTTCACCTAGCGCCTCTAAAATATGCGCTGAATGCCCGCCACGTCCAAACGTAGCATCGATATAAATGCCGTCTGGTTTAATCGCCAGCGCGTCAATGCACTCGTCTAGCAATACTGAAATGTGTTTAAATTCGCTAGGCTGCGTCATAGAGAAAAGTCCTGTAATCGTTCGGTAAGTTCAAATTCGCCTTTGCGTTCGGTGTCTATATCAGCTTCAACTTGTTGTGCCCAAATATCGGCATCCCAAATTTCGAATTTGTTTAACTGACCAACTAACATGACTTCTTTTGAGAGTTTTGCGAAACTTCGCAGTGGAGTAGGAACAAGAATACGCCCGCTTTTATCCATCTCACCTTCTGAAGCATAACCTAGTAGCAATCGCTGTAAGCGACGCTCGGCTGGGATCATGCTAGAAAGCTTAGAGAGTTTAAGCTCAATCTCTTCCCATTCGGGAAGTGGGTAAAGTAGCAAACAACTTTGTTGTGTATCGACTGTGCAGACTAGTTGTCCCTGACAATCATCCAGCAGCGACTGACGATACTTCGTCGGTATAGCCAGTCTGCCTTTTGTATCCAGATTGATTGCGTTAGCGCCGCGGAACATTCCCCTAGCCTTTTATTATTTGCTCTTGGTTTTCTTGTTTTTTGAGTACTAATCTGCAAAGTGATGATGATTTGATCCACAATTCGCCACATTTACCCACTGAGATACAGTTTAGGTACCAATGATCCCCACTGTCAAGTAGAAAAAAGGCGTGAAAGCCGCATAAACACTGGGTTTAAACTGGCTTTATATACAGCAGTTTAAGGAAGTGTATGATTAGGCGCGTAAAAAAGATTAAAAAATATTCAGGTGAGCAAAAATAAAGGTGTCATTAATCGATGAACTGCTGTTTTTGACTGTAAATAAGCGGCGAGATCTCACGATTATGTTTAACGCTGTTTTCAGCGGTATCGCACGTATGCTGAGTCGTAATTCAAACAGCTGCGCCACATCAGCACGTTAAAAAACGAGTGAGTTAACACGACTAGTGCTAACTCACTGCATTTACATCAACGCGTGCTAACGCATAGCGATGATAAAGGTGTCCTAACTTAGAAACGGTATGATGCTGAAAGTGAAGCAACGTCACTGCTTTCTTCCCCATCAATATCCGTTTCATAGCTTGCTGATATTGAAAACTGTTCATTAACCCAATAATCGAGTGCTACTCCAACAGCCTTCTCATTTACAAAGCCGTCTGGCGCATCTGAATAGGTGAACAAGCCAGCAACACTGAAACCTTTATTGAAGAAGTAACGAGCTGAGCCATAAAAAACGTCATTACTTTCAGCTATATACTCGGCCATAAAGTCCCAGCCTTTACCACCCTTTCCAACAGTTGTGTAACGAGTAAAAATTAATGCAGAAGATTCGTTACCGCTAGCTTCAAACACGTCATCTTCGAAGACATATTCAGTGCTGAAGTGCTGATAAGTCAAACCTGCGCCAACTTGCCACTCACGTGATAAGTTGTAACCCAGCTTAGCATTTATGTCGGTGCTATCAGATTCGCCATAGCCATTGTTCCATTTCCTATGAACCCCTTCGATTGCTAACATTAAGTTTTCATCGATGTAAAACGTCGCTCCAAGATTAAAAAAGTCGGCACCATCTAAATTGGCGTAACCACCAGATAAACTCGATACACGCTGAAGATAAGGGTTTATAAGGTAAGCGCCGCTGTTTCCGCTAACTTCTTCCAGGTAGCGCACATACCTTGCACCGTAGAGGTTGTCATCGAATCCTTCAGGATCGACAGCGGTAACCTGTACTTCGTTTTGCGTAGCTGCATGTGCTGCTGAAACTGTAAATACCGAAGCCGTAATAATTGATAGTGCGGTTAGCGTTGTTGAAAGTTTATTAGATTTGATGTTCATGTCTTTTGTCCTTAAAAAATGTGTTGGGAACAACGTGTAATAACACTACGCATAAGATAAGACATTAAAACTTAACGGATTCTGAACGAAACGTGACGAAGTCTGAACGTGAATTTTAGGTACAAAAAAACCCGCAACTTTGCGGGCTTTTGAACTTCAAAATGAGGGAGCGATTACGCGTTTGGCGCCGCTTCAGGTGCTGCTTCTTCTGCTTTAACCGCTGAAAGCTGCATGTTGCGAATTGGATTATCTGTATCGTTAGAAAGCTCAACAAGGCGGTTTAGCTGACCAACAGACATCATTACTGCATAAATAGCACCTAGGAAGCCTTGTTTATGTAGCTCAAGTACTTGCTCTTCAGGTAGCTCAAGAAGTTTCTTCTCGTTGATGCTCATCATGCCGGTAACATTGCGCTGCTTACCGTCTTGGTAAGTAAGGCGAATTTGAATTGGATCAAGAAGGTCCAGTTCAACGACTTTCGCAACAAAACGCTGAGTTAGCATTTCGCTGTTTGCAAGGTCTGCTAGGAATTTCTGACGGTTATCTAGGAATTCACTTGCTTCGCCAGCTTCTGTAAATAGCGCTTGGCCTTCATCAGAAATAAGATCAGAGTTTTCGTCGATGTAAACACCAAGCTTGTCACCGTCAGGACGTACGTCGAACGGGTAGCGAAGGATGTTCATTGGAACGTGAGGACCTTTCCAGCTGTCGCCAGTTAGGAAAAGGTTTTGACCCTGTTCCATACCAAGCATAGTAACTACGTGGTGGCGCTTAGCATTCGTGTCTTCAATGAAAACAAGCGGCATAGTTGCTGCTAGTTGTGCGAACTCACGGATTGTTGCTGCTGCAAGGTGTGTATTTTTAGCAAAACTGAAAGAAGTGTTTACCGCAACCTTTAGGTCTTTATGCTTTTCTTTATCTAGCGGTACAAAGTTAATAGCCATATTTATTTCTCATACTTGTTAGCTGTGGCCCCGGCTTAATTATGTGAGAAGAGCGGGTGCCACTAAAAAATTACGTCGGCCGCGCTGATGTATATTATCCATCGATAGTTGGCGGAGCGCTTGGGAGTATCCCGTATTCGCGCAATGAAGTCACGCAGTCTTCACCATAACAAGTTTTAAATTTTTATTGCAATGTAAACTTTAAGTGAATGAGCCCAAGCGCTCTAAAAACGAGCAATTCCGACGAATTTGAAGAATTACGCGAGCAATGAAGGGGAAAGGAAAGCCTATTGTCGCGGTATGAATTATCCTTTAGTCTCTAGTTGCTATTCATTTTAGGGGCTGATGGCCTAAGCGATTAAAAACAAAATAAGGATTTTCTATGAAGGGGCGCTTCCCACTTTCATCTTGCGCATTAGTTATCTCTGCGCTTTTTGCTTCACACACCGCACTGGCAGAAACACCGACCTACTCTGCCTCTGAACGAGCGGTAAATATCGCGAAGGAAACCATTATCGTAGATGGTCATATTGACGTACCTTACCGCGTTAAAGAAAAATGGGTGGATGTAACCAACGCAACTGAAGACGGCGATTTTGACTACCCGCGTGCCGTTGCGGGCGGTTTAAACGCCCCTTTTATGAGTATCTACGTACCAGCAAGCTTAGATAACTCTCCAGAGTCTACACAGCTCGCTCATGAACTTATCGACTCAGTAGAAGCGATTGTTGCGCGAGCGCCTGATAAATTTGCCATTGCCAAAAGCCCTTCTGACGTAAAAGCGCAGTTTGAAAAAGGCCTCATTTCGTTGCCAATGGGCATGGAGAACGGCTCACCTATTCAAGGTGATTTAGCAAACTTAAATGCCTTTTACGAGCGCGGCATACGCTACATTACTCTTGCTCACAGCCAGGCTAATCACATTTCAGATTCCTCTTATGACCTGCGTAGAAAGTGGAAAGGACTGAGCCCATTTGGCAAAGCGCTAGTGGGAGAAATGAATAACATCGGCATTATGTTAGATATTTCTCATGTGTCTGACGATGCCTTTTACCAAGTCATTGAGCTAACAAAAGCGCCGGTTATTGCGTCGCATTCATCGCTTCGCCGTTTTACCCCGGGTTTCGAGCGCAATATGAACGACGACATGATTAAAAAGCTAGGTGAGAATGGCGGCGTTATCATGATTAACTTTGGCTCTAGCTTTGTATCAAAAGAGGCCGGTGAATGGCGAAGAGGCCTATCAGCTGCCCGTAAAGCGTTGATTGAAAAAGAAGGGGAAGATAGCCCTAAACTTGAGAACTTTGAAAAAGCCTACCGTAAGGAAGTACCTTATCCTTACTCCACGTTAGATGAAGTGCTTGGCCACATTGACCACGTTGTAAAGCTAATAGGTGTTGAGCACGTGGGCATTGGGTCTGACTACGACGGCGTGGGCGACTCGCTGCCAATTGGGCTTAAAGACGTGGCGAGCTTTCCAAACTTAGTTCAAGGGTTGCTGGATAGAGGCTACAGCCGTACTGATATTGAAAAAATATTAAGCGGAAACCTTCTGCGCGTATGGCAGCAGGTGGAAGACTATGCGGCAGCGCACTAACACCTTTTCAGCCCCCTGCTATAAATAGCAATTTAACCAAAGGGAAGCCATAAGCGCTTCCCTTTGCATTTATTTAGCGCTTTCTACCGCGGGTTATGCTTAAGTAAAACACGCATGGTAATACCAAAAGCGTTAACACCAACGCACTTGCCATACCGCCCACCATTGGCGCTGCAATACGCTGCATTACTTCACTACCGGTGCCCGATGCGTAAACAACCGGTAACAGACCCGCAATAATAGACAAAGACGTCATCATGACAGGACGAAGTCTTGCCGACGCAGCGTGTACGATTGCACTTCTGACCACGCAGTCTCTATGCGCTAGGGATGCATCGATTGCTCTATCATTATCGCGACCAGTTTCAGTATCGCCGTTAGCGTCATTTCGACTATTCGACATAATGCCTTCCTCATGCTTAGCGAGGGCATCTTCAACATATTGTTTTAAATAGACCAACATAATTACCCCAATCTCTACCGCAACGCCTGCTAGCGCAATAAATCCAACGCCCACGGCTACCGACAGATTAAAATCAAGGAAGTACAGCAGCCAGACGCTACCCACAAGGGCTAGAGGGAGGGTTGCTAATATGAGTGCCACGTCGCGCAAACGTTTAAAGGCTAAGTATAATAGCAAGCAAATAATGGCTAGCGTTGCTGGAATAACCAGTGATAACTTGGCTTTCGCCCGTTCTAAATAAGCAAACTGGCCCGCCCAGGAAATGGAGTAGCCCGGCGGCAATTTAAGGTGTTTCTGCAAATGCGCTTTAGCCTGCTCAACATACCCCCCTAAATCTATACCTGTGGCTGAGTCAGAAGCAATATCAATATAAACCCACCCGTTTAGACGCGCATTCTCGCTTTTAATTGCGGCAGGGCCATCTGCTATTCGAACCTTGGCAATATCCCCTAACGTAATATGAGCGCCACTCGGTGTTACAAAGGGCATTGACGACAAGGATTCAGGTGTATCGCGATAGTGCTGCAAAAATCGCATGCTAACGGGAAAGCGCTCGCGCCCTTCTACAGACTGAGTTACCACTTTTGTACCTACAGCGCTGGCCAGAATACTGTGGACATCATCAATGCTAAGACCATAGCGCGCCGCTAATTGGCGGTCGATATCAATATTAACGTAGCGACCGCCCACCACCCGCTCTGCGTATACCGAAGCGGTGTTAGGTACGTCCTTTAGCTGCATTTCAATATCTTTACCTATGGCTTCAATTCCCGCCAAATCAGGCCCGGCGATTTTAATCCCCACCGGGGTTTTAATTCCTGTCGCCAACATATCGATTCGGGTTTTGATAGGCATGACCCATGCATTAGTGAGCCCGGGGAACTGTACCAGTGCATTAAGCGCTTCTTTAAGTTTCTCTGTTGTCATGCCGTCTCTCCATTCAGCTTTCGGCTTTAACTGAATAAAGGTCTCAATCATAGTGAGTGGCGCTGGGTCAGTAGCGGTATCCGCTCGCCCTACCTTTCCAAATACGCTTTCCACTTCGGGTAACGTTGCTATGAGCTTGTCTGTTTGCTGTAAAACTTCTCTGGCTTTACCCACCGAAATTCCCGGGTACGTGGTGGGCATGTACATCAGGTCACCTTCATCTAATTCAGGCATAAATTCACTCCCTAAATGACTTAGTGGCCAATACATTGAAACCAGCAGGCATATAGCGCCCGCAACAGTAGCTAGCGGATAATGAAGCAGGCGCATTAACACCGGCTTATAGAGGTTGCTTAACGTACGATTGACCGGATTTTCCGCTTCTGAACGTATCTTACCCCGGACAAAGTAACCCGCCAGTACGGGCACTAGCGTTACTGCTAGCGCTGCCGCCGCTGCCATGGCATAAGTCTTGGTGAATGCAAGGGGGGGCAAATAGTCGCCCTTCTTGTGCTTCTAACGCAAAGACAGGAATAAACGACACCGTAATAATAAGCAGCGAAAAGAACAGCGCAGGCCCAACTTCTGATGTTGACTTTATGACTAACTCCCACCGTTTCGCTGCGCTAAGCGGCATTGGCTTTAGCGACTTTTGTTTACTTGAAATTGCGTGTTGATGAATATGTTTATGCAGGTTTTCAACGACTACGATGGCCCCATCCACCATAGCGCCTATCGCAATAGCAATTCCCCCCAGCGACATAATGTTGGCGTTAAGCCCCTGTAGTTTCATTACGATAAACGCGGCGAGTATGCCAATAGGTAAGCTTATTAGCGCTACAACAGACGAGCGCAAATGGAATAAAAAGAGGGCACAAACCGCGCCAACTACCAGCAGCTCCTCCATTAGCTTATTCGAGAGCGTTTCTACCGATTTATCGATAAGCGTGGAGCGGTCGTACACAGGGACAATATTAACGCCCTCTGGCAAGCCTGCCTTTAATGCCTCGAGCTTCGTTTTTATGGCGTCGATAGTGGCTTTCGCGTTTTCGCCATAACGCATAACGATAATACCGCCCACAGTTTCGCCCCGACCATTAAGTTCCGCCCCCCCCCTTCGCATTAAAGGGCTTTCGACCACGTGGGCAACATCGTTAATGGTTATACTCACACCATCTTTGATAACCCCAGTAGGCAGCCGTTTAATATCGTTTATGCTTTGAATATAACTTTGCGCAGTAACCATGTATTCCGCTTCGGCCATTTCAACGACCGACGCGCCCGTCGCGCGATTGCCTCGCGCTAGCGCAAGTTCAATCATAGAAGGCATAATGTTATAAGCGCGCAATTTTTCCGGGTCGACAATAACCTGGTATTGCTTCACCATGCCGCCCACCGAGGCAACTTCTGACACACCTTGTACAGACTGCAGTTCAAACTTTAAGAACCAGTCTTGCAGTGCTCTTAACTCCCCGGCATCCAGTGCGTTAGGCTGACTAGTGTCATTTTCTAAGGCATAGATATACACCCAACCTACGCCCGTCGCATCAGGCCCTAGCTGCGGCGTTACACCCGGCGGAAGTTGAGATGACGCTTGGCTTAAGTACTCTAAAACGCGACTTCTCGCCCAGTACATGTCCGTATCGTCATCGAAAATGACGTAAACGTAAGCATCACCAAAAAAAGAATAACCACGAACTGTCTGAACGCCGGGTACGGACATGAGCGCAGACGTAAGCGGAAATGTCACTTGATCTTCCACTACCTGTGGCGACTGCCCCGGGTAGCTTACCTTAACAATAACTTGAACATCTGACAGATCAGGTATGGCATCGACCGGGGTGTTTTTTACTGCCCATACCCCAGCAATGCTCAGCACAATCGCGCTTAGCAGCACCATAATGCGGTTATTTACCGACCAGCGAATGACTGACTCAATCATGGTGCATGTGCTCTTTGTGATTCATTGCCTTGGTGTCGCTATTGCCCTCGCGTTGTGGGCCACTTTCACTGTTATGGCCGCTTGTTGCGTCATGCTCACCGTGACGCATTTCATGGGGTATGGTTTCACTTGGCATAGCTGCCGACTTTGCTCGCCATCACCTGATATTTTTTTTGGCTATAGTGGTTTTCATCACCGCGGGGAAGCTGTTGTTTAAACCCTACTTTAATTTGACTCATGGGCTCTTGGTCAATTGCAAACCCATCTGTAGGTAAGTTTTGCATCGATACAGACATTTGCGGGTTAGACCAATAAGACGCTGCATCTGCGTCTGCTTTAAACCCTTGCTCACGATAGGCATTCCCTTTTAGCAAGGGGTCGTGTGGAATGGCCAACTGAACCGCTTGCTCTAAACTAAAGGTATCGGCCGTGGCTATCTTAGAAAACCCTATCGAACACAGACACACTAATAGCGACAAAAGCAGCGTATATTGAGCGTACAGGCCCCGTAGTTGAGAACATGTGCCAAAAACCAGATGGACTTTTGGGGTTACCAATAAATTACTCATGTGAATATTACTTTTCAGGTGCAATGCGCGTTGTGAAAGCCAACTTTTAAGCGTTATAAATATAAGCTTCTTTAATAGCGAAGGGCCAAGACACTAAAAGCGCATTACATAGACAAACAGTGTTTGCGAAGGCCTTTCACCCATGTCACTTCACTAGTGTTTCGGGCAAGGGTCGCAAACGCGAGATAGATCTATGCTGCGAAAAGGGTTTTAGGTGGGCGAAACTGCCCGAAATGAAGAGTTTTGTATTGCTGCGAAACAAACGACAAGGCAGCCGTTCTGTTGACCGTTACTTCAGCTTCCATGAGCGGCTGTAACAGTGCTGTAGCGCTAAAGTTGTAACAGTGATCAGTGGGACACTGACACTCGTCATTACAACAAGACATATCAGCATTTTGTGCCATGGTTGCTTCTTCCAACGAGGCATCCAATTTCTGCTCCTTTGCTATTTCGCGCATTAGCATACCCTGATGCTGACAATGCGGTGCATCGGCCTCGTGTTGAGAAAGGTCCGAAGGTACAGGCTTCATTGCCATTTCTGACATTGAAAAGTTTTGATTATGCAAATGAGATGACGTTTCAAAAGATACAGCATTCCCTGACGACACAAGGGACATCATTAAAAAGAGCATAAAAGCGGCCAAACTCACGCGTTTTTGACCTTGTTGCCTAGGTTTTATGGGCATAAAACTGTGCTGTACCTTTTTAGGTTTACCTGCTTTCAGTAATACCACTTTACAAGAGGGTGGCTATAGTTGCTATTTGCAGCTTAAATAATAGCGCGTTAAAAGGCCCCGGTAAACTCTGTGCGCAGGGCCCGTTCGTCTTATTTTAAAACTGATTCAAGTAATCGGTTAGCATAAAGCGCATAGTAGAAAACAATGGGTTTGCTTTAGGCACCGCGCATTCTTCTTGCTGGTTAACCATGTTAGCATTGAAATTCATGTCGTTCAGTAAAGTGGAATTAACGACTAAGTCAGCATGGCACAGTGAATAAGACTCATCAATAACGAAAAACGTATTCGGCCCTTTGCTAGCATCCATCAACCCTTCAACACCCGCAATAGGCGTAGTGACATCGGCTTGAGAATGGGCTGCAAATAAGGGCACCTCAATATTGTTACCTTCTTCTATCTTTTCGCGAATTGTATTAATTAAATCCATTAGCTCTAGCCCGGCGAACCCTGCTACGTTAGGATATTTGTAAGGGTTTGGCCCATGTGTCACGTAGCTTCCGTCTATCATTTTAGCTAATAGCTTAATACCCCAAATACGCGACATGCCTTCAGCGTTATCGGATAGTGCAAGAGCCCCTGAAAACAACATTAAGCCGTCTATGTTATCGGCCCCGTCCAAATAGTGTTCTACTGCAAGCGCGCCACCCGTAGAGAACCCTCCTACAATGAGTGTGTCACCCATGCTGTCAGCTAATGTTATGATTTCATCAACATGACTCTGCCAACGTTCAGCCAAATCCCAGTCAGACATGTCGTCATCCGCGTCACGCTTGCCGTGGCCGGGTAGTAACGGCACCACAACGGTAAAACCTTGTTCGAATAAGATATTTGCTATTTCACGCATGAAAAAGGGAGAGTCGCTTAGCCCGTGAATTAACACAGCGACCTTGTCACTTGCGCTGTTGGTAAGCATAAAAGGCCCGTTGCCTTCATTGCGCAACACATTGCTACACACAGAAAAACGGTTAAGCGCGGTTTCCCTACAAGGCTGGGTTTGCCCCCACTCTTTTTCGTAAAAAGCTTTAAACTGCGCCTGCGACTCTTTTATTTTACTATTTTGGGCCAGCGCATTATTGGCACTAGCTAGCGCAATACAACACGCAAGCATTTTTACAAAAGACTTCAACGACACCATTTTTCTCCGCTATGGAATTTCAATAAAAAACGGGAGCATATTAACATGCTCCCGTTTTTGTGACGATTAAAACACAAGTTGGGTTAGCTAAAGTAAGCCTCTAGGTCGTCAGAGCCACCAATATGCTTCCCACCAATAAATACCTGAGGCACGGTTTCACGGCCACTAATAGCCGTTAGGCTTGTGAGTGACGCACCTTTACCCAGCACAATTTCTTCGTACTCATAGCCTTTTTCATCAAGCAAGGCTTTGGCTTTTGCGCAGAACGGGCAACTGGGTTTAGTTAAAATTGAAACCGGTGGATTGTTTTGCTCTTCTGGGGCGATATAAGCCAACATAGTATCGGCATCCGACACTTCAAAGGGGTCGCCAGCAACGTCTGGTTCGATAAACATTTTGTCTACCACACCGTCTTTCACCAGCATAGAATAACGCCAGCTTCGTTTTCCAAAGCCTAAATCGGCCTTATCCACCAGCATTCCCATACCGTCAGTAAACTCGCCATTACCATCGGGGATAACCGTAATGTTATCAGCCTCTTGATCAGCAGCCCACGCATTCATTACAAACGTATCGTTTACCGACATACACACGATGTCATCAATACCGTGTTTGGCAAACTTTTTCGCCAGCGCGTTGTAGCGAGGTAAATGCGTAGAAGAACAGGTTGGCGTAAACGCGCCAGGAAGTGAGAACACTACAACATTTTTGCCAGAAAATAGCGCTTCTGTCGTTTTCGTTACCCACGCATCGCCTTCTCGACACTGAAATGAAACACTCGGGATTTTTTGGCCTTCTTTTGAAGTAAAGCGACTCTCTGACATAACAACCTCTCGTTAGAAATAGTAATTGTAAACTTTCTATAGGCTTAGAAGCCTAGAATGAGTTAGAGCACAAATCAATAGGTATCGCCCTACATTCGTTAATATCGATTTTGATGCTGAAGTTAACGCCTTCCCTGCCTATGCTTCGATTCGAAGGTAAGTACGTTTGCAAGCGTAATTACGGACTATTGGTAGCGCAAATTTTTAATGTAAAGCGACATTCGAGGGTTATCACCATGATTATTCTAGTTGGTGGAGAAAAAGGCGGCAGCGGTAAAAGTTGCTTGGCACAAAACATTGCAGTATATCTTCGCACCGAAAAAGGTGCCAAGGTATTAATGGTGGACTGCGATCCTCAACGGACCACCTCAGACTGGATTCAGGAGCGCAAAGCCAACCCTCGCCTTGCAGAAATTAACTGTGTCCAACTTTATGGAAAAATTCGCAACGAATTACTAAGTCTGCGTCAGCACTATGATTACGTAGTCATCGACTGTGGTGGGCAAGATAACTTGGCCCTGCGCTCGTCGATGGCTGTTGCTGACCATATCCTCATCCCCTTAAGGCCGAAAAGACGGGACTTGAAAACGGTACCGCACATGGAAGACATATTATCTACCTGTAAAATGGTAAACCCTAAAATGAACGCGGCGTTTGTGATCACCCAGTGCCCCTCTTTACCAAGTCTAGCTAGCCGCATTTTGGAGGCAAAAGAAGTCTGCCGCTCATTTGGCATTCCGGTATTAAACGCGGTAACGTTTAGCCGCAACATGTACGACGATTCTGAAGAATCGGGACAGTCGGTGATAGAGAGCGAACCTGAAGGCAAAGCAGCAACCGAAATCAGAACATTATTTGAAGAGCTATTGGCTGGCAAAATGGAGGATGCTTATGAGTTTGCTCAACCTAAAAAAGTCGAAGCCATTAGCTAAGCCCAACCTTCGTACGGTTGAAGACTTTATCGATGACGCCTTACTTTACGCACAGGGTAAAGTGGATTTCGCTAGCAAGCAGTCAACGGAAGAAAACAGTAAAGCCACGGCAGCAAATTGTGTTGTGCCGCTTAAAAAGCCAGACAAAGTACAAGGTATGCGTCACGCTACCTTTACTTTGACACCACAATGTATTGATATGCTTGCCGAGTTAGCCGCTAGGACAGGAAAAGCAAAGTCTGCATTGATTCGGGAGTGGATTAACGAACAGCACCAAAAATTAGACTAAAGTATAGATCCATGTACGTATTTTTTTCGTTTTATCCTCCATTATTATAGTATTGCTACGGAAACAGCCTGCTGGAATATTCTGCAACAGCAAACTTAGTCACTGTATAGGAGATAGAGCCAAATGGGCCATGAAGGATTTAGCACATTGCGCGTGCTCATGTGTGCCCTACTCGTAGCTGTGCACTTTGCTCATGTTAACCCGGTAAAAGCGTTAACGATTTTTGATAAGGAGTTCGCCGACGTTGAATCGCTGTTACACGCAAAACAATATGCCAACGCAGACACCAAGGCACTTCTCCTTCTAGAGCAAGCCCTTCAGCAGCAGCACATGCCTGCAGATATGTTCTCAAGCCTAGGTGAACTGCTTCAAAATGCTTCGCGCTTTGAAGTATCCAAAGCGATATTCAACGCAGCATTAGAGCGATACACCACAGAAGGTGAGCTGGAAAAGATGGCGTCAACGCTGTTGCAGCTTGCGACTTCGGAACGACACCTTTCAAACTACAACACCGCCCTTACCTATGTACGTCGCGCTATGTCTATCGCGCACATTGAGCGCAACGACCTGCTAAAAGCCAAACTGAATTTAGAGCTTGGCATTATCCGCCAGCAACAAAACCAGATTGAAGTCGCCCTTGAACCTTTAAAGCAAGCACTCGATTTCTTCAGAGAAAATCGCATGTCCAATGAAATGAGTCTTTCGCTACTGCGCATTGGTGATATCTACAGCCTTCTTAACCAAGCCTCTCTTGCGCATACCTATTACCAGGATGCTTTCGACAGTATCGAAGGGTCTACTGACCCGCGTCTTCTTGGCACTATTAAAACCCGTATCGGCGCCCTTTTACTTAAAACTGGCGCCAGTGCGCAAGCAACAGTTGCTATCAAAGAGGGGCTTGAGCTTCTACAGGTGACAAACGATGTGGGCGCTATCGCTGAAGCGAAAATGCTGATGGGCCGCGCCCTAGTAGAAAACGGTGAGACGGCTAAAGGACGCGAGCTGTTAATGGAAGCCATGCGCTTTGCAAGCTCTTCAGGGCAAGCCAAACTCATGATTGATGGTCGCTTGGCGCTGGCTCAGGCTTACATGAAAGAACAGGATTTTGAGCGTGCGTTAGCAGAAGCCAAGTCCGGGACTATTGACGCAAGGAAAAGCCGGGATTTACGCGGCCAGCTCAGCTTTTTATCGTTGCAACTTAGTGCTTTCGTATCCTTAGGCGAGTTTAAAAAAGCCCTAGATATTCAATCTGTAATCCAGCAGTTACGTGAAGTCTTACTCGATTCTGAAAATAAGTCGGCTATCGAAGGGCTTCAGGCTGAAATAGAGCTTATCAGGCAATCGCGTACGCTAGAAAAGCTAGAGGAGTCAAAACAGCTAGCACTTGCCCAAGCAGAAAGGGAGAAGTTGCAAACCACACTTGTCTGGAGCGTGTCGCTAGCGGTAATGCTGTTGACCTTTTTAGTGTGGAGTAGATACAAGCAGCGACGACAAACCATCATTTTACGCCGCGAAGTTCGTCAACAAACCCTTGATCTTCACAAAAAGAATGAGGAGCTCCAAGCCGCCTACAAAACCCTTGAAGAAGTTAGCTTGCGAGACCCATTAACCGGTTTGTACAACAGACACTACCTCGAGTCTCAGCTACCTGGAGAAATTAGGCGCAGTCAATTTTCTGCACGCCAAAGCCCTACTACCGATAAGGCAAAGCAAGATTTACTTTGCCTCCTGATAGACATTGATCATTTTAAACGTGTTAACGACGATTATGGCCATATTGCTGGTGATAAAGTGCTGTCGTCTTTTGCTCAGGTTTTAAAAAATGTGTTTAGACAAACCGATCTCATTATCCGTTGGGGCGGAGAAGAGTTTTTAGTGGTATGCAGACAGTCTAATCGAGAAGAGCTTCCCGAACTCGCCGAGCGTTGCCGGGAAATGGTGGCAAGTACGCCGTTTGATATCGGCTTAGACAAGCCCATAAAAATTACCTGCAGCATAGGGTTCTCGCTACTTTCTCCTGATAAGAAAGACAACTCCGATGTGGCATGGGAACGCACGTTCGCCGTTATTGACTACGCGCTGTATGCATCAAAACTCTCAGGAAGAAACGGTTGGGTAGGTGTTATTGAGACCCTTGATACAGACTTTAAGAACCGCACGCCAATAGATGAAAAATTTAATTTTACTGGCTCCAGAATTGCGACATCATTTAACAACATCGCAAGCATTCAGTGGCCTGATACCCTCGATAATAAGCAGTAGAGGTCTAGCATTATGTATAGAGGAAGTTGTAATTGCCAAGCTATTCAATATGAAGTTGACCACATTGATGAACGTGATGCCGACAATGAAACCTTGTCTCTCGCAGATACACGTACGCTTCGTGTAACGGTTTCAAAAGAGCAACTACTGATAGATTGCGCACCGTCAGCGTTAGCCACTTTACACGAAGCAAATGGTGAAACCCACCACGTCTGTAACCTGTGTGGCAGCGTCATTTATGTTGAGCGTAGCCCGCATAGTGTGGTGGTTGAAGTTACTTACAGCGGCCATGACATTTTATCTGAACCTCACTGCCAATTTGTTATCTAGCGACAAGGCTAGATGTTTGTTTTTAGTACCGGTGGAAGCTCCTCTCACCGGTACTACAAGCGGCTTGCTAGTCGCTGCTTTTAATGTCTTCCATGTGGTATTTGTCGATCAGCGAATAAAGTGTTGGCCGGGTTACACCAAGTAATTCGGCGGTTTTCGACATGTTTTTTTCCGCTTTTTGATAGGCTTTGCGAATAGCGCGACTTTCGGCAATCTCTCTAACTTCACGCAGATTAAGAGTTTCAGGCTCATTTTGAGCATCAACCGGCATTAAGCCTAAGTCGTCAGGCTGAATAACGGTTCCTTCAGCCATAATTACCGCTGATTTTAATTTGTTTTGCATCTCGCGAATATTGCCAGGCCATTTGTGTCCCAGCATAGCGTTCACTGCAGACTCAGAGAAGCTCTTTGCCTTTGCTTTAAACTCTTCTCTGTAAATATTGAGAAAGGTTCGAGCTAAGAGAATAATATCTTGGTCACGTTCACGAAGCGGCGGGATCAGGATCGGCATTTCTCCTACCCGATAATATAAATCTTCCCTGAAGGTTTCCTCTGCCACCATTTTTTGTAAGTCCCGGTGAGTAGCACAGATTACCCGAATATCCACGGGTATTTCGTTACGCCCCCCAACCCGTTCTATAACCCGCTCTTGTAAAAAGCGAAGCATTTTAGCCTGAAGGCCAATGGGCATATCCCCAATTTCGTCTAAAAACAGGGTGCCGCCCTGCGCTGTTTCTATTTTACCGAGCGTGGTTTTATTAGCCCCCGTAAAGGCGCCTTTTTCATAACCAAACAGTTCACTTTCCAAAAGGTTTTCAGGGATAGATGCACAGTTAATAGCTACAAATGGCTTGTCTCTTCTTGGGCTATGTTCATGAATACTGCGCGCGAATACCTCTTTACCTGTGCCACTTTCGCCAAGTAAAAGGGTGCTAATGTCAGTGTTAGCAATTTTCTCTGCGCGACGTACGACTTTTTGAATGGCTTCGCTGTTACCGACTATGCGAGACATTCCCGAGCGGGTGCGAGCAAGAATACTATTTTCATGCTCTAACGTAGCTAGATTAAGCGCGCGGTGAACTAACAGCTTTATAGTGTCAGAATCTATGGGCTTTTGGTAAAAGTCATAGGCACCAAAATCTATCGCTTTAAGCGCATGCTGTTTGTCGTTATTGCCCGTTACAACAATAACTTTGGTACGCGGCGCTAATGAAATGATGTCGTGAAGAATTCTCAACCCTTCAGACGCGTTTGCCGGGTCTGGTGGCAACCCCAAATCCAGAGTGACAACTTTAGGTTCAAAACGACGTAGCTGAGCTATGGCAGACGTATGATCATCAGCAAAAACAACATTGTAATCGGTAAGGCTCCATTTAAGCTGCTTTTGAATACCTAAATCATCGTCTACTACCAAAATGGTATCGGTCATTTTATCATCCTATTATTATACTTCATCCATTAAGGGCACGGGGACAGGCCCGTGTCTACTTCGGCCTTGTCACTGATAACCTCTATCCTATCGGAAAATACAGCGTAAAACAGCTACCGCGACCAGGTTCACTTTGCACAGTCAGTTTACCACCAATTGATTCTATGTAGGTTTTCGCGTCATAGGCGCCAATTCCCATGCCAGCATTGCCTTTGGTGGTATCAAACGGTTTAAACAAACGCGTTTCAACAAACTCGTTATCCATGCCTATTCCATTGTCTTCTATCATGACGAGCTGCGTATTATCATCGGAATTACTTGTAATAACTACATCAACTTCACCGTCATCTGCAGTAGCCTGCTGAGCGTTACTGATAAGGTGATAAAGCACGTTTGCTACCTTTTCCCTATCCACCATCACAGCGCGCTCTCTGACAATATGTACAGAAGGAGTTGGGCTTAACCCCATACAGCGGTTTTCTACAACATCATTGGCAATATCGGAAAGTAAAAACTCTGAATTCACGCCCTCTTCTACCGCTTTTTTATCTGTCAGCTGTTTGAGCATTTTCTCCATTCTCGCCTTGGTGTGCTCCAAGGTTTCGAACGTATCGTCGATAAATTCTGGGTTGTGTTTGTGTTGTTGAGCATTGGCTAAAATTAAATCAACCTGGGCCAGCACGTTCTTTAAGTCGTGCAAGACGAATGCAGACATACGGTTGAATGCAGCGAATTGAGCGTTCTCGGCTACCACCTGTGCAGCCTCGTGGTGCTGCATATACGTACCCACCTGCTCCGATACCGCCGTTAAGTAGTCTTTAACTTCCCAATTTAGACTAATCTTTTCTTTATCTCCCGATGCAAGTACGGCGAAGCCCCATAACCCACCGTCTTTCAAAAAAGGGACAAAAAGTTGATAGCCCCATTTTTTTAACGCCTCGCGGTCTAGATTGAGCCCCTCATAGTCAAAGGGCTTTACAAGATAAGCGTCTGTGTCAATTATCCAACCATTCTTGTCGCTGTAGTGGGCCAGCACATCAAGTGTCGTGTGTATATTGCCATTATTTGCAACAGGTGACGCTTCAGCCACACATTCGTAACCGTTTTGAGTCACTTTAAACAGCAACCCCGACTCGTATTGAATGGCATTCAGCACGCCAGTTAGACCCGCGTGATACACCTGCGGCGACGTATCTCCAGCGCGAGTAAGCCACTGAGTGAGCTTCACCCATTCAACGCGGTAATCAAATTGGTTGGCGAAAAAATGTTTAGTAATAAATACTTTAATTTTTGTTCGAAAGGCATTCGACAAAAACACCGTTGCCAATAGGGCAAAAGACATCACCACCAGTATAATTTGAACCGTCGCGCCCCAGTTCCCCCCTAAATAGTTAATCGCGTATCCCACCACCGCCATCACAAACAAGTAGCCGCCTGCCACTAATAAAAGTGAGCTGTGTAGAACAACGTCTCGGGAGATAAATATATCGATTCCCCAATGGTGGATACGTCTGATAGAAATCACCAATAGCGGCATCAATAAAAAATAGATATAACCTCGCGCAGCGATATAGCCAATTTCTACCTGATTAACCATAGTTGCATTGGCGTAGGTAACAAACTCGAATAAGTTGGTAGCGCCAAGATAAATAATGAGAGGCTTAAACGCCCACTTCTCTCTGCCAGCTTGCCGGTAGACCACTTCTAGCAGCACCAGTACTTCTAAGGAAAGTACAATAAGTACTAGAAAGCTCCAGGCCGGGTTTACCGCTAACAAGTAAGGAGTAAGAAGCGCAAGAAGGGCCGGCGCTACAATAATTAACGTAACCGGGCGTTTTAATACATCGAAAAAGCGATTAAAGCTACTTTGCAAACAGCCCGCTAAAAACAATAGCCATACTAGCTGTTTAAGCACATCTGCACTTAACAACCAACTAAGCAAGATGGGCCCGAAAAGAGAGGTTATCAGGCTGGTGGACCACAACGTTGTAGCGGCCGTGGCCAGCACCAAAAGATGCTTGGCCACGCCAGGCTTTCGTACCGTAAATAACAATAATAAAAGGGCTAAGTGCGCCAGACTATTTAACCCATAGCCTATATCTGAAATCATCCTTTTATCTCACCCTTATTATCATTGTTATGAGAACTACAACAGCAGCGGCGCGCACCGTCTCTGTATTCATTACACCCGATAACGCGCAGAACTTCCCTGTACGTTATTTGATTACCTTTTACGAATAACCAACGAGCCAATTGAGTAGCCAGCACCGAACGAACAAAGCACACCCACATCGCCGCTAACCAAATCTTCGTGATTTAAGCCAAAAGCAATAACAGAACCTGCAGACGCGGTATTGGCATATTCATCTAACACGATAGGTGCTTCAGTACGGTCTGCGTCTCGACCTAACAACCTTTTGCAGATTAAGGTGTTCATATTAATATTCGCTTGGTGTAGCCACCAGCGCTTCACCCCCTCAGGGGTAATATCGTGACTTGCCAAATGCGCTTCTATATGTGCTGCAGCCATTGGGCATACTTCTTTAAACACCTTTCGCCCTGCTTGGTGGAACAGCTTATCAGGTCCGTAGGGGTCAACATCTTCTGCGCGGGTCATGTACCCAAAATTTGACCGGATGTTGTTGGAAAACTTGGTCAGCGCTTTGGTGCTTAGCACATCGTAAACGTGCTCGCTTTTAGCGGTTTCAGCTAGCTCCAATACGGTAGCCGTTGCGACGTCGCCAAAAATGAAGTGGCTGTCGCGATCTGTATAATTGATTTGAGGGGAAACTAGCTCAGGGTTGATGACCAATACCCGCGACGCATTTTTCGCACACAGCATCTCGTAGGCCCGGTGCATACCGAACGTGGCCGCTGAACAGGCTACCAACATATCAAAGCCAAAACCTTCAATGTTTAACGCCTCTTGAACCTCAATGGCAATAGCAGGATAAGCGCGTTGCGTGTAAGCACACGATACAATTACCGCGTCTATATCCGCTGCTTCTAGATTAGCCGATGCTAATGCTAGCTTAGCGGCTTCAACGGCAATTTCAGCTTGATGCGAAAGCTCATCATCCCCACGGGGGGAGATTTTCGGCTTCATTCGCTTAATATCAAGCGCGCCCTCTTTTTGATAAATGTAGCGGCTTTTGATACCTGATGCCTTTTCAATAAACTCGGCACTCGAGTAAGGCATCGCGGCGATTTCACCTGCGTCTATCTGGGCTTTATTGTCTTCGTTAAACGCATCAACGTAAGCGTTATAACTATCTACTAATTCTTCGTTCGTAACACTGTCTTTAGGGTGCCATACACCAACACCGCTAATCACAACTTGCTGAGACATAAGCATTCTCTACTATTAGTTAATACCACACGTGTATTGAGCATTGCGTTACTGTGTGTCCTGAACGCACTACTACTCGCGCAATTTACCGCTCTCTTACCTCCACAGGGGTAGCGACGGCGTTTTATGACCTATAGCTTACCTCAATCCTCTTTCAGTGTAACCATAGCTAACGTACCCAAACCCACTTTCAGCGGCATATCAGTACCTCAACAAAATTGACCTGACCAATAAAACACCAAAATGGGATTATTCAGTTTAAAATCTGTTTCCATCGATTCTACCCCCGCACTCTATTTCAAAATCAGTTCAAAATCCGCTACGCTAAAAACCTAAGAACATGAAAATTAATACTTATTTAGATTGGCACACAATAAATAGGCAGAAAATACATTATCTTTCACCTCCCTTCCTCAACAAAATATTTACAAAAAAATGACCTTTTCCCTGTTATTGGTTGACAAATTGGCAAGATAGAAATAGGGTTAAATTGCAAAATTGGTAATAACAATAATCATGAGCTTTTAGCAGCTTGTAAATAAACGACTAGCTGATACCAATGGTGACAAGGTTGTATCGAACCTTTAGAAATTTAAAGAAGAGGAAAAGATAATGTCTAAACCAGCTATTGGTTTCATCGGGCTTGGCCTTATGGGCAATGGCGAACTACAATACAGAAATGTAGGGCAAGTTTATTCGTGGTAACTTTGGCGTACGCGTTGTAAATACTGAGGTTACGTCTATTGGTTTTAGAAGCGCTTTTGAAGTTATTGAAGGTGAGCTTGGTACGTTAACGCTAGTTGAAGACGATTCGATTGTAGAGCGTATTGAAGGCGGTGGCAGCTACACTGAAGTCCTACCAAGCGCAAACTTTGTTATGGATTACAGTGATGACATTTTATTGCGTGCGGGTATTTATCGCGGTATGTCACGCGCAGACCCGTCAGACTTGGGTTACAGCCGCACATTCCAAACTGATGACGAGGTTGCCCCTACCACTATCTCAGACTTAATTGTAGGCGTTACCGCTAAGTACTAATAAAACGTACAAACAATGCCTCGGCAATGCTGAGGCGTTTGTGAAAAGCCAATAAAAAACCCGCTTCATGAAGCGGGTTTTCTTATCTCGTTTAAGCGACAAGTTATAGTTGGTTGATTTGCCAAACGGTTACTGTACCGCTTACTTCATTACCTACCACTAACAGCGGCACACCACTAGGGCTGTCTTCTGCGCTGACAAATACCAGGCTCTCAGGAGCAAGGTCGCCAATCACGTCATCAGCAGTTAGGCCTTCTGTAAGGTCACGATTAATCACATACTCTGCAAACTGAACGTCGTAGGGGTTGGTAACGTCATAGACGAAAATACCGCCCATGCGCTCTGTACCGATGAACGCATAAGTGCGATCGCCAACTTGGCCCACGGTGAGTGCTTCTGGCTCTGGTCCTTTATTCTCAGAGCGAGAATCGCCTTCGTTTTCATCATCACCGTTATTAAACTGCGCACCATGCACAGAAGCCGTAATACGCTCGAAGTCATCACCTGAATCATAAACAACTAAACCGTTTTGCTCCCAAATGGTAAATGAACGGGCACCGTATGCGTACGCGGCGTCATACTCGCCATTGCCATCCGCATCACCCATGGCTGAAGTAACGCGTAAATCATCTGCTTCGCCAGTAGCTTGAAGCATAGCTAACTCAGAATTTGCAGCAGCCGTCAGGTCTTCTACTTTGACTTCGTCGGTGTAAGCTAAACAGCCATCATCTTCATCGAAGTCTACGCCACCCGCTGCCGTGCAGGCTGCTTCGTCTGCCGCGTCAAAGAAATACTCTCGTGCGTCACCTTCATTAGCCGTCACAATAAACGTAGCATCTTTCCACGTGAAGTTAGCGATGGTATCCGGTTGATATACACCGTAAAGCCCAGTGTATTGACCAAAACTAACCGAACCGTCTTCTTGTATGTCGATATTAAGGCCAGCCCACGACTTCGTGCCCAACCCTACAACATCTATCGTTAGCTCTTCTAAATCTAAAATAGCAAGGCCGTTGTTTTCCTGAAGGCTGATATAAGCCACATCGTTGGTTGCTGTAATGTACTCAGGCTCAAGGTCTTTAGCGACAGATGAGGTAATAGCAGTGCCATTGATTGTGCGCCCTGCTGGGTTAGGGAACATCATGCCCTGAGCCATCAAGTCGGCTTCGCTGCCGTTTAGCGCACTAAAGCCCACGGTAGTGCCAGTTTCTTCAGGCTCACCGCTTGCAAGAATATTAATAACAGAAACTGAACCTTCAGGGTCGACGGTGTAATCGTCAGACGGCTCACCTTCGTTTGCAACCAATACCTTTCCGCCGTCTGGCGTGAAGGTAACCATATCAGGTAATGCACCAACTTCTACCGAATCTAGGAAGGCAGGTGCTGAACTGTCTAGCCCGTTGTAAAACAGTACAAAACCATTATCTGTTTTAACGGCTGCGGGTACCGCCACCGCCATAAGGTCACCACTTATGGCAATACTGGTAAGGCTACCAAGCGCTACACCATTGATATCTGCTGGCGGTGCAATAGTGGTAGGCGTAAGCGAAGTGGTGTTAATTGGGTCTGCCATAGTGGCTGAACTCACACCAGACGCGTCGATGATAGCTATGGTATTGGTTTCACCATTGGTTGCGTAAATCGTGCTGGTTTCAGCATGATACTGAACAATTTCAGCAGCCGTTTGATTACCTAAAAATGCGCGACCAACAATGTCCATAGCAATACCGATTGATGCATCGGTACCATCGCTCCCGTCTGTACCAGGTTCACCCTGCTCACCCTGTGGCCCTTGTGCACCAGTTTCCCCTTGCGCCCCATCGTCGCCGTCAAGGCCACAACCCGTAAGTGCCGCTGAAACTAAAAATGCGAGTAATCCATATTTAAACTTATTACGCACTGCCATTTGATTTCCTTTTTATTTGTATTTTTGTCGTACGTTAAGAGGTTTCAGAAATCTCAGAGTTTTCCATTTCTTCCTGAGAAAAGTATTAGGGAAAACGGTGATTTCATGAACTAGTACACCAGAAAATTTATGTAACTTCTATGTATAAATTAGAATCAGTTTATGACACAAATATTAAATAGGCAAAAGTGGGTAATTTTTCTATAACACGAGCAAGTATTTACGCCATACTCGCTTAATTGTAACCACACATTTCAAATAATCGTTTTAGCGCTCTACTGTCTTAAACCTAAAGGAAGAAAGTAAGACGCCTACCGCAAAGGTATAGTTTTATTTATAAGCACTATCTGATACTAATATCGCCATATAAACGTACCACCTAAACAACATAGCGTTTTTTTGCAGTGTTTACTGCGTGTACTATTAAGTTTGGCTATTAAAAGGATTAACCATGAAATTGAAATTCACAGCCTCGGCAGTGATGGCAGCAGCGCTCACGTTAACAGCTTGCGCAACCTCACCGACGGGAAGAAACCAAGTACTACTTTATTCTGAAAGCCAATTGGCGCAAATGGGCGATCAAGCTTTCACAGGTATGAAAGAAGAGTTAAAAATTTCAAATAAGGCCGTGCAAAACTCTTACGTAGAATGCGTTGCAAACGCGATTACCGCGCAAGTTCCGGCGAGTGTTTTTAACGGGCAATGGGAAGTCGTTGTTTTTGATGATGAACAAGTGAACGCGTTCGCACTGCCTGGCGGTAAAATTGGCGTGTACACCGGGTTGTTGAAAGTCGCTGAGAATCAGCATCAACTTGCCGCGGTTATTGGTCACGAAGTAGGCCACGTTATCGCTGAGCACGGTAACGAACGTATGTCTCAATCTACCCTAATAAACGTGGGCAGCCAAGCTGTTGGCCAAGTGCTTGCGGCGAACGAAGTCCCCCAATCTGGCCCGATAATGGCGGCGATAGGCTTAGGTGTTCAAGTTGGTGTTCAACTTCCTTTTAGCCGGACTCATGAATCGGAAGCAGACGTTATCGGTTTACAACTCATGGCAAAATCGGGGTTTGACCCAAGACAATCTGTTAACTTGTGGCAGAATATGGATGCAGCGAGTAGCGGCGACCGCCCTATGGAACTCTTATCCACTCACCCCGCGCCACAAACCCGTATAGATAACTTGCAAGCAAATATGCCTGACGCGTACGCCGATTATCAAGCAACGGCGTATAGACCAAACTGCCGATAGGTTGAATACACTTACGCGATATTGACTCTTCAATTCGCTTTTTACACGCAAAAAAAACGCTGCCAATTAGCAGCGTTTTTTTCGTGATAGAAACAAGCGATTATTCGCTGTCTTCTTTGTGAAGGTGCACATCCATTTGTGGGAATGGAATTGAAATACCTTCTTTGTCGAAGCGCAGCTTAACTTGTTCTGTAAAGTCGAACTTCACAGCCCAGAAGTCTGCAGCATTTACCCAAGGACGTACGACAAAGTTAACGCTACTATCGGCCAATTCAGAAACCGCTACGGTTGGCGCAGGCTCAGCAAGAATTCGATCGTCCGCTGCAATCATTTCTTGCAGCACTTGCTTAGCTTTTAGCAAGTCAGCGTCGTAACCAATGCCTACAACCATATCTACACGGCGAGTATCTTTAGCCGAGTAGTTAGTGATATTACCGCTGTAGATATTTCCGTTTGGAACGATAATTTCTTTGTTGTCTGGCGTATTCATTGTGGTTGTGAAAATGCCAATCTTCTTGATTGAACCAGCAGTACCTGCAGCTTCAACGAAGTCGCCCGCTTTAAACGGCTTAAATACCAGTAGCATTACGCCAGCGGCGAAGTTCTTCAAAGAATCCTGCAACGATAGACCAATCGCTAAACCAGCAGCACCGAGAATAGCAACCAACGATGTGGTATCCACACCTAGCTGATCAAGTGATGCCACAATAACAAAGAGCATCAAAATAGCGCTTAGAATAGCTTCTAGGAAATCTACTAGCATGGCGTCATATTTAGACTTTGACATCACACGTCTAAATATAGAAAGAAGGAATCCAACTACAATCCTACCTATTACATAAATCGCAATCGCCATCGCAATGTTAATACCCCACGGGATAGCGTAATCGTTTATGTACCTTTCAACATCGCTTGCAGAAAAAAGCGAAAGTTTCTCTTCCATAATATGGTCCTTGTCATGGTTAGTTGTTAAATGCGCAATAACGTTAGCAGCAATTCGTATGAACACCAATACAATATAGGCCCAAACAGCTTAAATTTGCTCTAAAGTCTAAGCTTCATAGCCCTTTGAAAGTGTTAGTATTATCCGAAAGTAGTGATGTAAACCTCCGTTCGCGCACTCTCCTTAGACTAAAGTTTGAGTATACTTTTGAATAATTGTCACACCTTTGTCACGCAGTCAAAGCAAACTTGTCTATGAAGCCTAAATGCGCTTTTTACTTTTCAGATTGCTGGAAGTTACCGAGTTTTAAGATAATTTTTTTGATGATTTTTTAGCCGTAAAGCTTTAGACTAAAGTCTCATTCAACGCGTCGATCTATTCCCTTTTTCTACTGGCGACGATCGACGGTATGAACGAGCTTTAGCAAACTATGTCAATTAAAGGATTAACGCATGTTGCTTCTCATAACACTCTTTTCAGTTGTTTTGTGTTTATTTTTGTACTCACTGCGCACTGATAAAGGAAAACATACCAAGTATGCAAGAGCGGACTACCGCCCAGCACCAAAGTCGAAGTCATCAACCTCAGTGTTGAAATCAACTTCGGACAACTCTTCGCCTTATGCGGCTTAGAGCAACCACACGAGTCAAGTGATTCTAAAATAGGCAGCGTGCTGCCGTTTATGTAAATTCTGAAGTAATTATTTACATGATGTCGTCGGTAGCATTGCAACCTGTATTTACACACGTATTATACGCAGTAAAAGCAAACACCTAATTTACTATGCGTATACCTAGAGTTTATTACCCCAATCCTATTCCGTTAGAGCAAGAATTCGAGTTAACCGAAGATGCAGGGCATCACATTGCTACCGTACTGCGCATAAAGCCCAATCGTCCCATTGTACTTTTTAACGGCGACGGCAATGAATACAGCGCACAAGTTATCAGTGTTCAAAGAAAGAAAGTAATCGTAGAAGCCGATGCTTGCCTTTCCCTAGCTAAAGAATCTCCTCTTCACCTACATCTCGGCCAAGGTGTATCTAAAGGCGACAGGATGGATACGGTTCTTCAAAAAAGCGTTGAGCTTGGTGTGTCAGAGATAACACCAGTGATTACCGAACGCTGCACCGTGAAGCTCGATGAGTCTCGCTGGGAAAAGAAAATCCAGCAATGGCAGAAGATTGTTATCGGAGCCTGTGAGCAAAGTGGGCGTAATATTATCCCTAAGCTAAACGCGCCGGTGAGCCTAAACACTTGGCTATCATCTTCAACCAATACCACAAGACTGGTGCTTGCACCAGGCGCTGAACAGCCGCTAGCAAGACAGCCATACAACGCACAGGGGTTTCGTTTATTAATTGGTCCAGAAGGCGGGTTATCAGACACGGAAATACATCAAGCCAACGAAAATGGGTACCAATCTGTTAGTTTGGGACCGCGTATTTTGCGAACTGAAACCGCAGCCATAACAAGTTTAAGCATACTTCAAGCTCAACACGGCGATTTTTAGTTCCCACTATTAGGCTGGTGCCCTATCAAGTAAAATAGGGCTTACTCCGTGTTATAAAGAGTGCTATTTTCAACAACTTGATATTTGTTGCTAAGGTACAAAGCGCCCTAACCTTTAGGCGTCACGTATCTTGAAGAATTCAGCTACGTCCCAATATTAACAATCTATCAGATAAGCCCTGTGTGCAGGCACTTTATAAACATTCAAGGTGAAAACATTATGCAATATACCGTTGGCGTAATCATGGACCCCATTGCGAACATTAAGCCACATAAAGATACGAGCTTCGCGATGATGCTTGAAGCACAGCGCCGCGGTGCAAAGGTTGTTTATTTTGAATTGAAAGACTTGTATTTAGACAATGGTAAGCCGATGGGTCTGGCTAAAACCGTATTGGTGAAAGACCAAGCAACCGACTTCTACACCATTGAAGATGAGTCTACCATTCATTTGGGCGACATTGATGTGCTGCTTATGCGCAAGGATCCGCCGTTTGACAGTGAATTTTTATATGCCACTCAGGTACTCTCATTAGCGCAAGATGCAGGTGCGCTGGTGGTGAATAATCCGCAGGCTCTTCGCGATTACAACGAGAAGTTGTTTACTTCGTATTTTCCAGAGCATATCCCCCATACCATGGTGTCGAACAATCAAGCGTTAATTCGCGAGTTCCACGCTAAGCACCAAGATATTATTTGTAAACCGCTAGATGGCATGGGCGGCGCCTCTATCTTTCGCGTGAAGCCTGATGGCAATAACCTAGGTGTTATTATTGAGACGCTAACTCAGTTGGGCACGCGATATATGATGGTGCAGGAATACTTGCCAGAAATTAAAGATGGCGACAAGCGCGTGCTAATTGTCGATGGCGAAGTGATGCCCTACTGCCTAGCACGCCTGCCCACCAAAGGGGAAACCCGAGGAAACTTGGCCGCAGGGGGTACGGGACGTCCACAGCCAATTTCAGACTCGGATAAAGCGTTAGCAGAAGCGATTGCGCCCACCTTGAAAGAAAACAACATTCTTTTTGTGGGGCTTGATGTTATTGGCAATAAGATTACCGAAATAAACATAACCAGCCCAACGTGCGTAAGAGAAATAGAAGCAGCCTACGACGTTAATATTATGGGTGCATTATTTGACGCCATTGAAAAGCGCTTAGCTAAGTAATAGATATAAAACTAGCGCCCAGTTGTCACTGCGTATAACGCATAACCAAACATGAGTGTACAAAATGCAGCCGCTATTAATTGGCAGCGAAAGACAAATGAAAGAAGATTTATGACGGAATTGAAAAGCTTACAAAACCACTTTTTAGTCGCGATGCCCAGTTTGGACGATCCGTACTTTTCTCGTTCACTTATTTATGTATGCGAGCACAACGCAGAAGGCGCAATGGGCATAGTGGTAAACCAACCTTCTACGATGAACGTTAAGCAGCTTTTAGAGCAAACAGACAAAGCGCTTATGGTATCTGATGATAAAGCTGAGCAAATAGTGTTAGCCGGCGGCCCGGTAAACCAAGAGCGAGGGTTTGTGCTTCATTCATCCCAAAAAGAATGGGCATCTAGCCTTAAGCTTGCGCCAGGGGTCATGGTGACTACGTCGAAGGACATACTTACCGCTATTGCCAATGACGAAGGCCCAGATGATGTTTTAATTGCCCTTGGGTACGCAGGGTGGACAGCCGGTCAGCTAGAAAAGGAAATGCAGGAGAACGCATGGCTTACCATCGAGGCCGATGAAGAAATCCTTTTTAATACGCCTATGCACAAAAAATGGCAGGCCACTGTGAATAAACTCGGTGTGGATGTTTGGCAACTAGCACCAGGAGCCGGTCATGCCTGAGTTAGGCAGTCGTACTGTATTAGCGTTCGACTTTGGCACTAAGAGTATTGGTGTGGCAGTTGGCCAAGAAATTACCGGTACAGCCTCACCTCTTCCCGCGTTAAAAGCTCGTGACGGTATTCCAGACTGGAATGTAATTGAAAAGCTTTACGAAGAGTGGCAGCCTCACGTGGTAGTGGTAGGCTTACCCCTTAACATGGACGGCACCGAACAGGAAATGACGCAGCGTGCGCGAAAGTTCGCTAACCGCCTTCACGGGCGTTTTCGCGTTGCAGTAGAAACGTGTGATGAGCGCCTCACCACAACTGACGCCAAATCTATGCTATTTGAGTTAGGTGGGTACAAAAAACTGACAAAAGACAAAGTCGATAGCGTGTCGGCCTGCGTTATTTTCGCCAGTTGGAATGAAAGCCAATACGAGTAGCGTTTAACGCAGCAAAGTTTCACTGCGGCATTTCCCTTTTAGCCTTGTAGGCTCACCGGGGTATAAACCCTATAACGAATTAGGCCAGAACTATTCAGGCCGCGTTCCCGCATTGCATTGCCAGCAGAGCTCAAACGCGCCGCCATTTTCCTCACCGCACTGTTGGCAGCGCCAGTCCGATTGCATATCCGCTTTGTCGCTCG
Organism: Alteromonas sp. G5_S2_22_S1; assembly: GCF_054968525.1. Classification (NCBI taxonomy): domain Bacteria; kingdom Pseudomonadati; phylum Pseudomonadota; class Gammaproteobacteria; order Alteromonadales; family Alteromonadaceae; genus Alteromonas; species Alteromonas sp. G5_S2_22_S1. Next base: position 127,068 of record NZ_JBQKUJ010000010.1, on the reverse strand, counting down.
TTCGCCCTATCAATGCCTCTACTACTTTTGATGCTCTCGCATACCAAGTATCGTCAACAAGCCATACCTCTTGTTGCGAGTCCTGCCAAGGTAATTCGCCTATTGCCCCACTGGCAAACTCATTTTTTACCATATAAGGAATAGACAACGCATCTAATTCACTGCGAACAGCTTGTAATTCAAAAGCATCTTGCGAAGAGAACAGTTTTTTCAAAGGCTATACCCACGCTCTACAACCATTAATCGTCCATATCAATCGACACATTAGACAGCGTACCTAGGCTTGAGCCATCGCTGGTATCCAGCTTAATCATTAAGCGTAAATCATTCGGTGAGTCAGCATGATGCAGCGCCTGATCCATGTCAATTCGGCCGGCCTTGTAAAGGTCGTAAAGCGCCATATCAAAACTTTGCATGCCCTGCTCTTTGCCTTTTTTCATGGCTTCTTTCAACGCGCCTATTTCATTGCGCTGAATAAGGTCACGCACTAATGGTGAATTAAGCAGTATCTCGATGGCAGCCACACGCCCTTTACCGTCTGGCGTCGGTACCAGTTGCTGGGCAACAATAGCACGAATGTTCAAGCTTAAGTCAAAGCGCAGCTTGTCGTGCTGATCTTTTGGCGCTAAGTGCATAATACGCTCTATGGCTTGGTTCGCATTGTTCGCGTGCAGCGTTGCCACACACAAGTGGCCCGTATCGGCGAACGACATGGCATATTCCATGGTTTCCATAGACCGAATCTCACCAATTAGAATAACGTCTGGCGCTTGTCGCAACGAGCTCTTAAGCGCATCGTCGAATGACTGGGTATCAATACCCACCTCACGCTGTGTAATCACACAGTTTTTATGCTCGTGCACAAATTCAATAGGGTCCTCAATGGTCAGTATATGCCCATGAGAGTTTTCATTCCTATGCCCAATAAGTGCAGCTAGCGAGGTTGATTTACCCGTACCTGTCCCACCTACAAATAGAACAAGACCGCGCTTAGACATGATAATTTCTTTCAATACTCGGGGCAGCCCCAAGTCATCGGCTTTCGGTATTTGCGTCACAATACGACGGATAACCATACCCGCTTGGTCTCTTTGCCAAAATGCAGAACAACGAAAACGACCAATGCCATCACGCACGATAGCAAAGTTGCATTCCTTCGACGTATGAAACTCGTCACGCTGCTTATCGGTCATGGCTTCATGAACCAGCGCGAGTGATGCCTCTTCTGACGTTGCGCTATCAGTGACAGGGGTAAGTTTACCATTTATTTTAGCGCTAACCGGAAAGCCCGCAGTGACAAATAAATCTGACGCGTTGGTATCAACCATTTTTTGAAGTAGTGAATCTAGCATAACGGCCTCTAGAAATTGTTCATCGACTGTTTATCCACTGACTTTGCAGCCGCGTCTTCTTTACTTATAACTCCCATGGCGACCAGGCGCTGTAAGCACTGATCCATGGTTTGCATACCGTGGGCCTGACCGGTTTGGATAACCGAATACATCTGAGGCACTTTATCTTCGCGAATGAGGTTACGAATAGCTGGGATACCTACCATGATTTCGTGAGCCGCCACTCGGCCTCCCCCTACTTTCTTTAGCAGTGTTTGAGAAATAACCGCGCGTAAAGACTCAGATAACATAGAGCGCACCATGGCTTTTTCTTCTGCAGGAAAAACGTCAATAATCCGGTCAATAGTTTTAGGCGCTGAGTTAGTATGTAGCGTACCAAATACTAAGTGACCTGTTTCCGCGGCCGAGATAGCAAGGCGAATGGTTTCGAGGTCACGCAGCTCACCGACAAGAATAACGTCTGGGTCTTCACGTAACGCGGAACGCAATGCATTGTTAAAAGAGTGGGTATCGCGATGCACTTCACGCTGGTTTACCAAACTGAGCTTATTGTCGTGCACGAATTCGATGGGGTCTTCAATGGTCAGAATATGTTCGCGTTTGTGCGTATTAATATGGTCGACCATGGCCGCCAAGGTAGTACTTTTACCCGAACCTGTGGCACCGGTTACCAGCACAATACCTGTAGGCTGATTGATGATCTCTTTAAATATTTCCGGGGCACCAAGGTCGTCTAACGTTAATACTTTGCTGGGGATAGTACGCAGAACAGCGGCGGCACCGCGGTTCTGAACAAAGGCATTGACACGAAAACGAGATAACCCATTCACTTCAAAAGAAAAATCGGTTTCTAAGTTTTCTTCGTATTCTTTGCGCTGCATGTCGTTCATAATCTCGTAAACGAGACTATGTACTTGCTTGTGATCGAGGGCAGGCACGTTCAGTTTACGCATCTCGCCATCTACACGAATAATTGGTGGTAGGCCCGCTGATAAGTGTAAATCTGAGGCGTTATTCTTAACACTGAAAGCCAAAAGTTCGGTAATATCCACAACCACTTCTCCAAAACAAGGTGAATAATGCAAACAATAGCAGAAAGACTAAATTCCGCACGAAAAGGAATAGACCAAGCCGCTAATAGTGCACATCGTCCACCAAATTCCGTTAAATTGCTAGCGGTTAGCAAAACAAAACCCGTATCAGATATCATTGAAGCGTATGAAGCGGGACAACGAATGTTTGGTGAAAACTACGTGCAGGAAGGTGTTGAAAAGGTTCAGGAACTTTCCAACCTCGACAATATCGAGTGGCATATGATTGGCCCTATTCAGTCGAATAAAACTAAAGTAGTAGCCGAACATTTCGATTGGGTACAATCGGTAGACAGAGAAAAGATTGCGCGAAGATTAAATGAACAGCGCCCAGAATCACTGCCGCCCTTAAACGTGTGCATACAGGTTAATGTCGATGACGAAGACAGTAAGTCGGGTGTTTCGCTTAGTGAATTAGCTTCGCTAGTTGAGTTTGTTTCATCGCAAGAGCGCCTTTGTCTGCGAGGGTTGATGGCTATTCCAAAGGCAAACCCTGACGATGAGCAACAGCGTCAAACCCTATCTAAGCTCAAAGAATTATTTGACCACTACCATACATCACTGAGCAATTTTGATACCCTATCCGTAGGAATGAGTAGTGATATGGTAGAGGCCATCCTCCATGGGTCGACTATGGTAAGAGTTGGGACGGCTATTTTTGGTAAGCGAGATTACCCAAACCGGTAGCGTAAACTCGTCACTACACAAACTAAAACGCAACCAACAAATAGGATTTACATGCAACAGAAAAAATTAGCATTTATTGGCGCGGGCAATATGAGCCGCAGCATCATCAGTGGTCTTATCAAATCTGGATATGCAAAGGAAAATATTCTTGCTGCCAACCCGTCAACACCCAAGCTCGATGGCTTAAAAGCCGAGTTTGGTATTCACACCACACAGTCAAACGATGAAGCCTGCCAATTCGCTGATGCCATTGTGCTTGCGGTAAAACCACAAATTATGGGTGATATGTGCGGCGAACTGCAAAAGAATAACGCTCTATCGGGTAAGTTATTCTTAAGCATTGCAGCCGGTCTACCCGTTGCACGATTGCAAGAAATGCTGGGCGGTGAATACCCTGTTGTTCGCATTATGCCAAATACACCAAGTTTGCTAGGTAAAGGCATGTCGGGTATGTATGCCGATAGCACGGTTTCTGAAGCAGACAGACAATATGTTGACGATGTAATGAACAGCGTTGGCGAAACCGTTTGGGTAAATGAAGAAGCGGGCATTAATGGTGTGATTGCCGCAGCGGGCAGTAGCCCAGCGTATTTCTTCTTGTTCTTACAAAACATGCAAGAAGAAGCCATGAACATGGGCTTTGACAAAGAGCAATCGCGCTTAATGGTGCAGCAAGCGATGCTCGGTGCAGCCGAAATGGTTTGTAACAACCCAGACCTTGAATTAAGCGAGCTTCGCGCCCAAGTTACGTCAAAGGGCGGCACGACAGCAGAAGCCGTCAACACTTTCATTAATGAAGGGTTAAAAGACATTGTCAGCAAGTCAATGCGCGCAGCAGTTGCACGTGCTGACGAAATGGCAAAACAGCTATAACGTTTTAGGAACAACTTAACATGAACGCAACGGTATTTTTGGTTGATACCTTATTCAACCTTTATTTGATGGTGGTTATTCTGCGCCTTTGGTTACAAATGGTACAGGCAGATTTTTATAACCCGCTGAGTCAATTTGTTGTTAAAGCAACCCACCCTATTGTGGGGCCGTTGCGCCGCATCATTCCTTCAATTGGCAGGTTTGACACTGCCACCTTTGTGCTTGCCGTAGCTGTTTGCGCGTTAAAATTAGTTACGCTCGGGCTTATGTTTGGTGGTAGTCTTAACCCCATCGGCATTGCTATTTTGTCGGTCATTGGCGTAGTGAAAGAAACCTTGTCTCTGATGTTTTGGGTTTTGCTATTACGCGCCATTTTAAGCTGGGTTTCACAAGGCCAGTCGCCTGTGGACTATGTGCTTTATCAACTTACTGAGCCTTTTTTAGCACCTATTCGAAAAATCATCCCACCTCTTGGCGGGTTAGATTTATCAGTGCTCATTGCCATTATCGCATTACAGTTTTTACAGCTTCTGATCCAAGACACCTTCCCCATGTAACTAATGGCAAAGGTTATATTCGACAGTACATTAAGCGGTAAAATTTACGCTTGAATAACGGTAAACGTACAATAGGTTTTATTATGAGTAAGTTGAAATTAGGCTTGGTTGCGCTGCTAGCGGGTATATTATCTGCCCTAAGCGCCTCTGCGTTCGCTGAACAAAAGCAAACGCTTGGAGAGTGGGACGTGCACTACATGGTGGTAAGTACGCCCTTTTTAACACCGGAAGTGGCAGCAAACTACGGCATTGTAAGAAGTAAGTTTAACGCACTGGTTAACATTTCTGTGCTAGACAAAGTTTCAGGAGCGGCCCAGCGCGCTGACGTGACGGGTACGGCGAAAAACTTAATTGGTAACGCCCGTAAGCTCACCTTTAAAAAGGTAGAGGAAGGCGATGCTATTTACTATTTAGCTGTATTGCCGTTTCGCGACCAGGAAACCTTCAGGTTTGAAATTGATGTTCAAAAAGGCTCGAGTAAACAAACCTTAAAATTCCAACAAAAAATGTACGTTGATGAGTAGCCCTTTATTGGCCTTGTGTTACTAACATAGCAACACAAGTCGCAACGTTTAGCGCAAGGATTTGGCGCAAGGATTTGGCGCGTTGACAAGTAAAACCAAACTAAAATAGATAAGCGAGATAACCGTTAAGTAGGTATCTCGCTTTTTTATTATGTTAAAAACTTGCCTGCTTTGCTTTACCAATTCGTTACAGTAGTAAATAATCAAAACAACTGGTCGGGCAAGTTCACCTACTCACGCGCCATAATAATACGTTGTGCGCCAACTGCCCTCATAACCAATAACAACAGAGAATAATTATGAGCACGCCCTCACCGCAGCCTTCATCTTTTTACCCTAACTTATTAGCCCCGCTAGACTTGGGCTTCACGACACTGAAAAACCGCACGCTAATGGGCTCTATGCACTTGGGTCTGGAAGAAGAAAAAGGCGGGTTTGACAAGCTTGCGGCGTTTTACGCCGAGCGAGCTAAAGGAGGCGCAGGTCTTATCGTAACCGGTGGGATAAGCCCTAACATTTCAGGCTGGGTAGCCCCTTTTGCCGGCAGAATGACCCGTTCTCGTCATGCTAAAAAGCACCGCGTAATTACCGATGCCGTGCACCAAGAAGACGGTAAAATCTGTATGCAAATACTGCATTCAGGTCGCTACGGCTATCACCCTTTAGCGGTTTCTGCTTCGCCTATGAAATCGCCTATCACGCCATTTAAACCTCGTGAGCTTTCCTCTCGCGGCGTAAGAGGCACCATTAAAGATTACATTAAGTGCGCAAGCCTTGCGCAAAAGGCGGGGTACGATGGCGTTGAGATCATGGGTTCTGAAGGCTACCTCATTAACCAGTTTTTTTGTGAGCGCACCAACCACAGAAACGATGAGTGGGGCGGCAGTTTAGAAAATCGTGCGCGTTTAGCCCTAGAGATAGTAAAAGGCGTTCGTGAAAAAGTGGGCACTAACTTCATTATAATCTATCGCTTGTCCATGCTGGATTTGGTTGAAGGCGGGGCAAAGTGGGATGAGGTGGTCTACTTAGCCAAAGAAATTGAAAAGGCAGGGGCAACGCTTATTAATACCGGCATTGGCTGGCATGAAGCGCGAGTGCCAACAATTTCGACTTCCGTACCGCGCGCAGCGTTTACCTGGATCACCCAGCGTATGAAAAAGGAAGTGTCTATTCCCCTTGTTACCACTAACCGAATTAATACTCCAGAGGTAGCAGAGTCGGTGTTGGCTGAAGGCCATGCTGACATGGTGTCGATGGCACGACCATTTCTTGCCGATGCACATTTCGTTGCCAAGGCCATGCGCAATGAATCTAAGCTTATCAACACGTGTATTGCATGTAATCAGGCGTGCCTAGACCATGCATTTGAACAAAAACGTGCTAGTTGCCTGGTAAACCCTCAGGCCTGCTATGAAACCGAACTGACCTTTACGCCTACCCAAGCCAAGAAAAAGCTAGCGGTTGTAGGAGCTGGCCCTGCTGGGTTGGCGTTTTCTATGTATGCCGCCGACCGTGGGCACGAGGTACACCTATTTGATAAAGCGAGTGAAATTGGCGGCCAGTTTAATTACGCAAAACAAGTACCTGGCAAAGAAGAGTTTTACGAAACTCTACGCTATTTCGATAACCAGCTAGCTCGCGTTGGCGTGACGATTCATCTTAACCACGAGGTTAATGCTGAAAGCCTTTTAAATATGGGCTTTGATGAAGTTGTGTTGGCAACAGGTATAAACCCACGCAAGCTGACAATTGAAGGGCACGATCACCGAAAAGTAATGAGTTACTTGGATGTGCTTCGCGACCATAAACCGGTTGGAAAAAAAGTCGCAATTATTGGTGCGGGCGGCATAGGCTTTGATGTGGCCGAGTTCTTAGTTGAACATGAGCACTTGGCACAAGACAAGGAAAAATGGCTGGACCATTGGGGAATCGATAAAGGTTATTCAGCGCCTGGCGCGCTAAAAGAAAAAGCCATAGGGCCCTCTGAGCGTGAAGTGTATTTACTACAACGTAAGACCTCAAAAGTCGGAAAAGGACTTGGCAAAACAACGGGCTGGATCCATCGTCAGTCATTGAAACATCACAATGTTCAAATGATAAATGGCGTGAGCTACGAAAAGGTGGACGATGAAGGTCTACACGTCCTTATTAACGACGCGCCGAAGGTGTTGCCTGTAGACAATATTATCGTGTGTGCAGGGCAAGAGCCCTTTAAGCCACTACAGCAACCGCTTGAAGAGGCTGGCGTAAGTGTTCACATTATTGGCGGTGCCGACGTAGCGGCTGAACTCGACGCTAAACGGGCTATTCGCCAAGGCGCTGAGCTAGCAGCCCGAATCTAGAACTGATCGAACATGATAGCGTTGCCGTCTGGGTCTTTGACAATTAAATGCCCAGGGCCGCTATCACCTTTTACAGGAACTTCTAGGGCTACCCCCTGCTCCACTAAGTTAGCTTGAAGGGCTCTCACGTCATTGGGATTAAAAGTCATGATGTTGTCTTCAAACATCCCCTCAAACAAGCCAATCATGGTAGACCCGTTTTTCATCATTAACCATTTATCTTCAATAGATCCACAGGAGGGCATGGCTTCGAAACCCAGTGCTTCATAAAATGTTTTCGATTTACTGATATCCTTAACGGCTAAACTCAACGAAAAAAGCCCTAATTCCACGTTTTCTCTCCATTACTTTTAGTAAAAAACTGTCTACTTATTACTCTAGTGAAGGGATGCAACAAGATCACTGCCATTGGTCGCAAAAACTAAAAAGCCAGTAAGGTCTATACTTACTGGCTTTAAGATGTTTTAAGATTTACTTATTTTCTCGTTATTTACGCGCTTTTTTGACTCGCGATCCATCGGTCAATTTTTTGCTCTAAAATAGCCAGTGGAATACCGCCTGTGTTGAGCACTTGTGCGTGGAATTCACGAATATCGAAATCATCGCCAAGGGCTTTTTCAGCGCGAGCGCGCAGCTCTTGAATCTTAAGTGCGCCAACTTTATAAGACAGCGCTTGCGAAGGAATAGCGATATAACGCTCTACTTCTGCTACCACTTCCGTACGCGTCATACCTGAGTTATCAAGCATGAAGTCGATGGCTTGTTCACGGGTCCAACCTTTAGCATGAATACCGGTATCTACTACCAAACGCATTGCGCGAAGTTGTTCGTCTTGAAGCGTGCCGTAACGGTTCCACGGGTCTTCAAAGAAGCCCATTTCATAGCCTAGCGTTTCAGAATACAGCGCCCATCCCTCGCCAAACGCAGGTAGGAAACTAAAGCGCATGAACGACGGTAGCGCTTCATTTTCTTGCGCAAGACTCACTTGGAAATGATGACCTGGCGCGCCTTCGTGTAGGTATAAGGTAACGTTGCCCGTTGTTAAGCGGCTTGGCAAGTCGTACGCGTTAAAGTAGAAGGTTCCCGGGCGAGAACCATCTGGGGTGCCCGGCTGATAAGAGCCACCCGCGCTAAATTGCTCAATAGCAGGGTCGTAGGGCTTTATTTCTAACTCAGACTTGGGCAGCAATGAAAAGTATTGGTCAATTTTTTCGTCCACTTCACGACCAATATCATAATAGCTCTGGGTTAGCGCCTCACGACTTTCAGGCTTAAACTTGGGGTCGGTGCGCACATAGTCGAAGAACTCGTTTAACGTGCCTTCAAACTTTACTTCGTCTTTAATTTCAAGCATGTCATTTTTGATACGCTTCACTTCTTTTAAGCCCAGCTTATGAAGCTCATCTGGTGTCATTGGCAAGGTAGTAGAGCCTTCAACCATCAGTTGGTAAAGCTTGGCGCCGCCTTTCATATCGCTAAGGCCAATGCTTTCACGGGCAACAGGCAAATACTCATCCCGAAGAAAGTCGCGCATACGCGTGGTTGCATCGTAAATGTCTTGCGTCGCTTCTTCGTAGTCAGCGCTTAAACGCGCTTTTTCCTCGTCGGAAAAGCTCTCTGGAAACATGGTGATTGGTCCCCAGAACTGCGACTCTTTGATAGGGATAGCCAGCTGAGTATCAAACTGTTTTATCACACGGTCGATAGTTAGCTTAGTTTCAAGCACCCCACTTTCCATCCCTTCGCGAAACTTACCAATAGCACGGTCAGAAATCGCGATGTAATCCTTATGGCGAGATAAATTGTTCTCGTAATCTTCTACCGTTTTAAATGGTGCAGCGCCCTTTCCGCTCGCAAACGTAGGGTAAAAGGTATGGAATCCACTGAAGTGGTTCACTGGACGTACTTCTGTAAGCGCTTCAATTTCGTCTGACGACATTTTTAGCGAGCGCTCTTGGTTGTATTTAAATACATCGTAGGCAAGCTTATCAGTATCGCTTAACTTGCTGCGGTCAATTTGTTTAAGTTCTGACAAATTAAGCTGTGTAGCCGTTTTTCCCGCTAATGCGTGGGAGTCTGTCAAGAAGTCACCCATTCTGTCGGCATAGCGCATATCACCACGGAAAATCGCCATAATCGGATTAAGCTCTATATTTCGCTGATCAGCGGCAGCAAACAAGGCGAAGAGCTTCTCATGCTCAGTGTGCGCCGCTTTGGCGACCATTTCATTATCACCCTGATGATTGTGCGCATAGGTAACCGCAAGCGGTGAACTTAACGCAATTGCAACTGCACTGCTAACTAGCAACGTTTTGAATAATTTCATGATATTTCCTTGGATAGGAGCTTTTGCTCTGTCGTAATTATTATTGGCACTATATAGGCTACACAATAAAACCTATCTTATTGAGCGGGTAAGTGCGACATTTCGCCGCGCCACGCACGCTCATAGGCTTCTCGTGACAGTACACGTTGTGCGTAGTCACTTATATTTTGAAAGTCGATTGCTAACTTACTGCCCTTAGCCCACGCTAAAATATGCCCTGCAATAACGTCGGCCATAGTAAACATGTTACCGCAAACAAATTCGTTACCGCCAAGCATAGAAGCAAACACCCTGAGCGCACGCTGAAACTCCCACGCACTAACGCCGTGCATTTCCTCCAATCTTTGCGATTCGGGTAAAGCAAACGTGTGCTTGGCTAAATTCCAAACCGGCTGTTCTAGCTCACTGGTGAGAAATAGCATCATCTCTTCGTACTTAGCCCGCGAGAAACTGCCAGGCTCGGGAATAAATTCTTGCATACCGTGGCGCTCAGCCAAGTAAGTGACAATGGCAGCTGACTCAGACAGTGTGCCCTCGGGGGTTGCCAATACCGGTATTTTCGCCGATGGGCTTACTGCTTTATATTCATCAGACAAATGCTGACCTTGTTTCAAGTCGATTAGTTTGTATTCGTAAGGTAAACCAATTTCTTCCAGCGCCCACGCTACACGAACCGAGCGGGTTTTAGGGTAACCGTAAAGTGTATACATGCCCTTGCCTCTAATGTGAATTTATATGCGCTAACTGTAAGGCTAATAGGATAAAAGTGCTACTTAGATATTGTTACTGAGTTTTACCGCCGTAACATGAATCTTCCATCTGTACGTCTTCAAAGAAATGAAACGTCCAAGGTAAAGCATACAGTAACTTTTTCATACACAGGGTATAACCCTTTCATTATGCGCTGCGGTTAATTTTGTTTAGCTAAACGCTGGCTTCCTTAGAGTCTACATTGGTAAAGGCCTTAACAGCTTTGCTGTAGAGTTCGCGCAACTGGTTTACTTTATGCTCGTTAAGGTTTGTAGTTTTCAAAAATACGTCATTAATCTAGTGAAGGAGAACACGATGAAAAAACGTTTATTATCTACCCTAGCAGGGTCTATCTCACTGATTCTAAGTGCAGGCAGCTTAGCAGGTCATCACCAACACGAAGGAAAAGAGGTGGTGATGAATAACCTTAAAACCAACCAGAGCATGGGTACTGTAAAGGTAAGCAGTTACGACGATGATGGTGTGGTTTTTACGCCTAACCTTTCCGGTTTAACGCCGGGTATACACGGGTTTCACGTTCATCAAAATGGTGATTGCTCAACGGCTATGAAAGACGGTAAAAAAATACTTGGTGGCGCTGCCGGCGGACACTTCGACCCAGAAGATACCAATAAACACAGAGCTCCATGGTCTGAGAAAGGGCACGAAGGCGATCTTCCCGTGCTGTATGTTGATGAAAACGGAAAAGCCACGCAGCCTATTTTCGCCCCAGAGCTAGAGCTTGAAGATATTGAAGGACGTGCACTTATGATTCACGCAGGCGGCGACAACTACTCAGACTCCCCTAAAAAACTAGGTGGTGGCGGCGAACGCGTTGCTTGTGGCCTAATCGGTAAATAGGGTAATGGCAGTTAACCGCTAGCTACCCTAACAGAAGCGTTTAAACTAAAAGCCCCCGGTAATCAAACATCTCAATTACTGGGGGCTTTTTACATCTAAATTTTTAAGCGGATATAAATAAAGCTCGCTAACAGAAGCGAGCTTTTTAAAATGTGTTTACTGTTTTCTAGCGCCTAGCGCGTTTACCTCAACGGCCAGTAACCCTCAGTGCTAACACCTCAGCTATTATTTAGCTTATATTCCAACGTAATGTTGGCATTAAGTAATTGAGACACAGGGCAGTTTTCTTTCGCTTCCTGAGCAATCTTCTCAAACTCGTCTTCTGTGATACCTTCAACTTCAGCGTCTAATGTTAACGCCGACTTGGTAATTTCAAAACCGTCATCGCTTTTGTCTAGGCTTATTTTGGCTGTGGTATTTAATTCGCCGTCATCATACCCTGCATCGGATAATGCAAAAGAAAGCGCCATGGTGAAACAACTCGCATGGGCGGCACCAATCAATTCTTCGGGGTTAGTCCCTTTTCCATCTTCAAAACGTGTATTAAAACCATAGGACTGATTAGATAAGGCGCCCGTTTCCGTGGAAATACTGCCCTTTCCTTCTTTACCCAGCGGTTTGTATGCTGCACTACCTGATTTGACTATCGACATATTATCTTCCTTACTTTCTACTTAATTAAATCTGAGCCAAGCTCTTTTAGAGACCTGAACAAACGACAACCGGCTGCACGAAGTAAAGCAACGCTTGATTAGCGTTAAGCAAAACTGACCTACCTCACAGAGTGAAATCACACGTTGTCGCGTATTTTGACTCACACGTAATTGCTGAGATGCAAATGCTCTGCCGATCGAAAGGCTCTTACTACAGTCCTTGTCATGGCAGGGCTACAGAGCAGTCGGGCGAAAAAAGATGACGTTCACTTTGCTACCAGTGAACGCAGGCTACAGAGTCTGATGAAAATTTTACTTACCCTCTTTTGGCATTAATTGTTTTTGATTCTAGTGCGATACTGTTAATCGCTAGCTACGCTTTTTCTTTTATAAGCGAGGAAAAAGAGATGCTACAAACTGCGATGATATTAATTGCAGCCTAAACCGTTCTTTAACCCTTTTGATGACAGAGGGCAGTTTTGCGACAAAGGTCCCAGCTACCTAAGCGCTATTTTTGTTGCGAACGATAAAGAACGTGCTATCGCCGAAAAAACAAAAGCTAACGTAATCACCCTGTTTCCGAATAAAGACGTGGTAACACCAATACTTGATGCTTCTACTTTTTATCCAATTAAAGGTGATGAAATAGGCCACCAAGATTTCTATAAGAACAGTCCTGTTCGGTATAAATTCTAACGTTGGAACTGTGGTCGCGATCAGCGCTTAAAAGAAATCTGGGGCGACAAAGCCATGGGAAAAATAAAATAGTGTACAGCGAGTTTGTCTAAGCATAAATCTCAACGCTTCGACTCAACGTATTGCTAATACTCTATGTAAGCAAATGGATATTGATGCTATAGCAATATGAGGAGATGTGTATGTTTAGCGCTAGCCCAACGCTCGACTTGATATGTCGAGGCCTTTTTCTTACCACGATGGTAATGGTATGGGTAGTATTGCTGGTTCGTATTAACGGCTTACGTTCTTTTTCGAAAATGACAAACTTCGACTTCGTAATGACGGTAGCGGTAGGCTCATTGCTCGCCAGTGCTTCTCAAACGACCACGTGGGAAGCGTTTTTGCAAGCCATGGTTGCTATGGCCGCCCTATTTATTGTGCAATCGGTTAGCGCCAGACTACGCAGACGGTCTGATAAAATTGAAGCAATAATGCAAAACACGCCGGTTATTTTAATGAGAAACGGCGAAATTATTGACGGCGCGCTTGAAGAAACTCGGGTGGCACGCAGCGATTTGCTCGCTAAGCTTCGGGAAGCTAACGTATTAGACTTAAATGAAGTGAGAGCAGTAGTCCTTGAAACTACTGGCGACATCTCGGTGCTCCATGGCGAGCACTGTTCAGAAGCCTTGCTAAAAGGTACGAAAAGCATAAAAAGCTAACTATTTATCTCCCGTTTAGCCTGCGTAATAACTATAAGAAATGCAAAGCGCACCAGTATATTACGCCAAAAACGGCGACGCCGAAGAATACAGGCAGGCCCAAAGCTTTGGTCTTACGCCAAACGAGTATTGTTATCACAGTTGCAACGCCTGTAGCTATCCAACTGGCCGCAGACGGGGCTTTAGGAATAAGCGAAGCGCCCAACATAGCTGCAATCATCAATGGACCTAGCACACTTAACCAAGTAGGCAAGCGCGCTTGGGTATTGTTGGCCTTGTGTTTGTTGAAGTGACGCTGTGTCCATAATAACGGCGCTACGCGCAACACGTAGGTGCCTATCGCCGCCACGATAATTGCTATCCAAATATCAGTTTGCATGAGACTGCGTCCTTTCAACATGGGAAGTAAGCAAATAGAACGTGAGCGCACCGCATAGCGCCGCCAGCGGAATAGCTGCATTTTTAAAACTACTAAGCGCAACAAAAAGCGCTATGGATATCGTTACCAGCAAGGTAACGCTCCACAGTTTATTAGAAAATTTTGGCGCTAATAACACAACAAACAACGCCGGTAAGGCAAAGGGCATCACGCTATCAAGAATTGGCCATTTCTGTGTAAGCGAGTCTCCCGCTATACCTCCAAGTGCTGTACCCAGAATCCAACTAAACCACGCCACCATTGATACACCTTTAAACCAATCTACTTTCTTGGTGTCTTCCATAGAAGGTAAACGTGTATGGGCTAGCGCAAAAATTTGATCAGTAAGGCCATGCATTAAATAGGGCCACGCTTTGCTTTGCGGTAAATAAGGCACTAAGTTGGGCGCGTAAACCACATGGCGTACGTTGACCAATAGTGTCATACACACGGCTAGCCAAAGGGGAGCACCTGATGCCACCATGGCAACTAAAAGAAATTGCGACGCACCTGCGTAAATGAACACAGAAATTAGCGTAGCCTCTAATGTTGAAAAGCCAGCTTGAATGGCAATAACGCCGAATGAAATGGCTACCGGGATATACCCTCCGAGCAAGGGTAACCCATCTATGATCCCCTGCTTTAGCCCACTTTTTGATGAAACCTGGCTCATTTTATTGCCTCTTTGTGATAAACGATAGTGATAAGGCACGTTACCCACTCATCTTGAGTTTTGTAGACGTGAGGTAAATCGGCGCTGAAAGCAATACTTTGACCGGGTAGCAGTAGTTGGGTACTGCCAATATTCCCTGCTTCTAACGTACCGCTTATCACGGTAATGGTTTCTTGTGTTCCAGTCGCGTGAGCCTCGGCTTCTCGCCGCGTATTAGGTGCAACAGACATCCAGTAAGCATCGACATTGGGTACTCCCTGCCCTTGCTCAATGAGACGCACTTCTACTCCGTTCTCTCCCACGCTTGTGCTAAGGGGCTGCACAAGTTGACCAAATGGCACGTCTAATTGCTTAGCTAATCGCCAAATAGTATCTAACGTAGGATTACCGTTACCCTGCTCTAGCCTAGAAAGATTTGACTTGGCAATACCTGCCCCTGCCGCTAATTGCGACAGCGAGACACCTTTATCTTGCCTAAGTTTCTTAAGTTGCCTACCTAGAATATTAAGGGTGGCTTGATTCACACGGCGCCAACTTATATTTGTTCTATTTATGGAACGTTCTATATATAGAACAATTTAAAGTCAAGAAGTTTGTTTTTTAATGTGATTATGGCTTGAAAACATAAACACGAATATAGCGGTTAACCCGACTGAAAATGTTAATAAGCGACTAAATGCCAGCTTTTTCAATCACAAACATTTACGCACAGAAAACAATTACTTTAGTGTTGATAGAAAATCCATGCGCATCGCTAAGCAAATAACGCGACTCAAGTCATTAACAAATACACTACATTTAAATCGTTGAAATGATTAAGAAATCTTATCATCTACCGTTACTTAACGTTCATTCACTGCTAGGATCTTATGTAATAGATGAACAAATAAAGCACAAGCTTGGGGCTTTTGGCCTTTCTGAATAGCCAAAGCAATGGCTTTCAAACATAGAAAACCGGCAAACATACCATTTGCCGGTTTTTGTATTTTAATCTTGTGCCAGTGCGCCGTGCTCAAGCAGCTAGCAGGCGACACAATGGTAAGAAATGAAGGAACAAAGCTAGCTTATGACGAATCAAACTGACGATATCACTTCTACTCACACAGCTTCTGATCGGGTCTTTTCGGAAGAAAGCTCAGCGACGGGAGAATATTCACTGGCGACTATTACATTCTGGCTAGCTTTCGGTACTTTTGTAATAGGTTGCAGCGAATTTGCTGCTATGGGGTTACTGCCCTACTTCGCTGAAGATTTTGGTATTACTGAAAACGTTGCAGGTCATGCGATTAGTGCCTATGCCATTGGCGTTGTAGTAGGCGCACCGCTTATTACTATCTTCTTTTCTCGCCTTGCCAGACGCACCATGCTTATTTCAATGATGATATTTTATGCCGGTGGGAATCTGCTAACAGCACTAGCATGGTCAGAATGGACAATGAATATAGCGCGCTTTATTGCTGGCCTGCCTCACGGTGCCTATTTCGGTATTGCCATGCTTTTTGCAGCGGACATTGCGGGTAAAAATAAACGGGCTCAGGCGGTGAGTAACGTCATCATGGGATTAGCTATTGCTAATATTATTGGGGTGCCGTCAATTAGCGGTATCGGACAAATGTTTGGCTGGAGAACCGGCTTTTTCATGATTTCTGCCTTTGCACTAGTGACCGCTTTAATGGTCTGGAAAACTGCACCTTACCGCGGTCCAAACCCAGATGCCAAGCCTCTAACTGAACTCAAAGCGCTAAAAAATAAAGACGTACTGCTGGTATTGCTCATGGGCGCTATTGGCTTTGGGGGCATGTTCTCGGTGTACTCCTATTTTAGTGCCTCGTACTTAAACACGACCTCGGCACCCGAATGGGGAATTTCTGCAACCTTGCTTATCTATGGCATTGGCGTGACCCTGGGCAACATTATCGCTGGGCGCTATTCTGAAGGCCGACTGCTAACTTCAGCCATCGTTTTTCAGGTTCTACTTGGTTTATCTGCAGCCGCGTACGCCGCGTCTATGGGCCAGCCATATCTAATGGCAGCCTCATTGTTTTTCATCGGCATCGGCGGCGGTATGGTAGTGCCACTACAAACCCGTTTAATGGATGTGGCGGGCGAAGCGCAAACCTTAGCAGGAGCCATGAACCATGCCGCTTTCAATACGGCAAACGCCTTGGGCCCTTGGCTGGCGGGTATGACGTTGTCAGCCGGCTATGGTTATGCTTCAACAGGTTGGGTAGGTTTAGCGCTGGCCGGTGGTGGCGTGTTGGTATGGCTAGCCATTGTTATGACTGCACGCAATACCCAAGTACAGACAGCAACCGTATCTGGTTGAGCTACCAGTTAGTGCTGACAACCTCAGTTGTCAGCACTAACTAACTCAATTACTCTCAGAGCTATTCCGCGTCCTTTTCACTCTCAGAACTGTTACTAGAAGCCGTTCCCCACACATTGTCAGGAATATCTCTTTTAGGCGCAGGCGCATCATCTATCGCTGCAGCTTGCTTTTTCTCTTGATTTGACCACTTAACACGAATTTTCTTACCGTCGATAACCTTGGCGTTAAGCTTTTCAATCGCTTTATCGGTTTCTTCTTGTGTGCTCATTTCAACGAAACCGAAGCCTTTAGATAGGTTTGTAGCCTCATCCATTACCAGATCGCACGATGCTATGGTGCCAAACTCAAAAAACAGATCCTCAAGATTTTCCTGAGTGAATGATTTAGGTAAATTGCGAACTAATATGCTCAAGGTTATGCCCTACTTGGTGGGTGATTGGTAGTGAACATAGTGTAGCATGCAGCAGTGTGTTTGTTTGCTAATCTTATTGTCTGTGAGTAGATGAGGATTCGTTCTGACAAAGAAGCGGGAAGGCATAGCTGGTATCAAATTGGGCTTCAGATTGAATCTGAACATTTACATCACCACCGCAGAAGTGCGATGGCAATGTTTTAGGAGCATAGTGGTTCGAACTCGCGCTAACTTTGCGTGTTAGCGCCAATTTGATTGATTTATCACTATCCGCTGAAACGCGTTATTCGCTTTCTTGATTGCGAAGATACACCAGTTCCGTCGATGAGCTTTGTTCTTCGCTAAACACATAGCCGTCTACATCGAAGTTTTTCAAGCCTTCTACATCTTCAACACGATTTTCAAGGATGTAACGCGCCATAAGACCCCGCGCTTTCTTTGCAAAGAAGCTGATAATTTTATACTGGCCATTTTTGCAATCTTTGAAGGTTGGCGTAATGATCATGCCGTCTAGAGACTTTTTCTTCACGGCTTTGAAGTACTCGTTAGAGGCAAGGTTAATAAGTACATTATCGCCCTGTGCTTCTAATGCTTTATTCAACACATAGGTAATACGATCATCCCAGAACGCATATAAGTCTTTGCCTTCAGGGTTCGCTAATTTAGTGCCCATTTCCAAGCGATAAGCCTGCATCAAATCAAGGGGGCGTAATAAGCCATAGAGGCCTGACAAAATGCGTAAATGTTTCTGTGCGTACGCAACTGTGTCGCTATCTAGCGAGTATGCGTCCAGCCCGGTATACACGTCGCCGTTAAACGCATACATAGCTTGACGCGCGTTGTCAGGAGTAAATGGCGTAGTAAACTCGGCGAAGCGGTTAGCATTTAAGGTGGCTAACTTGTCGCTGATTTTCATTAACGATGATAAATCGGCAGGCGATAACGTGCGACAGACTTCCATCAGCTTTTCCGTGTCTTCGAGCATGGCAGGCTGAGTAAACTGTTTTACTGGAATGTCGCTTTCAAAATCTAGATTTTTCGCTGGGGATACTACAACTAACATTTCGACTCCTTAAATTCTTATACCAATCCGCATAGATCATTGCCGACTCAGAAGGCGCTGGCAAGTTTCCTAGCAAAGCGTGGGAATGCAGGAATGGCTGTTCCCTTTCAAATTCCCAGAATGAAGCTAGGAAGCTTGCCAGACCTTCCCGAAGGGCGAGTTTAAAATGCCCGTACTCTTTGTTGTGCCACCTTGATGTAGGACCACTATACCTGCGGTGACACGCCGCGATTACGAACATTTTAACTCTCGCTGAGTGGGTAATGATCTATGCGGAATGGTATTACCCCCATATTGTACCACTTCATACGCGCTGAGAAGCAAAATGGCATAAGAAAGACGCAAATTGGCTTAACAGAGAAATCCGATTAGCCATTTTGTCATTATCTTATGTATGAATTGTCACACGGGTTTGATATAAATAGCATTACAAATAATTATTCAAACAATAATTCAGATACACCTCTGGTTGTGTGTCTTGAAGATCAAAGCGCTATATTCGCATTTGCCCTTTTCCCCATGGGATACAAAAGAGAGCAGAAAGAAAACGCAAGCGCAAAACCCTACACACGCGCAAGCGAACCGTTTTATTCAACTGGCTTTTCCAGCGAGTTGTCCAAACTTATTATTGATAAAGAACAGAGAGAATTATGAGCAATCAGTTAGCTTCATTACGTGATATCACCACCGTAGTTGCCGACACGGGCGACATCGATGCCATTAAAAAATATCAGCCGGTTGATGCCACTACCAACCCGTCGCTACTTTTGAAAGCGGCTGGTCTTCCTCAATATGCAAGCCTAATTGATGACGCTGTAGCATGGGCAAAGCTGCAGTCTAACGATGCAGAACAGCAACTAACAGACGCGTCTGACAAGCTTGCCGTGGCTATTGGTAAAGAAATTTCTGGCACTATCCCGGGCCGAATTTCTACCGAAGTTGATGCTCGCCTATCGTTTGATACCGCAGCAACCATCGAAAAAGCAGAGCGCTTAGTTCAGCTTTATGAAGACGCTGGCATCGATAAGTCACGTATCTTAATTAAAATTGCATCAACGTGGGAAGGTATTCAAGCGGCAGAAGCACTAGAGAAAAAAGGTATTCAATGCAACCTTACTTTGCTATTTAGCTTTGCCCAAGCTCAAGCGTGTGCCGAAGCGGGCGTATACCTTATTTCGCCTTTCGTAGGCCGTATTTTAGACTGGTACAAGAAAGCAACCGGTACCGAATCTTACGCACCAGATGAAGACCCAGGTGTAGTATCTGTAACGAAAATTTACAACTACTACAAAGAACATGGCTACAAGACGGTAGTGATGGGCGCAAGCTTCCGTAACATTGGCGAAATTCAGGCGCTAGCGGGCTGCGACCGCTTAACGATAAGCCCTGCACTACTTGAAGAATTGGCAAACGAGCCAGGCGACTTGGAAGTGAAACTTAAAGACAACGACGCAACCAAAACACCAGGTGAGCGTTTAACTGAAAGCGAATTCCGCTGGGCAATGAACGAAGATGCGATGGCAACTGAAAAGCTATCTGAAGGCATTCGCAACTTTGCTGCCGACCAAGAAAAACTTGAAGCTACGCTTCGCGAAAAACTAAGCGCATAAGGGCTATTGAAACAATGAGTGTTTTAACTTCTCTTCCTGAATGGAAAAACTTATCTGATATTGCTGCATCAGTGAAAAGTGCGCATATGCGCGACTGGTTTGCACAAGACACAAGCCGCGCGGATAAGATGCAGCTAGAAGCTTGCGGTATTTTTCTAGACTACTCGAAAAACCGCGTAAACGAAGACGCGTTAAAAGGCCTATTTGATCTTGCTCGTGCCTGTAAGTTAGAAACCCTTCGCGACGCGATGTTTTCTGGTGAGCAAATCAACTCAACCGAAGGTCGCGCAGTGCTTCACACCGCGCTTCGTAACTTCTCTGACCGCAAAGTGTTGGTAGACGGCGAAGACGTAATGCCTGAAGTACATGCAACGCTTGAAAAAATTGAAGCGTTTACCGCGTCTATTCACAGCGGCGAGCATAAAGGGTACACCGGCAAGCCTATTAAGCACATTGTGGCAATTGGTATTGGAGGCTCGTTCCTTGGGCCTAAAATAATGACCGAGGCGTTAAAACCCCATACGGTTGACGCAGTGAAAGTACACTTCGTTGCCAACGTTGACGGCTGTCATATTCACGACGTGCTATCTAGCATTGATTTTGAAGAGACCTTGGTGGTGATGTCATCGAAGTCTTTCTCTACTCAAGAGACGCTTCAAAATACACTTACAGCTAAAGACTGGTTCTTAAAGTCTGGCGGTACTCAGGAAGATATCGCAAAACACTTTGTAGCAGTGTCTTCAAACGTTAAAGCAGCTACCGACTTCGGTATTAGCGCAGACAACATCTTCCCAATGTGGGACTGGGTAGGCGGGCGCTATTCACTCTGGTCTGCTATTGGCCTGCCTATTTCATTAGCATTGGGTTTTGAAAACTTTAAGGGCTTACTTGAAGGCGCGTTTGAAATGGATACCCATTTCACTACCGCGCCTTTAGAAGAAAACATGCCCGTATTGCTTGGCCTATTAGGTATTTGGTACAGAAACTTTTTCGATGCACAGTCTCATGTATTACTGCCTTATTACCATTACCTGCGCGGTCTACCTGCCTACGTACAGCAGTTAGATATGGAAAGTAACGGTAAAGAAGTGACTCAAGAAGGGGAAAGCGTAGACTACCCTACTGGCCCAATTATTTGGGGTAGTGAAGGGACTAACGGTCAGCATAGCTTCCACCAGCTTATTCACCAAGGTTCAGGCGTTATTCCAGCTGATTTCATGCTGCCGCTTAACGTACCAAACCAAGATGATACGCACCACGCCATGCTCGCGTCTAACTGCTTCGGACAAACTCAGGCACTGATGCAGGGTAAATCCTTTGAAGAGTGTTATGCGGACTTAGATGGCAAGGGCCTAGACGACGCAGAACGTAAGCGTTTAGCGGCTCACAAAACCATGCCGGGTAACAAGCCAAGCAACACCTTCTTGTTTGATTCACTCACGCCTCAAACACTTGGCGCGTTGGTTGCAATGTATGAGCATAAGGTATTCGTTCAGGGTGTTATCTGGAACCTTAACTCATTCGACCAATGGGGCGTAGAGTTAGGTAAAGTATTAGGAAACCAAGTACTTGCTGGCATTCAAGGCGAAGCAGACAAAGACAATTTCGATGCTTCAACACAACAATTGATTGCCAAATTCAGAGCAGCGAATGCACCAAAATAAGGAATGAGAGGTGATGTAAAATCACCCACTTGGTGCAAATAACAAACTGAACGGCCAGCTTTTTCGGAAGCTGGCCGTTTTTTGTTGCGGTATTCATCGGCTATACGACAGACACTTTTTGACATCCGTAACACTGTGTATTTGGTCACTAATAAAACAAATAGGATCATATACATACAGCATTTGTTTACGCTTTAAACACACTGGACATTTTCTTACCGTTGTCATCATATCGTCACAATTTGTTAATAAAAGGTAAATTAAACTATTTTATTTTAGTGACGGCTGTGATACAAAATCGTACAGAGGGAATTAAAAACATAAAACTCTGTATTAGTTGTAGTGGTATAAAAAGGAGATCCCAGTGGATAAATCAGATCTATTTGCCATGTTAGACATCGAAGCAAGCCCAGCAAAAACCAAAAGTAAAAAACGTAAGTGGAGAGAAATCGAAGCGCTACAAGATCGCTACAAATTAGAAAAAGAACTGGCTGAACTCGATTGTGGTTTCGAGTACGAGCTAGAAACACTGGAAAGATAAACTGAAGGCCGCCTGATAAAACAGGCGGCCTTTTTACTTTCTGGCTTTGTGAAAGCGTGCTGCAGTCATGTGTGCTAGGCATAGCTGTGCTTTGAATAGTGCTACCTATCACTCATGTAAGTACGCATGCAGGTACTTATATAAGCTCATATTTAGCGCTGCATGCTATACCGCAATGTGTAGATGTTCTGCTACCCAAGGTGTTAGTTGCGTTGCTACATATTCTTCTAAATAGAGCACGATGCTAACTAGATTTACACCTGCCAGTTGATTGGGGTTTTGCCTTTCTCAACAAGGTATTCGTTGGTTTGGCTAAAATGCTTACACCCTAGAAAGCCTCTATGGGCTGAAAGCGGCGAAGGGTGCGGTGCGTGTAACACTTTGTGTTTTTCGCGGTCTATATGCTTACCCTTCTTTTGCGCATGACTGCCCCACAAAAGAAATACCACGTTCTCGCAGTTCGCATTTACTACATCGATAACTTTGTCGGTGAAGGTTTCCCACCCCCACTTCGCATGGCTGTGTGCCTTGCCCTGCTCTACGGTAAGTACGGTATTAAGTAACAACACACCTTGCTCTGCCCATGACGTGAGCGTACCGTGATTAGGCTCGACAAAGCCGTCGATATCGGTCAATAGCTCCTTGTACATGTTTTTAAGCGACGGCGGCGTTTTCACACCTGCTTGAACAGAAAAACAAAGGCCGTGGGCTTGATTAGGACCGTGATAAGGATCTTGCCCTAGTATCACCACATTAACTTTATCGAGCGGCGTGTATTTTAGCGCATTGAATACATCAGGCTGAGGCGGGTAAATAACACTACCCGCTTCACGCGCTTGCTTTACGCGCTCAAGTAACTCAACAAAGTACTCTTTTTGTTTCTCGTTACCTAGCGCGCTTTGCCATGTTAGTGATGTCATTACTTAAGCAAGTTCATCATGTGCTGCTTAAGCGCATCATAGGACGCAGGTAAGTCTACCGCTAGGCTGTCTTCGCCCGCTACGTCCGCTAACGGCTTTGGCAAGCTTATTGGGTTACCCAATACGTTTTCTACCGTTTCTCTGAACTTAGCTGGGTGAGCAGTACCTAAAAACAGGCCAATTTCACCGTCTTGCAGGTCGTGGCTTACCGCGCGATAGGCAATAGCAGCGTGTGGCTCACTGGTGTAGCCTTGCTGCGCTAGCTGGCGCATGGCAAGCTGAGTATATTCTTCATCAACCATTTCACCCTTAAGGCACGCTTTGTCGATGTAACCACGCTCAATTAACGCTTCAATACGCGGCCAGTTGTTCGGCTGGCTAACATCCATTGCGTTCGACATAGTGGCAACCGTCGCTTTCGGGTCCCACTCACCCGTTTTTAAGTAACGAGGCACGGTATCGTTTAAGTTAGTTGCGGCAATGAAGCGTTTAATCGGTAGGCCTAACGATTTAGCGATCATGCCTGCCGTAAGATTACCGAAGTTACCGCTAGGTACCGAAATAACAAGCTGGTCGCGCTTCTCTTTGGGCAGTTGGCTAACCGCTTCAAAGTAGTAACATACCTGTGCCAATAAACGACTTATATTAATGGAGTTCGCAGAGTTGAGGTGAAGACCTTCACGCACATCTGGGTCGTCAAACGCAGTTTTCACAAGGGACTGGCATGCATCAAAATCTGATTCGATTGCTACAGTGTGAATATTACCGCCCAACGTAGTGAAAAGCTTTTCTTGCAACGCGCTGATCTTGCCCTTAGGGAACAAGATAACCACGTTGATATTGTCGATACCGTGGAACGCATGAGCAACAGCTGCACCTGTATCGCCTGACGTGGCGGTTAGGATAGTCACAGGCTTACCTTCGCTTATACGCGAGAGGGTTTGTGCCATAAAACGGCCACCAAAGTCTTTAAACGCAAGGGTTGGGCCGTGGAAAAGCTCTAGGCTATAAACGTTATCGTTAACCTGTTCAACCGGCGCACCAAATGCGAAAGCTGTTTTGACAATTTCTTCAAGCTCGCCGTTATTAAGCTCGTCTCCAATAAGCGCACGAAGCACATCAATGCTGCGCTCTACAAATGGCTTTTCCAGCAATTCGTCAATATTGTCTAAGGTAGGAATATGCTCTGGAAAATAAAGCCCTTGGTTCTTACCTAAACCACGCTTTACCGCTTCAGCAAAGCTCGCTGTGTCCGATGAATCTTTTAAATTTACCAATTCCACTTGCTGTTACCTTTTTTATTGGGCGAATTCTCCGCCCTTTCAAACTTTTAATTTGTTTCTTTGCTTACTCGCATGGCCTGCATTATTCGCGTTGGCTTGCGAGCGTTGCGCTGCCCAGTTTTCTATGTAGTGAAATTAGGCAGATTTAGTTATTGCGTCAATTATTCAGAAATTAGCGTGCCCTGGCTAGGGATTTGGCACACATGACTAAAACCGTCTTCGTTCTGAATGTAGTTCTCAGTTAAATAGGCTGCGACCTTTTCTGCCTGCGCTTTCGATGAGCAAACCGCAAACACCGTTGGGCCTGAGCCGGAAATACCGAACGCCAGCGCGCCGGTTTCTTCGCTAAACGCGCGGGCTTCATCGAAGCCTGGCAGTAGCGACTTTCTGTAGGGCTCGGCGATAACATCTTTCATGACCGACGCAGCTAAGTCAAAGTTGTCTGCATGTAACGCGTGTACAAATACGCCAAGCTGGCGGCCAAACGTAAGTGCTGTTGCCATGTCTACTTGCTTAGGCAATATATCTCGTGCAGCCGCTGTCGACACGCTAATGCCCGAATAACAAATGGCGTAGTACCAGTCGTCGTTCAGAGGTAATGACAGTGTGACAGGCGCCTCGCTCCCCGTCATTAGCGTCATGCCGCCCAAATAACACGGTGCTACGTTGTCATAGTGAACGCTACCGCTAATTTGCCCTTCTAATTCGCCCATCATGATAAGTAACGTATCTTGGTCAAACGGCGTATCGAAGTAAGCATTTAGCGCTGCGAAAGCCGCCACTATTGAACTGGCGCTTGATCCTAGGCCACTGCCGATAGGCAAGTTCTTGTGAAGTGTCAGAGCAACCGGCGATGTTGGCTTACCTGCTTTTTCCATTTGCTCACAAAAATAGTGATAGCACTTAGTGACAATATTGCTATCTGTATCACCTGGAAGCTTATGGGCAAAGCGCCCTACTGTTTCTAACGAAAATGATTCAGCGGATGTTATTTCAACCTCGTCACCTAGCTTAGTGCCGTCAACAGGCGCAAGGGCCGCGCCAAGTACGTCAAAGCCTAAGCTTACATTTCCTATTGATGCCGGCGCGAAGGCCTTTAATGCTTTCATATTATTTCTCTTACTTCGCTGGCGACTAAGCATCTGCCACATGCTTTGCTTAGCTCGCCTAATCGAATGACTTACTTAAACCGCTTATTATTTACGTTTCGCTTTTACAAGGCTTCAGTTAGCCTTTAGTGCACCATTTGCTTCCACGGCATGGTACGCAAAATATCTGCAAACACCCCCGCTGCGGTCACCGTACCACCAGCGCCGTAGCCTCTTATCACATAAGGAATTGGGCTATAGTAGTCACTGTTGATAGCCAGCGCATTTTCACCGTCTTTTACTTGTGAAAGCGGGTTGCTTGCCGGCACAGCCTGAATGCTTACTTTGCACTTACCGTCTTCAATGCTGCCGATATAGCGAAGTACTTTGCCTTCTGCTTTGGCTGCTTCCACTTTTTCATTTATCGCAGCATCTAATTCAGGTAGCTGCTGCATAAATTCGTCAATGGAACAATCTTCAGCAAAGCCTGCTGGCAATACTGACTCAATCTCTATATCGGAAAGCTCAAGTTCTAGGTCGGCTTCGCGGGCCATAATAAGCAGCTTACGCGCTACGTCCATACCGCTTAAATCATCGCGAGGATCTGGCTCGGTAAAGCCATTGTCTTTTGCTGTTTGCGTCGCTTGCGACAGGCTCATGCCCTCGTCAAGCTTGCCGAACACGTAAGACAAGCTGCCTGATAAAATACCTTCAAAGCGATGCAGAACGTCACCGGCGCTAAACAGCTTTTGCAGGTTATCAATAACCGGAAGGCCTGCGCCCACTGTCGTCTCATAAAGGTATTGACGGTTAGTAGAAAGTGCCGTTTTGCGCAGCTTACGGTAATAAGCCATGGCGCTGGTATTCGCCTTTTTGTTCGGCGTCACTACGTGGAAACCACTTTCCATCATATCAACGTACTGATTGGCAATAGCTTCATGGCTGGTGCAGTCAACAATAACTGGGTTCACTAAGCTGTTGTCATTAGCAAACTGGTGTAAGCGCTCAACGCTCAACCCTTCGCTCGCTGAATCAAGTGCTGCGCTCCAGTCACCGCTTAAATCTATACCTTGGCTGTTTAACAGCAGCTTACGGCTATTGGCAATACCGTAAACACGCAGCTGAATATTGCGCTTTAACAGTGCCGGCTGCTGCTTTTCAATCTGCCCTAGCAGTTCAGTCCCCACGTTGCCACACCCTACTAGGAATACGTCTATGGTATGACGGTCAGAGAAAAAATTCTGATGAATGACTTTTACCGCTTTTTTCGCACGCTTGCTTTCAATAACCGTAGAGATTGAGCGCTCAGAAGAGCCCTGCGCGATGGCTACGTTGTTAACTCTCGCTTGCGCTAGCGAGTTAAAGAAACGGGCCGCCAAGCCTTTGGTTTGACGCATACCGTCACCCACTAAGGTAACAATGGCAAGATCATGACGCACTTCGATTGGATCAAGCAGCTGATTTTGTAACTCTAGTGCAAACGCATCTTCAAGCAAGGTTAACGCACGCTGGGCGTCTTTGCTTTGAATACAAAAACTGATTGAGTACTCAGAGGAAGACTGAGTAATTAAACTGATAGAGATATTCGCATTCGACATGACTTCAAACACGCGACTTGCCATGCCTACCATGCCTTTAAGACCAGGGCCTGCAACGTTAAACATAGTAACGTTATCAAGCTGTGAAATACCTTTAACCGACGTCCATACTTCACTTTTTTCGTTGCTGATAAGCGTACCCGGCGCCGCTGGATTAAGCGTATTGCGGATTAAACACGGGATGTGATGTTGAGCGATAGGGCCAATGGTTTTCGGGTGAAGTACTTTAGCGCCAAAATAAGACAGTTCCATGGCTTCTTGATAAGTCAATTTATCAAGCAGTACCGCACCTTCTACTTGGTTCGGGTCAGCATTGTAAACACCATCTACGTCTGTCCAAATCTCGCAACAGCTTGCATCGATACACGCCGCTAAAATTGCTGCGGAATAATCTGAACCGTTGCGGCCTAACGTCACTTTTTCGCCCGCTTCATTAGCGGCGACGAAACCCGGCATTATTAAGAACTCACTGCCATCGTTTGGTACGTCTGAAAAACGCGCCTTACTTAGCGACACATCGGCAATGCTGTCTAGGTATTCGCCATCGGCAAGCACATATTTTACCGGGTCGATAACGCGGTTAGCGATGCCCTTCGCTGAAAGCATGGCGCTGAAAAGCGTAACCGAAATATATTCACCAATGCTTAGGATACCCGCTGAAACATTATCTGGCGCTACGCCAAGCAACTTTATGCCTTCAAGGTGCTGCTTTAATACACTGAGATGACTGTTGATGAAATCTACCACGCTTGCGTGGGCAAAGCCGTCGAGTTCTTCGTTAAGGTTGTTGGCAATGCCGGTAACCGTGTCGTTCAGTTTAGTGAATAACGGTTGGAAATCTTCACCCGCGGCTGCTTGTTCACACAATAGTGAAAGCGCGTTCGTTACCCCCTTAGGGGCAGAGAGTACAACCGCAGCACCGTCGGTTTGGTGGGTTGCCGTGCTAATTTCCATAACGCGCATGTATCGCGGTGCATCGGCTAGAGAAGAACCCCCAAACTTTAAGACTTTCATATGCTGCTCCTTAAGGTTACGCATGCTAAAACGTGTGTAAAAAAAAGCCCGCTCTGTGTTAGGCGGGCTTTCGTTGTCTTTTGCTTACTTGCACTAGCCAGCGACCGCCCTTTTTAAGGTGGTAATCGACATCATGGTGGTGCGAGTAAGTAGAATCATTTTCATACAAGCAATTTGCCGTATAGACGTCTATAAGTCAACCGCAGTTTTCACCACACTGTATTGCAAAAAGTGAAACACTCTTTCAAAAACATTTCTTTTTAAGGTACAAACCCGTTTTACCTCACTACGGCGTTTAAGTGTGATACTGCATATTGGCTTCTCCAAGCCCTATTGCACAGTGGTTGCTGCTATGACAAAGATACGGCATGCGAAATGAGTAAACAAATGAGCGACCGGCGGCCTTTGCCGATTAATTTATTTTGCAAGCTTGCTTTAAAAAGGGCGCAGTTGCGCTTTTCTTATTTTTCGCAACGTCTTTTGGTGTGCCCCACGCCACGATTTGTCCACCGTCTTCGCCAGCTCCCGGCCCCATATCAATAACGTGGTCACTAGCGGCGGCCACTTGCATATTATGCTCAACCATCACCACGGTATTACCGCTATCCACGAGCGTACTTAAGTGCTCCAAAAGCAGTGCAGTATCTGAAAGGTGCAAACCTGTGGTTGGTTCGTCCAGCACATAAAGGGTGTTATTGTTTTGCGCACGCTTAAGTTCAGAGGCCAACTTAATACGCTGGGCCTCCCCTCCCGATAGCTCGGTGGCACTTTGCCCCAGTGTAAGATAACCAAGGCCAACGTTAATTAGTGTTTTAAGCCCTCGCAAAACTGCGCTGTTATCCTCAAAGACATCCTGCGCCTCGTTGACTGTAAGAGATAAAATATCGGCAATAGAGTGTTTTTTATAGTGAACATCTAAAACCTCATCCTTAAACCGTGAACCATTACAGACCGAACAAGGTGAATACACACTGGGCATAAATAGTAATTCTACCGACACTACACCTAGTCCTTCACAGTTGGGACATCGGCCTTTGGTCACGTTAAAAGAAAAATGACCGGCATCATACTCACGGCTTTTCGCGTCGTCAGTGGTAGCAAATAAGCGTCTGATTTGGTCGAACATGCCCGTGTAGGTTGCGAGCGTCGAGCGTGGTGTTCTGCCTATAGGAGACTGATCTACAACCACTAAGCGACTTATATTATCTGACCCGCTGGCGATAAAGCCCTCTTGGGTAACCTTATCTTCGGATGAAAGTAACGCGACCTCATTAACTTCACCGTCAGTTTTATCTTTAACGCTACCCAATCCCTCTTTTACTAGCTCCACCAATGCTTGGCTAATAAGACTCGACTTTCCAGAGCCTGAAACGCCAGTAACCGTTGTCATAACGCCAAGGGGAATATCAATATCAATGTTGTTTACATTGTTTCTGCTCACGTTTTTAAGACTTAGCGTCAATGATGAGTTACATTTTTCTCTTGATACGAGGGGTTTGTCATTGAAAACAAATTCTGCGGTTGACGAAGTCTCTACCTTCGCGAGTTCATCAACTGGACCACTGAATATCAGATCACCACCCTCTTTACCGGCACTAGGGCCAATATCTACTACCCAGTTAGCCCCTTTAATCACATAGGGGTTATGCTCAACAACCAACAGAGAATTACCCGCTTTAGTAATATCATGAAGCGCATTAACTAAGGACTCGACATCGCGAGGATGCAACCCAGCCGAAGGTTCATCCATAACATAAACCACGCCAAATAAATTGGATTTTAGCTGAGTAGCGAGGCGCAGTCGCTGTAACTCGCCAACCGAAATAGTAGTAGTGCTTCTATCTAATGAAAGGTAATGCAGACCTAGCGCGATAATAGGTTTAATTCTATCGATGACATCGTCCGCTATGTTTCTTATGACTTGTGCCCTTTCTGAAGTATCACCTGCTACTGAACCCCGCAGCTTATTCATTTTTTCATTAACGTCGCGCAGCGGTAGCCTTGAAAAGTCAATAATATCGACGCCCTCTACCGTAACGTTAAGGGCTTTTTTCTTAAGCTTTTTACCATGACAACGGGGGCACGGTGTAACGGAGAGGAAACGAGAAATACGCTGCTTAATTTTTTCTTTCTGTGAGGTTTTAAAGGTATCTAAAACGTGACGTCTAGCGCTTATAAACTTTCCCTTATAGCTAGCAGGTTCGCCCTCTGCTAGCGCTTTGCGCGTTTGTTCTAGGTTGTAATTTCGATAGACAGGCATCTGTGGCGCCTCGTCTGTATATAAGATCCAATCGCGCGTCGCTTTCGGCAATTCACGCCACGGCACATCCACGTCAATATCAAGAGACAGCAGCACCCGGACAAGATTTTTACCTTGCCACGCACCGGGCCAAGCCGCCACAGCCCCTTCTCGAATGGTTAGGGTATCGTCAGGCACTAAAAGCTGAGCTTGAGTATCAAACACTTTACCGATACCGTCGCACCGCTCGCATGCGCCTTGAGGCGTGTTGGGTGAAAAGCCGTCTGCATAAATAATAGCTTGGCCTTCTGGGTAATCCCCTGCTCGGGAATAAAGCATACGCAGGCTGTTAGAAAGGGTAGTTATACTGCCTATAGATGAACGCACTGACGGCGCTTGGCGACGCTGATGTAAGCCAACGGCTGGCGGTAATCCCTCCAAGGCATCAACTTCTGGCTTTTCGACTTGTTCTATTAGACGCCGGGCGTAGGGCGATATGGAATCTAAATAACGATGCTGCGCCTCGGCGTACAGCGTACCAAACGCCAACGAGGACTTGCCTGAGCCAGATACGCCGGTAAAAACGACAACGCAATCTCGAGGTATATCAACGTTGATATTCTTTAAGTTATGTACGCGAGCACCGCGTATCTGAATTCGCCCTTCATCCTTATGCACCTATTCACCTATATCGTTATTTGCACTGAAACTGCGGCCCTTTTTAACAATGTAAAGACCGACAGACGTTATAGTGTGTAGAGATTTTGGCTTTTTTTCGATCAGTAAATCAGGCAGCTTGCTAACTATCTGAGACGATATGTTGAGCCAAAAAATCCACTAATAATCTAATTTTAGGCGCGACATTACGGTTTGAAGGGAACACCGCCCATATCGCTTCTTGCTTATCTTTGTATTGGGGAAATACTTCAATTAACTTACCCGAAGCCAACGCCTCTCGCACATAAAAGCCAGGCAGCTGGGCGAGCCCTAAACCTGCAATAGCTGCACTGCACAGCGCATTTCCACTGTTGTATCTAACGCGCCCCTGTACCGGTATCGCACGTATGGTTTTATCAACTAGAAAACGCCAATAGGGCTGCGACCCCACCAATAGTGTGTGTTTTTTTAAGTCTTCTAAGGTCTTTGGACGACCATTTTCCTTAAAGTATTGCTCGCTTGCGCACACGTATAAATGACGTGTGGCAAGCTTTTTAGCCACCAGCGTCGAGTCTTCCAACTTTCCAATGCGAATGGCTAAATCGAGGCCCATATCCACGATATCGAGCTTTTCATTCGAGAAAATGCACTGCACGCTAATACCTGAATACTTCTGCATAAATGCATTGAGTAGCGGTGCTATAAATGCTTCGCCAAATGCTACAGGCGCTGTGAGTTTAATTAAACCCTGCGGTGAGTTTTGCAAAGCGCTAACTGATAGCTGGGCATCTTCGAGCGCTTTTAATGCTGGCAGTGCTTGTTCACAATATAAAGTACCGGCTTCGGTGAGTGAAACGCTTCGCGTAGTACGATGCAGTAATTTTACGCCAAGCTGCTTTTCTAAAGACGCCACTTTTCGGCTTATTTGTGCCACCGACGTATCCAGCTTATTGGCAGCACCGGTAAAATTACCTACCTCGGCAACGGCGCAAAACTCCGCTATGCCCTCTAAATATTTCATCAATGCTACCCGTAAATTCGTCAGCCATTAACACGCACGTCGCGCTCCACTCCCCTAATATTATTCATTCGTCGAAATTATTACAAATATGCAAAAGTGATTTACTAAAACTGTATTTATCAATAGTAATCTGTCTCCTATACTTTGGCTTATAAAGCGTTATCAAATAATTGATATAAAGGAGTCATAACATGGCATCGTTCAAAGATTCATTGCAAGAAGGTCAAACCCACATTAAGTCTAAAGCCGCCGTAGCCTGGGCCGCGGGTGAGCCGTTAAAAATGGAGGAAGTTGACGTAGAGCTGCCTAAAAAAGGTGAAGTTCTCGTTCGGATCGTTGCTACTGGCGTATGCCACACTGACGCGTTTACCCTTTCGGGTGACGATCCAGAAGGCGTATTCCCTTCAATTCTGGGTCACGAGGGTGGCGGTATCGTTGAAATGGTCGGTGAAGGTGTTACTAGTGTAAACGTTGGCGATCATGTTATTCCACTTTATACCGCTGAGTGTGGCGAGTGTAAGTTCTGTAAATCAGGCAAAACTAACCTTTGCCAAGCGGTACGCGAAACCCAAGGTAAAGGCCTAATGCCAGACGGCACAAGCCGTTTCTCTAAAGATGGCGAGCCAATTTATCACTATATGGGCTGTTCAACGTTTTCTGAGTACACAGTTCTACCTGAAATATCGCTAGCGAAAGTAAACAAAAATGCCCCGCTGGACGAAGTTTGCCTATTGGGTTGTGGTGTAACTACAGGTATGGGTGCAGTACTTAAAACGGCTAAGGTTCAAGAAGGTGACACGGTTGCTATCTTTGGTTTAGGCGGCATCGGTTTATCAGCCATTATCGGCGCACGTATGGCAGGCGCGGGTCGCATTATTGGTATTGATATCAACGAAAGTAAATTCGACCTAGCCAAACAGCTTGGCGCAACTGATGTAGTAAACCCTAAGAATTTCGACAAGCCTATTCAGGAAGTCATTGTTGAAATGACCGACGGTGGCGTTGACTACTCGTTTGAGTGTATCGGTAATGTGAACGTAATGCGCTCTGCCCTTGAGTGCTGCCACAAAGGCTGGGGCGAGTCAGTAATTATCGGTGTAGCCGGTGCGGGCCAAGAAATTTCAACTCGTCCATTTCAGCTAGTGACAGGTCGTGTATGGCGCGGCTCTGCCTTTGGTGGTGTAAAAGGTCGTTCAGAGCTTCCTGGCATTGTTGAACAATACCTTAATGGTGACTTTGGTCTTCAAGAGTTCATTACTCACACCATGGGCCTTGATGAAATCAATGACGCCTTTGACTTAATGCACAAAGGCGAAAGTATTCGCTCTGTTGTGCATATGGATAAGTAAGCGTTAGCTACTTGTAAGAACGCAAAGGAGAGGTTAGGCCTCTCCTTTTTTTATTCTCTTCAAATCACGCCCTGCTCTAACGCCCCATGGTACTTAATGCTAAAGCCGATAGTAAATACTTAACAATGGCTTTTATACCTTGGACAATAAGTAAGCAAATGTGTAACGTAAGAAGGTATTAACAACGTCACTATTTAGCCGTGTCAGCATTGAGCTTTCCATTATGAAAAAGACCCAACTTGCAGTACTTGCAAAAATGAAAAATACACCATCGCTTCAAAAGTCTAAATTAGGTCGCGTTGTTACTATTGCGTGTATTAGCGTAGGGCTAGGATTGAGTTTATGCGCAAACGCTTATCATGAAGACAGTTCAACACAGCAAGCAGGTGACGAAACGCCGATGAGTACCGCACCGCCCCTTACAACACTCACCAACTACCAACAAAACGCGCCCTTTATGTATTCTTCTGGCTTGCCTGATGCCTCTCATCTTTCTTTGCTAAAGGAGAAAGGGCTAACTCACGTTATAGATTTGATCCCGGGAGATCGAGCGAGTGAGATTTTAACTACCTCAGAATTAGGGCTCGATTACTTTAATGTACCCGTTGATTGGGAAGGCCCTACGCTCGCTAACTTTTTAAATTACGCAGCGTTTATGCAAAACGTAGATGTCAATAAAGATAAGGTACTCACTCACTGTAAACTGAATTGGCGGGGTGCCGCTTTTACCTACCTATACAGAATTAACGTACTTGGAGAAAATGAACAAACTGCCAAGAAAGATCTTATGGCTATTTGGCACCCTAACCCTACGTGGTATGCCTTTATGAATGAAGTTATCACCCACTACAATGGGGTAAACGGTAAACAAGTAGCGATGTCGTTTGAGGCCGCCTCTGAAAGCCAATAAATTTCAGCGCTTCCTTAATTAGTTTTTTAAACCACTTCATTCCTATTACACATATATGAAATTTCAGATACCTTATTGACACATATGAAATTTCATATACGATACATCACATACGAAATTTCATATGTGATGGAACTTATGTCTACGTGCTTACTTTCGCCCTTAACATTTTTTAAGTGCCTGTCAGAAGACACCCGCCTAAAAACGCTTCTTATGCTTAGCGTGAAAGGTGAATTGTGTGTGTGTGACCTTACCGACGCCCTGCAATTAAGCCAGCCAAAAATTTCTCGACATCTTGCAGACCTTCGCAAGTGCGGCTTAGTGCTTGATACGCGTAAAGGTAAATGGGTGTACTACAAACTTCACCCTGAATTACCGTCTTGGGCATTAGAGGTTATAACCAATACAGCCGCACACAACGGTGAGTACATCAACGGCCCATTGGCCAAGTTAACGTGCGCTGACTGTTAATATTTCTACCCACAACATTAACCATAAAACGTTAGTTTAAGACCGGTGTTCACCATCAACCGTTTCATATCTACAAAGGTTACTTCGGTAACACAAGACTATTAAAAGGTGCTTCATGAAGATTCTATATATTTGTACGCATAACCGTTGTCGCAGCATCCTGTGCGAAGCTATCACCAATGCATCTAAAGGTAATGTGGAAGCACGCAGTGCGGGAAGCCAGCCCGTAGGTGAAGTACACCCGCTCTCCCTTAAATATTTGGCCGAGCGTGGGATTGATACCCAGGGCCTTAGAAGCCAATCTTGGGATGAGTTTGAAGACTATAATGCCGACCTTGTGGTGACGGTATGTGACTCGGCAGCAGGCGAATCGTGCCCCGTGTATTTTGGTAAATCACTTAAAGTTCACTGGGGCTTGGAAGACCCTTCGAAACTAAAAGGCACAGAGGAAGAAAAAGCGAAGGCGTTCAATACCACCATCGATATTATCGAAAAGCGTGTTGCCGCGTTAGCTGAGCTTGCTGACAAAAATCTAGATAAAGCCGCGCTTAAAGAGGCGCTATCAAATTTAGGAGCGAATTAATGAGCAAGGAGGTATCAAACAACAGCACACCTTCTGTGCAATCACCGTCTGATAATGCGGTAATGGAACACATGCACAAGCCCATAATGGCAAACTTTGCTTCAACGCTCTCACAGCATAAACCCCGTATTTTATTGCTTTATGGCTCACTTCGCGAACGCTCATACAGCCGCTTGGTCATTGAAGAATCCGCGCGTTTGCTTGAATACTTTGGTGCAGAAGCCAAAATCTTTGATCCTCGCGGTTTACCCAACCCGACACCGAAGATGATTCACACCCGAAGGTTAAAGAGCTACGGGAATTGATGATGTGGTCTGAAGGGCAAATATGGTGCTCACCAGAGCGTCACGGCAGCATTACTGGGATCATGAAAAGCATTATAGATTGGGTGCCGCTCAGCCTTGGCGGCGTGCGCCCTACGCAAGGTAAAACCTTGGCAATTATGCAGGTCTCAGGGGGGTCTCAATCGTTTAACGCGGTAAACCAAATGCGTATTTTAGGTCGTTGGATGCGTATGTTAACTATTCCTAATCAGTCTTCGGTAGCAAAAGCGTTTCTCAAGTTTGAAGAAGATGGCCGAATGAAACCTTCTCCCTACTACAACCGCATAGTAGACGTGGTGGAGGAGTTAGTTAAATTCACCTTGCTTACCCGCGACAACAAAGCGTTCTTGGTTGATCGCTACTCTGAGCGCGTCGAAAGCGCCGATGAAGTCAGCAAACGCGTTAACCAAAAATCGATATAAGAGAGTTATAAAATGGGATTTTTTGAACGTTATTTATCGGTATGGGTCGGCCTTTGTATTATAGCCGGGGTTGGCTTAGGCTATGCTGTTCCGGGCCTATTCGAGTCGATTGCGGCGTTAGAATACGCGCATGTTAACTTAGTGGTTGCCGTACTTATTTGGCTAATGATTTACCCGATGATGGTGCAGATTGACTTTGGCTCTATCAAAGACGTGGGTAAAAAGCCAAAAGGCTTAGTGCTTACCCTTGTTGTGAATTGGCTAATCAAACCCTTTACCATGGCCCTTTTAGGCTGGCTATTTTTTAAAGGCATTTTTGCCGACTGGGTAGACCCGCAAACGGCCACTGAATATATCGCCGGTATGATCTTACTTGGTGTAGCACCTTGCACAGCCATGGTATTTGTATGGAGTCATTTAACCAAAGGTGATGCTAACTACACACTGGTTCAGGTGTCGATTAACGACCTTATTATGGTTATTGCGTTTGCGCCACTTACCGCCATGCTGCTGGGCGTAACAGATATTACGGTACCCTGGGATACGCTGCTTCTTTCGGTGGCCCTTTACGTGGTACTTCCCCTTGTAGCTGGCTATATAACCCGTCGTAGTTTAGAAAAGAAGAAGGCGACTACGTCAGGCCAAAATGCTGGCACAGACACAGGCGCTATCGATGCACTGGTAAATAAGTTTAAGCCGTTTTCAGTTATTGGCTTGCTCTTGACCATTGTGATTCTGTTTGGCCTGCAGGCAGAAACTATTCTCTCGCAGCCACAGGATATTGTGCTAATAGCAATACCTTTGCTTATTCAAACCTACGGTATTTTTGCTATCGCCTATTTTGCCGCAAAACGCCTGAAGCTGCCTCACAACATTGCAGCCCCTGCATGCATGATTGGTACGTCTAACTTTTTTGAACTGGCCGTAGCCGTAGCAATTTCCCTGTTCGGGCTACACAGCGGTGCCGCGTTAGCGACCGTAGTGGGCGTTCTGGTTGAAGTACCAGTAATGTTGTCGCTTGTGTGGTTTGCTAACAGAACGCGTCACTGGTTCGATGGGGCGAACTGATATCGTTTCAGACCAGTAAACACTGCGCTGGTGTAACATTGTGGATACCAGCGCGATTGTAAAAGCAGCGCTTTAACGAAGAGATAACAAAGAAGGGCGAACCATGGGTTCGCCCTTCTTTTTTAACCAGTTACGCGGTTTTGCAGCTACACAGCAATAGCAGTTTGATAGGTATCAGGAAGAATAAAACCGAAGCGGTGTAACAAGGCTTTTAACTCGTCTTGCTTAATGGGCTTTTCTATAAAGCCCAATGCACCTAACGACATTACCTTTTCTTGCATCATTGGCTGAATGTCGCCGGAAACCACGATGACAAAGGTTTCTAACTGACGGTGTTTAATTTCACTTAGAACACTAATACCACCTAAGATAGGCATGGTGAGGTCGAGCAATACCAAATCTATGGTGTGATGCGCTAGTACTTCTAAAGCGTCCATACCGTTAGACACTTCATAAATGGTTTCAGCAAAGCCCGTAGGTAAATTGCTTCTTGCCATTTTTCGTGCGAGCGCTGAGTCATCACAAATTAATATATTAAAACCCATCAGCTTCAATCGTATAATTGGTTATTAATCCGTCATCAGAATACCTTAAACGAAAGTATAATAAAACAAAAAGTACCTGATTTATGGCTACTTACGCGCTATGTTCAGCAAACTCCCCTCACTTAAGGGCCGGTTTTGTGGTAGATATAACGTGGAGTGAAAAAAGGAATACATGCCCATGCAAGAGTTAGCTGCAAGCCAAGATAAGAATTTGGTGCGAAAGGTGGCCTATCAAATTTTATCCCATTTCGACAAGAGTTATCGGTGGTTCACCCGCATCACCCGTGGCGCTCAAGAGCGGTTTGAAAAGGGCAATTGGAAAGAAACCCAACTCGCCTCAAAAGAACGCATCACCATATACGAGCAAAGTTTATCTGATGCCGTTGCTGAAATTTATCAGTTAACGCAGGTCCATCAAAAAGACGACGCTTTCTGGCAACAGCTTAAAAAAGTGTTCGCCTTACAGCTAGAGGGCCACCCGCAGTTCGAGTTGGCAGAAACCTTTTATAATTCTGTTATCGGCAGACTTTTCAAGCATCGCAAAATTGACAATGACATGATGTTCGTATTGCCCAGCCGTTGCTTTTTACCAGGGCAAGACAGGGACAAGGTAGTTAATAGCTTCGATACAACAACAACCGTGCGTGAGATGTACGAGTCTATTTTCAAAATTTACCGCTACAATATTCCATTCGAGAATTTTGAGCGCGACCTTCAGCACTTAGAAGAAGCTCTTCGCGCACGCCTTGACAAAGCGCAACTAGCAAGTGTTCAGGCAGTAGAAATTCTTAAACCTACGTTTTTCAGAGGTAAAGCAGCTTACCTCATTGGGCGTATTTGCATGCCAGATGAAACCCTGCCTTTTGTTATCGCCATGCGACGATACAATGACCCCAACATGTTCGTTGATGCACTGCTTACCGACCGCAAAGATTTAAGCGTTATATTCGGGTTTGCCCGCAGCTACTTTATGGCTGATACTCAAAACCCTGCAGAAGTGGCTGCCTTTCTTCAAGAACTACTTCCCAACAAAAAGCACTTTGAGCTTTATATGTCGATGGGCCACTACAAACACGGCAAAACGGTTTTCTACCGTAACTTTTTGCAGCACTTGAGTGAGTCAACCGATAAATTTGAAGCGGCCCCGGGAATACGCGGCCTTGTTATGATGGTATTCCACCTACCCTCTTATGGTGTGGTGTTTAAAATCATCAAAGACGAATTCGCTGAAAGTAAAAAGATCACGCGCCAGCACGTTAAAGAATGCTACAAGCTGGTAAAAATGTCAGACCGCGTGGGCCGAATGGCTGACACCCACGAATACGTAAACTTTAGATTTCCGCTAGATAGAATTGAGCCTGAATTAATCGAAGAACTAAAAGAGACGTGCGCCTCGAGCTTAGAATTCACTGAATCTGAACTCATCATTAAACATATGTACATTGAGCGGAAAATGACGCCGCTTAACTTATATCTACAGCAAGAAACAGACGAAGAAAAGGTAACACGAGCGTTAGACGAGTTGGGGCTTTGCATAAAACAAATAGCAATGGCCAATATATTTCCGGGAGACATGCTACACAAAAACTTTGGCATCACCCGTCATGGCCGTGTGATATTTTACGACTATGATGAAATATGTTTAATGAACGAGCGTAACTTTAGGGCATTGCCAAAGTCGGATGACCCGTATGCTATTGATACCCTTTCCGTGGCCCCAAACGACGTATTTCCCGAACAATTCGAACACTTCATTGTAGGGAAGCGCAAGTTTAAAGATATTCTAAAGTCGCTACATGGTGACCTTATGACCCCCGAGTACTGGCATGAAGTACAAAAAAAGTGCGCCCGGGGCGATGTTCAACATTTTACGCCATACCGGGCAAACAGGCGATTTGACCGAGACGAGTAAGGCTTAGCCATAAGTCTAAGCCTTGGTAAACACGACTAATTCCGAGCTACATACCAAGGCTTAAAAGTGATCGTTTCATTACTTAACACTCGTAAAAGCATAAGAAAGCGTTAATGCTTTGCGACTGTTTGAGTTCGCTTGCTGTAAAACAATCTCCTTTTTAGGGTAGCAGCAATGCCAATCAAGCGTGTGAATGTAGATAAACAAAAGAAGCGTAATAATGAAAGTGCTACTTGTAGAAGATGATCCTAAAGTTGCCTCGCACATTGCAAATGGACTATTGGGTGAAGGGCATGAATGTATTACCGTTGGTGACGGCGCATCAGGCTTCAACGAAGCCTCAAGTAATGAGTTAGATGCGGTAATTTTAGACGTAATGCTGCCGGAACTTGACGGTTTTTCTGTCTTGGAAAAACTACGAGAGGAAGGTAACACCACACCCGTTCTGCTATTAAGTGCCAAGAGCCAAGTTGAAGACAAGGTAAAAGGTCTACGCACAGGCGCAAACGACTACCTGACCAAACCTTTCGCCTTCGAGGAATTGTTGGCGCGTGTTGAAGGTTTAGCTGGCCGCAACAAAGACGGCGAAGATAAAACCCTCATCAAAGTCGGCGATCTCACCCTCGATTTAGTAAATCGCAAAGTGTTGCGAGGCGATCAAGAAATTGATCTTCAATCGAAAGAGTTTCAGCTTTTAGAGTGTTTGCTTCGTCACAAGGGTAAGGTTGTTACCCGGAGCATGCTGCTAGAGCAAGTTTGGAATTATCATTTCGATCCGCAAACCAATGTTATCGACGTGCATATTAGCCGCTTGCGACAAAAAGTTGATAAAGCGTTTAATGTTCCGCTTATTGAAACCGTTCGCGGTACCGGTTATCGCATAGCGGATGGGCTTGCATGATAGCGATACGCGACTTTACGCGTAGCTCCAGTTTTCGCGTAGGCGTATTGCTCACAACCCTAGCTTGCATAGCCATTGTTCTAATTGTTTATTTTTGGCGATTAACGAGTAGCGATTTATTTATTTCCGAATCTAATGCTGCCGTTAACGCCAAAACAAATGCGCTTGTCACCCTGTACGAAAGCCTTGGCATTGAGGCAGTGAGAACGGCTATTGCCTCTAATAGCCTCACATCTGGCGTTACTGCCTCGGATATCGCTCATGGTCAACCCTCTGATAATACACGCTCTTTCGTAGTACTTAGCAAAGATAACCAGATTGTAGCGGGTAATTTATCATCCATTCCATTGGTGTTAGAACGCCATACTGGGGCAAGCTTCGATACCGCAGAAATAGTAATTACCCGCCCTGGTAACGCGGCTCGCAAAACACTCCATCAAGCCCTAATGAGAGAAGAAGCCCTTGGCGACTATACGCTTTATGTTGGACGTGGCATTGATGATTTGTACAGCGCCCAGTGGTTTGGAAAAACCTTCAGCTGGATTATTGTTGTCCTTTTATGCACCTTGAGTATTCTTAGTTTTGCTATTGCGGTTTACGTGGTGAATCGAATAAATCGTATGTCTCAAACTGCAGATAAAATCATTAAAACCGGTAGCCTGCAGGAGCGACTTCAAATTGACAGCAACTGGGATGATTTAAGCAGCCTTTCCATTGTATTCAATCAAATGCTCGATACTATCGAAAGCTCGGTAAACAACATCAAGTCGGTAACCGATAGCATCGCACATGACTTGCGTACCCCGCTTTCAAGACTTCGCAACACCCTAGAAAAAATTGAAGACGACGAACTTCGCACCGACACCACGCAAGAAGCCGACAACTTACTTAACATGTTCAACAGCTTGCTGCGTATTAGTGGACTCGAGACAACAAACAAGAAAGAAGGGTTTTGCACTACCGATGTCCGTGCCATTGTCGAGGACGTTGTCGACCTTTATCATCCACTGGCAGAAGAGCGTAATATTCATTTATCAAGCAGCCTTGCACCGGTCACCATGACGGTGGACCCTAATTTGCTTTTTCAAGCAGTGGCTAACGTACTTGATAACGCCATCAAATACTCTCACGACGATAGCGAAGTAACCGTTGAACTATGTCAAACACCTCACCATTTCGTTATATCTGTTTTTGATGAAGGGGTGGGCGTAGGTGAAAACGAAATTATCAATTTAGAGCGCCGCTTTTATCGCGCAGATGGCAGCAGAACCAGCAAAGGAAATGGGCTGGGCTTATCTCTTGTATCGGCTATTGTAAGGCTTCATGAAGGGAAAACATGGTTCGTTCACGACCCTTTAATGAAAGGGCATGGCCTGGGCGTCGTGTTTACATTCAAACGTTAACGTAGAAGCAGCCTTAAGGCTGCTTTTGCATAAATATGGTCACTTCGGCCATGACAATACCAAACTTACGAATGTACGAGCGGTTCATCATGGTGCTGTCATCAAATGCCCAAAACCAATCGTCAAAGGTCACCGAATAGGTTGTGTCATCCACCGGTAAATCCATTTCGTAGTGAAAGTTGAACGCATTGCCGTAGCTTGTGCCTTTGGCCGGTCCGTCGATGTCACCAGCCCGCCCTACATAGGTATTATCACTCTGTTTCACAATTTTCCAAGTGCGCGAAGCCGGCCCCTCGCCTACACCGTAATCAAACGTTTCGTCTAGCGTGAGTGTATTGCCGTTAACTGAACCGTCAATATCAACTACAAACCTCTGTACCACCTCGCCTGAGCGATTTTGAACAATACCCCATGCCTTCACATTTCCATCGAAGAACTGTTCAATATTAAACGTAGGGGCTATCGACTGATAATCTTCCCCTTCAACTGACACAGAGCAGCCCGAAAGGCCTAGTACACTTAAACTAGCTATGCTTAAACCCAGCACTACTTTCATCGCATTTTTTATCATTGTTATATTCCTGACATACCAAAAGATCCGCAATATTTTAAAAGGGAGATGATTCTCTTATCCTTCCCCGAGTAACTTTTTCCTAAACTTAGGCTCTGACGTTTTCTCGCTCAGCCAAATATCGAAAAAGCGCTGGGTGAATGTCGCGTCTTGAATTTCATCTGACATTTCCCCATTGACGTAAAACACACTGTTACCGCCTTTTGTCGCAATACCGGTAATGACATCGCCTTCTGTAACATCAGGAAAAATATCTTCCATCAACGCCAGCCATCGCTCGGCATTGTCCGAAGATACATCGCCTTGCTTTTTCATTTCATCAATGGAGCGCTTGGCTATTTTCTTCCCTTCAAGGTCACGCTGATAAGTTAAACGCAACGCAAAGGGCGGTTCGTTGTTGTACGTACCGTTAGGCGCGATTAACTCTCCGGTATAAACATCCCAAAAGTAGTAAGAAAACATTCCTTTGCCCACTAATTTGGCATTAGGCACATACTGCGAAATAGGCTCAGACTGTACTTTTTTTGAGCTCGCTGCTGCCGCAAAAGCGTTATCTTCCATGAACATCGCCCCCGCAATGAGCGCTATAGAAAATATCAACGTCGATTTTATAGCCATAAATTTGCTCGAATTAGGTGTAATAATAGTTAGGTTCTTTTCTTAACTCGCTATCTGGTTATACTCTTTCCACCATGCATTTGATCAATAACAGATAGGCGCTTACCGTGCTATCCCTTGAAGATTTCAAAACTTCACTCACACTTCCTTCGCCTGTAGAACCGTTTTTTCCAAAATGGAAAGGGGCTGAGAAGGTATCGCTCTTCGTTAAGCGAGACGACGCCATACAC
This sequence comes from Alteromonas sp. G5_S2_22_S1, assembly GCF_054968525.1. Lineage (NCBI taxonomy): Bacteria > Pseudomonadati > Pseudomonadota > Gammaproteobacteria > Alteromonadales > Alteromonadaceae > Alteromonas > Alteromonas sp. G5_S2_22_S1. The sequence continues at coordinate 83,816 of NZ_JBQKUJ010000010.1, read as the reverse complement.
CCTATTATGTCGGGGAACAAATGGCGCAAGTTAAGTAACGCTCTTCCCCCTTCTCTACCCAAGGCAATAGTGAGTTTCGGGGGCGGTTTCTCTAATCACCTCCACGCCCTAGGCTTTATCTGCTTTAAGTTGGGTATCCCTTTCACCGCGATTATTCGAGGTGACTATTCGGCTACCCCCTCACCGATGATTAAAGACTTGATACAGTGGCAAACTCACATTGAATATGTGGACCGTATAACCTACAAAAAACGTAGCGATAGCGCTTATTTAAATGAACTAAAGCTGCAGTTTCCCGATGCGATTATCATCCCAGAGGGCGGAAGCCAAGCCCAAGCGCTTCAAGGGATAAAAGATATGGTCGATGAAATCGAGGTAGACTTTGATTTTATCGTCGCGCCAGTCGCAAGCGGCGCAACCTTGGCGGGAATTATAAACGCATTAAATAAACGTAATCGTACAACGGCTACTGACTTTCGTTCTCTTCATAAAGTCATTGGCATAGGCGTACTAAAAGGTGAAGGCTATTTAGAGGGGTTGGTTCAGAAATTTCTTCCGATATCTAAACACCAGACAAGTTGGCATATTGATCATAACTATCATTTTGGTGGCTACGCCAAAGCGCCAAATGAGCTTCAAACCTTTTGCAACGACTTCAATGACAACATGGAATTTAAAATAGAGCCAGTTTACTCAGGCAAAGCCTTCTGGGCAGTTAAAGATATGTTGGCTAAAGGTAAGTTCGAAGACCGTTCTCGCATTGTTGTATTGCACACGGGCGGTTTGCAAGGTGCAAGGTAACGTATTGTTATTACAAAGCATTGTTTTAACTATGTTTGAGTGATACAACTAAGTACGTGGGCTTGCTCACATTACTCGTAAATTATAAACCAACAATAACAAAAAGAAGTTTGTCGCAGGATGCGGTATAAAAACTAAAGCTTGCTACCTGCAAACTTCATCAAGGAATGATTATGAAAGATATTTTCTTTTTCGACTCAATGCTAACCCCTAAAATAATTACTTTTGTCTATTGGCTGCTATTATTGGGCTCTGTAGTCAGTGGCGTATCTACAATGTTTGTTGGATACGATGCGAGTTTCGTATACGGGCTATTTATCGTTGTATCAGGGTGTATTGGTGCAAGAATTTGGTGTGAACTACTTATCGTTCTTTTCAAAATTCACAGTAACCTTCAAAAAATTGCCAATAAAGAGTAACTTTACTTCTGATTAAGGGTGCAGCTCTACGCAGCACCTTTAATCAAAACGAAATACCTGAAGCAAAAATCACGCTACGGCAACAGTCTCCGAATAACGTGTTAGCGTATCCAAGTATTCCAGTTTACGACTTTCAGAAAGCCAACTGGTTTTAAAACTGTTCGCAACGAGCGTAACCAAGTCCTCTTTACTAAATTGCCCTTCTTCTTGTAACGCTATCAGGTTTTCATTTAAGTAAGCTCTAAAATAAGAAGGGTCATCCGAATTGATACTTGGCAGCAACCCTTGTTGCAGCATCTTTTTCAATTCTTTAGAGGTAAGTGATTGAACTACAAACTTGTTCGAAACCGGACACACGGTCAATCCCAAACCTTTCGATTTTGCAAGCTCACATAACGCGTCAGATTCTAGGATATTTACACCATGGTCGATCCTGTCTACTTTAATATCCTCGATAACCTGCCGAATATGCTCTAGCGTATTATTTTGATTAACATCGCAGTGCATCGTCAATTTAAGGCCCCACATTCGTGCCTTTGAAAACACCTCGGCAAACTTCAATGGTGGGTTATTCTTCTCATCGGAATCAAGGCCTACTCCTATTAGTTTGTCAAGATGAGGCTCAGCCATATTTAGGTGCTCCATTGCTGATTCTGCGGACATGTCTCGCAAAAAACATAAGATAAGCTGGCTTTCTATGCCTAATTCAGAATGCGCATCCTTCTGCGCTGCGTGTATTCCACTAATAACGGTATCGAAATGCACGCCTCGTATTGTATGAGCCTGTGGATCAAAGAAGAGTTCTACATAAACTATGTTTTGCGCTGCGGCTCTCTTAAGGTATGCCATAGTGAGTTGGTAGAAGTCGTCCTCTTCTATAAGAACGCTCATACCCGCATAGTAAATATCGAGAAAAGAAGGTAAATCGTAAAAATCATACGCATTTATCATTTCTTCAGGCGACTTTGCTTTCAGTGCAACCTTGTTTTTCTGTGCCAAAGCAAAACTTAGTTCCGGTTCTAACGTGCCTTCGATATGAACGTGAAGCTCAGCTTTTGGCATTTTTTCTATAAACTCTTTCATTGTAACTCCCCTACTACTGAGCGCCTTCTTAATTAATGTAAAAACTTGGCGAGCATAATTTTGTCACCCAGAAAGAAATGAAAGGCAAAAAATGTGCCCGTATAAGAACCAGCTTTGGCTCTTCACCTTTCCTCAGTATTTTAGTTAGGGCTTGAAGAAAGTTTTATTTCCGCTTCGTCGTATCTAGCGCTGCTTTATTGCTTTAATTCGGTGCGTTATTGAACTCTAAATCGTGCAAATTGAAAGTTTTGGCTGTGCTATAACTTTAATGCACTAAAGTTATTTCATCAATTTTCAACAGGGTAACCAAACAGCCTTTTGAGCTTGGCTTTTAATCCTTTATCCTGCTGAAGCTGGTCAACAAGTACGCCAAGCTGACTGAGATTGGCGCTAAGTGGGTTATCCTTCGGCATCTTCCCAACAATGCCGTACTTTATCGTTATCGTTTTGTCTTCACGAACAAAGGTGCCAAATAACTTGTCCCAAATGATAAGCACGCCACCGTAATTTTTATCAATATAGGGAGCGTTCGTCGCGTGGTGAATGCGATGATGCGTAGGCGTATTGAAAATATGTTCAACCCAGCCTAAATGTCCAATTGTTTGCGTGTGAACAAAAAACTGATAGGCCAAATTTATAGCCACAATGGCAAAAACTAAGCTTGGCGTGAACCCAATTAAAATCATTGGCACCCAAAAGAGCCACATTCCCACAAATGGGTACAAAATGCTTTGCCTAAACGCCGTGGTGAAATTCATTTTTGTTGAGCTGTGATGCACCACATGAGCCAGCCAAAACCAGTGTATGTTGTGTGAAGCTCGGTGAAACCAATAATACAAAAAGTCTTGCAGGATGAAACCTGCAAAAAGTGATAATGCCGTAAGCTCTATGTTAAATAACGAAAACTGGTGTAACCATAGAAACAAAGGCATTAATAGTAGTAATACCAAAGCATCAGAGCCCTGATGAAGCAGTGCAAGTAAGGCATTGTTCACACTGTCTTTTACGTTATAAAACTGCCGTGCTTTTTTGAACTCCACAAAAACACAAAGTAAAAAAACCGGGCTTAAGCCAAGTAAAATAAGCTCAACGGGAATCAAAACGGGCTCCTAATCTATTCAAACATTGCTCAATATCGTTTTGTAAAAGGCGTTGAAGCAGCCAGCGTGGTATATACCAAGGCGCACGACACCTTATGCGATAAGAAACCAAAGTAGCATTCTCTTGAGGCACAAACTCGATAGACCCTGTATGCGCTTGTACGGGAAAATCATCGACAACACGATATTCAATACGCTTATCATCAGCGTGAACCATTTCCTCTTTAAACCGAACGCCTAGTATTGATACTTCTCGAACGCAGCCTTTCCCCCCGCTTATTTCATTTGTATTTTCTTGCCGTAACACACTAAAAGAGGCGTTGAAAAAATCACTCAAGTTGTGGTGGTCTAGCAAAATATCACGCAGCGCTTGGGGTTTCGCTGCTATTTTCTTCTGGTAATAAACATTGACCATTTGACACTTATCTTCTTTTCTTATTGTGACTCCAACGCTATCAAGCATAATTTGACATTCACTATTTATCTTGCGCTAATGCGTCAGTGTTTTTGTTATTTTGCGACAAACCTATGCCATCAGTTTCACCGCCTTATGCCCAGAGTATAGTGAACTATCTTGTAAGTTTAGGGTTTAATGAAATAGAAATTACAACCCAAGTCAGCGCGCCAGCAGTTTCCCCTTCTTCCTCTCGGGTTTCTATGCAGGACTATGTTTCGCTATTAAACAAAGGCGCATTACTTACCAATAATTCCCTGTTCGGCTTTGAGCTAGGTAAACATATTCAAGCGAAAGACTACGGCGTACTCGGCTACTTGGTGGAAAGTTGTGAAAATTTAGCTCAGGCCATTCAAGCATTAACTCGCTTCGACGCATTAGTGGCAAACATAGGTAACACCACCGTCGTTAATGAATCGACCAACGTGCATATCAATTGGAAACCAAAAAGTGACGATTGCAAACAAATGGTGTTGCGCAATACAACCGCTTGGGTTGCCACCGTCTACAAAATATTGGGGCAGGCGTGCCAAATACATGCTATCACGTTTACCTTTGCGCTCAGTGTTCGTGAACGGGGCACGCTGGAAGCGTGGTTCAACTGCGATGTGATGAGCGAAGCTGATACCAATGCCATTATTTTCCCCCAGTCGCTACTACATATACCCTTTACTAGCGAAAATAGGGCAATGTTTAGCGCGCTTATAGCAGTAACAGAGACAGAACTTCGTCGCTGCTATCAGCAGGGTAATTCACCGGGTGAAACTGATGTATTTGAACACATTAGAGTTAGCGTTGAGGCACTATTAAAAGCCCAGCCGACGTTAAAAGAGTGCAACCAACAGCGTATTGCTAGCGCACTTTTCATTAGCCCTCGCACCTTACAACGAAAACTAAAGCTAAGCGGAACTAGTTTTCAACAGTTGCTTAACGATGAAAGAAAATGTCGCTTAGACGAACTGCTAAAGCACCACTCCATTGCTGACACCGCAGATTTACTTGGATTTAAGGAGCAGTCCTCGTTTACTCACGCATTTAAAAAGTGGTATTCAACTACTCCTTTGCGGTATCAAAAGCAATTAGTGAAATAAGCGCTAACACGAAACCTGCGTGTCAGGAGTACTGTGCTTTAACGTTGCGTTGCATTGTTTTGGTTGCGCACATATTAAAAACTCTAATCAAATATTCCCAAAAGTCACAGAACAGGGCAAAAAACACGGGTTGCCGACCAAAAATAAGACTGATTTCACTATCGCTTAAGCGATTATTAAACTAATGTGTCAGTGGAAGCGTAGGAATTGGTAAGTGTCAAGCAACGCTAACTCAAAGGAGATACGCTATGATCGACCGTCCAGTTACATTGCCAACGCCTTTAAATACACTGGTGACTAAGTCACTAGAGTTATGTGAGCTCATGCTACCCGTATGTGATGTGTTTTACCCCTTTGCCGCTATTTACGAGAATGGTCGGATTGGCTGTATTTTTGCCGATGAAACCGGCAAAAAAAAGCGAGAGTCTCAGCTTATAGAGCAACTGCAATGGCGCATTATTGATACTACCACTGATACAAATAGTTACGGTGTGTTGGTATACGCTGCAACAGTGAATACACAGGACAGCAAAACCTTAGACGCCATTGCTATCGCAACAGCTACCCCTAATCACGAGGAACGCCTTATCCTTTACCCTTACTATAGAGTAGATGATAAGATAGTTATCTCACCCCCCATTGACACAGTAACGCGTTAACGTTTACACAGCAGGGTGTGTACTACCTTTTACATTCGTTGTTACGATTAAAATTTTTTGGGCTGTCTTTGCTTGCCAAATCCCCTTGGTCTGCTAGCATTCAGCCCAAATTTCATTAGCCAAATTAGGGATTAGTTATTATGTCTCGCGTTTTAATTATTGGTGCTGGCGGCGTTGCGTCGGTAACTGTGAAAAAATGTGCACGTTTACCGCAGCATTTCGACGAAATTTACTTAGCCAGTCGCACAGTATCTAAGTGTGAAGCACTTCAACAAGAAGTGGGTGCCGACCGCGTAAAAGGCGTTTTCGCTGTTGATGCCGACAATGCAAAAGAAGTTGAAGCACTGATCAACGAAGTAAAACCAGACCTAGTAATCAACCTTGCGTTGCCTTACCAAGACCTTCCTATTATGGACGCGTGTCTTGCGACCAATACGCATTACCTTGATACTGCTAACTACGAGCCTAAAGACGTAGCGAAATTCGAATATTCGTGGCAGTGGGCTTACCAAGACAAATTCAAAGATGCAGGTATTATGGCGCTGCTAGGCAGCGGCTTTGATCCAGGCGTAACTAACGTTTACACGGCATATGCAGCAAAGCACTACTTCGACGAGATCCACTACCTTGATATCGTAGACTGTAATGGCGGCGACCACGGTCAGGCTTTTGCGACTAACTTCAATCCAGAGATCAACATTCGTGAAATTACCCAGCGCGGTCGTTTCTGGGAAAATGGCGAGTGGAAAGAAACCGATCCGCTAAGCGTTCGTGAAGATCTGGATTATCAGAACATTGGTGTTCGCGCGTCTTACCTAATGTTCCACGAAGAGCTGGAATCTATTGTTAAGCACTTCCCTACCCTTAAGCGTGCACGCTTCTGGATGACATTTGGCGATGCTTACTTAAACCACCTGCGTGTACTTGAAGGCATTGGTATGACGAGCATTGAGCCCGTGGAATTCCAAGGTCAACAGATTGTGCCGTTAGAGTTCTTAAAAGCGGTACTTCCTAACCCAGGTTCACTTGCTGAAGGCTATAGCGGCATGACGTGCATTGGCACCTACATTACGGGTATTAAAGATGGCAAAGAAAAGACCATCTTTATTTATAACAACTGTGAGCATGCTAAGTGCAACGAAGAAGTAGGCGCACAAGCGGTGTCTTACACCACGGGCGTACCGGCCATGATTGGCGCAGCACTTATGCTTAACGGTACTTGGAAAGAAGCCGGTGTTTGGAACATGGAGCAATTCGATCCAGACCCATTCATGGATATGCTTAACGAGCACGGCCTACCATGGCACGTACTTGAGTGTGAAAGCAGCCCTTTCACCAAATAAGTAAGACATAAGGGCGCTTTATTAAGCGCCCTTTTTAATTGAAGCCTCAGATATAAATCTCACTCATTGTCACTTTGAGCTATGAGAAAAGGTGTAATACAGTAGTGCTTCTTAAATGTTAAAAGCAGTTTTATTTTTGGAGCTTTACCCCATTGACCGATTTAACCCAACGCACTGATATCCCTTCTCCTTGCTACGTGTTAGAGGAAGCTAAGCTAATTCGAAACCTTGAGCTTATGAAGCGAGTCCAAGAGGAGTCTGGTGCCCGCATTATTTTAGCGCTGAAAGGCTTTTCGATGTGGTCATGCTTTGACATTATTAAACAGTATTTACACGGTGCGACGGCGAGTTCGGTATGGGAAGCTAAACTTGCCGCTGAAATGGGGAAAGAGGTGCATGCTTACTCTCCAGCGTATAAAGCAAACGACGCAAAAGAACTAGCAGGCTTAGTTAATCACTTATCGTTCAATAGCCTTAGTCAATGGAACACGCATAAAGAAGCCTTAGCTAATGTTTCACTAGGTCTTCGCATCAATCCAGAGCATCAAGAAGCCGATACACCCTTATACGACCCAGCGGCGCCAGGTTCGCGCTTAGGCATACGCGCTAGCGAGCTAGAAGATGTGGATCTGACGGGTATAGAGGGCTTTCACTGCCACAATCTTTGCGAGTGTGATTCTTTTGCCACGGCACGCACCCTTGAAGCTATCGAAAAGCGCTTTGGCAAATGGCTCGGTCAATTGAAATGGTTGAACCTAGGTGGCGGACACTTAATGACGAGCGAAGGTTACGATGTTGACCACCTTATATCTACTTTGAAAGATTTCAAAACGCGCTACCCTCATTTAGATGTGATTTTAGAGCCAGGGTCTGCCGTCGCGTGGCAAACAGGCCCGCTTATTTGTGAGGTCGTGGATATGGTGGAAAACGACGGGGATATCGCTATTTTGGACATTTCAGCGACAGCACACATGCCAGACGTACTGGAAATGCCCTACCGCCCTACAATTCTGGGCGCCGGAATGCCCGATGAAAAAGCGTATAACGTGAAGCTTGGTGGTAATTCGTGCCTTGCAGGCGATGTTTTTGATACCTACTCCTTCGACGAGCCGCTAAAAGCCGGTGACCGCTTGCAGTTTGAAGATATGATGCACTACACCATGGTAAAAACCACGTTCTTTAACGGTGTAGAGCACCCTGCTATTGGTATTTTACGAGCTCATGGCGACTTTGAACTGGTTCGCGAATTCAGCTACGAAGACTTTAAAGGACGTTTGTCGTAAACACGTTACAAACACAAAACCCGCCAGTTGGCGGGTTTTGTTTGTCTAAGCTTTACGACTAAACCACGCCGCTTCCCGACGCGGTTTCAGAGTTATCAATCTCGCCTTCAGCTAACACTTCATTATCTAGCTCGATTTTGAAAGATGTACCTGGCTTGCCTTGCAGGCTATAGCGAAATCCGTACATCTCACCTTCGTTTAATGAAACGTCCGTAACACCGTTTGGATGAATTAAATCGTAAACGCCAGAGTCGTTGGCTTGAGAAAATATATCTACCAGCCATTTACCGTCAGGCATAGTAATTTTAAGTGTCTTTATCATCTGCATCTCCTTTAGCACTTAGCCTTTCATTTACCGAGGGCTAACGTAGAACGTACTACTTTGTATTTTGCCAAAGGCACTTAAGATCAATCTTGCTTAACAGGGCTTATGCTTTTGCATCGAGCCCTGCTTGATACAGCGCATTCTTTTTTAAATCGTAATGGCTGGCTACCACGGCTGCCGCTTTTTTAAGCGGCATATGTTCACATAACGTGTTTAATAGCGACATTGCTTCGCTTGGAATTGCCTGTTCATTTATTTGAGCCGGCGCAATCATCACCACGAACTCTCCCTTTTGGTGCGCAGGTTCTGCGGTTAGATAGTCGATGACATCTTGCGCACTACCACTAGCGTAGGTTTCAAATGTCTTAGTAAGCTCTTTAGCGACTACTATATTGCGCTCTCCTAATACCCGCTGAATATCGGTAACCGTATCGAGAATACGGCGAGGGGCTTCGTAGAAAACCGTGGTAAAAGGTCTGTCTAAAAGCGCTGACAATGCGCCTTCTCGCGCCTGGGTTTTAACCGGTAAGAAGCCTTCAAATATAAATTTATCTGTGGGTAGGCCCGAAGCACTTAACGCCGTGATTGCCGCACACGGGCCGGGAAGCGCACTCACTGAGATACCCAGTTCTCTGCACTTACGCACCAAAATAAAGCCGGGATCGCTAATTAACGGGGTACCTGCATCACTAATAAGCGCCACAGACTCGCCGCCCTTCAACCGCTCACAAAGCATGGCCGTTCGCTTATCTTCGTTGTGTTCATGAAGCGAAAGGGTTTTGGTTCCAATACTAAAATGTTGTAACAGACGAGCGCTATGGCGAGTGTCTTCAGCAGCAATCCAGTTAACTTCACTAAGTACACGAATTGCTCGTGCGCTCATGTCGTCTAAATTGCCGATTGGCGTAGGAACAATATATAAGGTGGCGGTGTCTGTCATAGCAGTGGTGTAGTCTTTCGTTAAATATGAAGATAATGCCACAAGTGTAACACGCCATTAGTCCAGATTATGCTGGCAAGCGTAGATTTTCACAGTGGTTAAGATAAACTTGGCCTATAACGATGTAAAAGGAATGAAACTGTGCGTCATCTCGGACAAGCTGGAAAAATTTTTACGCTATCAGCCGTTGCTTCTGTGTTGGTATTATCGGGCTGTGGCAGCACCCCAAAGCCGCAATCTAAACCTGTGGCGGTAAATCCTACGCCTATTGAAACCACAAAGGTTGAAGAAAACGTCACGCCAGAGCACAAGCTTCTTGAAGCCAAAAGAGCTTGGGAGCGCACTCGCGACAAAAATAAGCGCGATGCACTTTTACTTCAAGCGGCGGATTTATACATTCAAAATAATCAGCCTGTTTTAGCACAACAAGTGCTTTATGAAGTGAAAGAAGACGGGGTTTCAAATGCGAACAACGCTTACTATTCCTTACTGGTAACGAGAACATATGCTGGCATGCCTGATGCGTCACCTGATGCATTACTTGCGATGTTAGACAGTGTGGATAGCACTGGCGAAACTGGTTACGAAAAAGCACAGTTGCAAGCACAGCTTTATTCACAGCAGGGTAATTTGGCTGCGGCAGCAAATAGTGTACTAAAAACCAATCTCCCTGATGCGCAAAAAGTAGAGCAAGTGTGGCAATGGATAACGGCAATATCCAAAAAGTCTTTAGCGCAGGTAGGAGAAACGTACCCGGCACTTTCGCCCTTTATAACACTGCGCAAACTGACCGAAGAAAATGCCGCATCACCCGCTGAGTTAGCGCGAAACCTACAGCAATTCCAACAAGTATATCGTGGCCACGTGCTAGCGACATCGTTACCAGAAAACGTTCTTGAAGCAACCCAGCTTACCGAAGCTGGCGCGAATGACATTGCAGTGCTTCTTCCTCTTTCAGGAAGGTTAGCTCGCACCGGCCAAGTGGTGAAAAACGGCATTATGGCCGCATATTATACCGATGTAGAAAAACGCCAAGATGAAAAGCTTCTACCTAGATTGCGATTTATTGACACTCACGGGGCAGATAGCCAACAGCTCGTCGACGAGATTGGTTCCACCAAGTTCGTCATTGGCCCGCTTTTAAAAGATACTATCGAGCATTTAGTGCCTAATTTACCCATTGGCGTCAATGTACTGGCTTTGAATCGCCCCGATGACTTACCAGTACATGGTGAGTTAAAAAGCCCACTGGATGCTTCAGCAACACAGGTATTACGTTCAGATAATAAAGCCGAAGCCACCGCGCTTAAACAGCCAAGCATGCAAAGTGAATTCAGTGAATTAGGTTTACCCACCTCTTTGAACTACTACGGGCTTGCGCCCGAGGATGAAGCGAAGCAGCTTGCCGAATTCATCTTTAATAAGGGGTATAGAGCCCCCATCGTTATTGCTGCGCAAAGTAGCTTGTACCAGCGAATGGATGATACGTTCAAGAAACACTGGAAAACCTTAAATAGCGCAGAGAACAAGCAGCGTACGAATATTACCTCTGTTACGTTTAACGACAGTAATTCACTTCGAGAGGGTATTACCCAAGCGCTAGACGTTGCGCAAAGTAACGAACGCATTAATCAAATTGAGTACATGACCAACGACGAAGTGTATAACATGCCTCGTAGTCGCCGTGACATCGACGCTATCGTTGCTTTTGCTTCACCGCAAGACACCGAACTGCTCAACCCAATTATTGAAGCAAGCCTAAACCCCTACGACGGTAAACAAGTGCCTGTTTATGCTACTTCTCGCTCAATGGATTACGATAGTGGTAAAAACCAGTGGCGGGATCTGCAAAACGTTCACTTTATTGATATGCCATGGTTAATGCCTTCACATAAGTGGCAGCCGTTGCAAAAAGAAGTTGAGCAAGCGTGGGATAATCAAAATACTATGCAAAAGCGTTTGTTTGCGTTCGGCTTTGATGCCTACAAACTCCTTCCACAGCTAGGCATGCTTAACACGCTGAATTATTTATCCCACGACGGGCTGACAGGAACACTTTCACTCAACCAGAAAGGCGAAGTGATACGCAAACAACCTCAAGCCATTATTCGTAACGAAAAAGTGCACATGCTTTCGGAGTAAAGAAATGTCTAAACTGCAAGGGAATGCAGCAGAAGACAAGGCCTGTGAATATTTACTTCAACAAGGCCTCACTCTTCGTTGTCGCAACTACCATACAAGGCGTGGTGAACTCGATATTGTAATGCAAGACGGGAATACCATAGTGTGTATTGAAGTGAAATATCGAAAGCAAAATCGCTTTGGCAGTGCAGTGGAATTTGTCACGGCCAAAAAACTTCAGCGAATTCAGGCTGCGTTTGGTTTCTATTTGTTAGATAATGGTCTAAATCCAGCGTCTACCCCCTTAAGGATAGACGTTATTGCCATAGACGGAGACAACCTCGAATGGCTGAAGAGCGTAGGCTAAAGACTGACAACATAAAGCACTATGGCTGACGTTGCCGAAAGCGAACTGAATGCGTATGCCAAAGGTAATCGCGTTCGAGAATCAATGAAAACGTCTTTATGCTAGTAATATTTCGTTTTTTTATCTTATGATTTGCACCCTTTTGTCTGTTTGATGAAAGTGTCTTAGGTTCCCACAAATAATGAGTCATCCCAATAACAAGACTTCGCTAAGCAGCGTTGATAACCAAGAAATTGAATTGATAGTCGGCAACTCCAGCGCCAACTTTTCTGGTGTAACGTCTACCATGCTGCAAGTGACATCGCTTCAAAAACACATGATTAATTTGCGAATAATGGGCAAGCATTTTGTTCCAGACCCATCAATGACTATTACTTTTTGGGAGGTCGCCAAGATGTGTCGACGCCCGCTTAGTAATGGTAAGTGGCGAATTTTTCATGCGCGTCGCGTTGACGAGATGATTCAGGGTGTGATCCTCAAATACGTGTTTCGCGCCAAGATAAAGCTTGTATTTAGCTCTGCCGCTCAGCGAAAGCGTTCGGCTTCTACGGTGTGGTTAAGCAATAAAATGGATGCGGTTATTGCAATGAGTAATCGCTCTGCAAAATATCTAAATAAGCCCCCCGCCAAGATAAATCTCCACGGTGTGCAAATAGACAACTACACGCCAGCAGAAAACAAGCAAGAAGCATGGCAAGCATTAGGGTACGGCGGCAAGTACGGCATTGGTATTCTGGGCAGAGTTAGAGAGCAAAAAGGCGTTCACCTATTTGTTGACGCGTGTATCAAAGTATTGCCCAAATACCCTGACGTGAACGCGGTAGTTGTAGGTGCCATATCCTCGAGTAACCAAGAATTTGTAAACGAGCTTAAAGAAAAAATTTCTAAAGCCGGGTTAACTGACCGAATTGTTTTCACCGGTGAGTTGCCGTTTGAGCAAATTCCTAAAATCTTCAGTGCACTGTCATTAGTAAGTGCACTTAGCTATAACGAAGGGTTTGGATTAACTGTACCTGAAGCCATGAGTGCTGGAGCTGCGGTATTAGCTACTCAGGCGGGCGCATGGGAAGACATCATTAGGCCAGGCGTTGATGGGTATATTGTACCGACCAAAGATCAGCAAGCTGTCACAGAAAAGATGGATTTACTGCTTTCAGATATGGACAAACTTGCAGAAATGGGCAAAGCCGGACGCGAACACGTTGTGAAAAATTTTAAAGTTGAAGATGAAGCAAGAAACCTGGTTGAGTTTTTTCGCACGCTTCAATAGTAAATGCGGGTTGATTATCGCGAGTGATAAACGTTAGGCCGTTTCTCTCTCGCGCTGAGGCCACAGTTTAAACCTCTGACTTTCAGATACTGGCCATTACAAAAATCAAGACGCTGTAATGCAGCGCAAAAAATTTCACTAAATGGTCTGCCGTTTGGTGAAAACAAAGAGATGACACATGATTGAACAGATAAAAGCGAATTTTACCGAGAGCATACAAACCAAAATAGCGGCATCGGAAATATTGCCAGAGCATATTGAGAAAGCGGCGTACATGATCGTTGAAGCCTTAATTAGAGGGAATAAAGTATTGAGCTGTGGTAATGGCGGCTCTGCAGGCGACGCACAGCACTTCTCTTCTGAAATGTTGAACCGCTACGAGCGCGACCGACCGAGCCTACCGGCCATTGCGTTAAGCACAGATACTTCGACAATTACATCTATCGCCAACGATTACAGCTACGACGAGATTTTTGCTAAGCAAGTTCGCGCGCTTGGTCAGCCTGGCGATATCCTTCTAGCTATCTCAACTAGCGGTAATTCGCGTAACGTTATTGCGGCAATGGAAGCTGCCCTTTCCCGTGATATGACAATTGTTGCGCTTACCGGTAAAGACGGCGGTGAAATGGCGGGCTTTTTAAGCGAACACGATGTGGAAATTCGCGTTCCTTCTAACCGTACCGCGCGTATACAAGAAGTGCATTTGTTGGTCATTCACAACTTATGTGAATGTATTGATGACAGTTTATTCCCTGCCGATCACGGCGATGAGTAAATAAGTAGACTATGAGGAAGCATGTGAAAAAATTAGGACTACTGGGTTCTTTATTAGCCCTGATTCTTACATTACAAGGGTGCGTTGTGGCCGTAGGCGCTGCCGGTGCCATGGCTGCAAAAGTGGCTAATGACAGACGTACTGTGGGTACGCAGCTTGACGATCAAAACGCCGATGCAGCGGTATCCTATCAATGGTCTAAAAGCGACGCACTGAAAGAGCAAGCCAATCTTCAAGTGGACTTATATAACGGCGTAGCGCTGTTAACTGGGCAAGCGCCAAGTCAAAGTCTCATCGATGAAGCCGTTAGGCGCGCTCAGGAAGTAAGTTATATTAAGAAGATACACAATCAAATTCGCATAGGCGACCCCATCGGCGCGGGAACACAAGCTAACGATATTTGGCTTGCATCAAAGGTGCGTACTAAAATTGTGGCAGATGAGCGCGTTCCTGCTCTTCAAATTAAAGTGGTTGTGCAAGATTCAGAAGTCTTTTTAATGGGTCGTTTAACTAATCTTGAAGCCACTGCCGCTGTAGATATTGCTCGCAATATCACGGGTGTAGCTCGCGTCGTTAGAGCCTTTGAAATTGTTCAATAGAGAGTTAGCCACTGCCCTTCTGGTTGCAGGGGCACTCTTTATGGAAATTCTGGACGCCACGGTAATTACAACGGCGCTCCCTGTTATTGCTGCTGACTTTAATGTGCCGGCAGCCCACCTTTCTATTGGCGTGTCGGCCTATTTAGTGGCCGTTACGCTCTTCATTCCTTTAAGCGGCTACGCTGCTGACAAATTTGGTGCTCGCACAATATTTATAGCGGCGATAGCCATTTTTACTTTGGCGTCGGTGCTGTGTGGCTTAAGCACAACCTTATTCGAATTTACCCTATCTCGAATTCTGCAGGGCTTAGGCGGCGCCATGATGGTCCCCGTGGGCAGGTTAGTGGTTCTGCGGGATTTGCCCAAAGAAAAACTAGTAAAAACCGTAGCCATTATCACATGGCCCGCCTTGAGTGCACCGCTATTAGGCCCCGTGTTAGGCGGCTATATAGCGACTCACTTTAGCTGGCAGTGGATTTTTTATATGAATATTCCACTGGGTATCATTGCCATCATCGCGTCTCTCTATCTGCTTAGAAATACCAAAGGCGATGTGGGTAAATTCGACGTTAAAGGTTTTCTACTTACCGGCGTCGGCTTCGCGCTGTTTATGGCAGGTATTGAATTTCTTGCCAGCACCAGCGATAAACTTCTTCAATCGCTAGGCATCATCGCCATTGGCCTAGTGCTCATGGTATTTGCAATACGGCATGTCAAAAAAGCCAAAAACCCGCTATTTTCATTTGATGCCATGCAGCACAAAACGTTCAGGCTTTCTGTTTACGGTGGTTCTATTGTGCGTGTAGCACTTGGCAGCGCCCCGTTTCTTGTACCGCTAATGCTACAGCTAGGGCTAGGCTACTCGCCTGTAGAGGCTGGCTCTTTGTTACTGTGGCTTTTTGCTGGAAACCTAGCAATAAAGCCAGCGACAACGTGGATCATGAATACCTTCGGATTCAAACGCGTACTTGTAGTAAACGGCGTACTGATTGCTCTTGGCTTTGTCGCGCTAGCTATGATAAATCACACTACGTCGTCGTTTACTATTGCCGCTATTTTGTTTGCTAACGGCGTGACTCGCTCAATGCACTTAACGTTAATAAACACTATTGCTTTTGCCGACGTACCGCCTAATAAAATGCGAGATGCGAATACGCTAGGCGCTATTCTAATGCAAATGAATCGCGGCTTAGGCATCACGCTTTCAGCCCTTGCCATCGCTGTTGCAGCGCTTATTTTGGAACAAAGCCCTGATACACCTAACTTGCAGACATTCTCTATTGCCATGATGTTTATGGGAGCGATAGCCCTTGTCAGTATTTATGACAGCCTATTATTGTCAAAAGAAGACGGTGTGTCTGTGTTAAATAAACGCAAAGCAAAGAAAAAGCAGCAAACGCAATAATCTTTAAAGTACTTGCAGTAACTTAAACTAAGCAATTATTTATTCTCGCCATTCGACCTTTTTCAATTAGCCTGTTCTGCGCATTTGGTGACAAATGTCACATACTATTGATGATTTTTGTGACTAACCCAAAGCACGACACTCACGCATACTTGCCCTATCGAAATAACCAAGAAAGGTAAGAAAGAAATGGAACAGGTATCGTCATCTCGCACAGCTGTCAGCTTAAAAAGAACTCAGCCAACACTTGAACAGCAACGCGAAAGCTTCAAACAGAACAGGTTCATCGCAATGCCGCTGGCCGGTACTATTGTTTGGGCAATATTAGGCGCGAGCGCTCCCTTTGTATCAGAATTAACAATCACGTGGATGCTGTATATCGGTACTGGCGCTATTTTTTACTTAGGTGCTGGTCTTTCATACCTCACTGGCGAGCAATTTTTTGCTAAAAAGGCCACATCAAATAGCTTCGATCGCCTTTTTTTCGTTGGCATGCTAATGAGCCTTTTGGTGTTTGCCATCGCACTTCCGGTTGCGGCGATAGACCATACAACGGTTTCTCTTAGCATAGGAATTTTAGCTGGACTGATGTGGATGCCATTATCTTGGGCTATTGAACACTGGGTAGGTTATTTCCACACTATCGCAAGAACCTTTGGCATTGTTGGCGCTTGGTATCTGTTCCCGGATGCTCGTGTCGAAGCCATATCTGCGGTCATAGTTTCAGTTTATATCGTCTCTTTAATTGCACTCGAACGTCGCTTTCAAACCTGCAGTGAGAAGAAAAGAGCAAATGCTCAGATATCAATTTAAGCACGATTTACCGCAATAGAATACGCTCTACAACAAAACAACCAAAAGGAATTCATCATGACTTACTTATTATTAGCCATTGCTATCGTTACGGAAGTTACCGCTACCCTGCTACTTAAAATGTCTAATGGCTGGGAAAAGTGGGCGTTCGGCTACGGCGCTATCTTTTTCTACACCGTCTCAGGGATGCTCTTTGCGATGGTACTAAAGAATATGGGAATTGGCGTTGCCTATGCGATTTGGTCAGGTATGGGTATCGCGCTAATCACCGCTGCATCAGTGGTATTTTGGAAACAAACTTTCGACATTTATGCCGTGCTAGGTATTATGTTAATTATCTCGGGCACCTTGCTTATCACTAGCAAGTCAGCCGTTGTATTTCAGTAAGGACGAAATACTCGCAATGCGCAGCCAAAACCACATAATAAATAACACCAGCGCAGTGCCTACCGCTCATGTAGGTGAAGGCACTGCGAAAATGGGTGAATCTATAAGCCATGTAGACAAGAACGAAATGGCGCCGGTCATGCCGCTTTTGGGAAGTGGACGCAAAAAACGCTGGTCGCACGGCAGTTTGTTTTTTTCGCTGTTTTTCTTTGTCCCACTAATTATTTCACGCCCACTACCTGTTGAAACATGGATATTTCAATCAGCAGGATATATTTGCTTCGTTACTCTTTACATTAAAGCTATAAAACAACCCGCTAAAACACTGCCGAGCTATTTGCTTCTGATGTTTTTATTATCAGTGGCTTGCAGCTTCCAAAATCCAGGAGCTGCAACAATTGTAGGTTTTATTGCTTTCATCGTCGGGTACTATAACTCGCTGAGAACGGGCATACTTACCATCAGCACCATGATGGTACTACTTACATCGTTAAACTTTTCCGTATTTGACGGTGCTGGTTTCCTCCTTCTTGCCTCCTTGTTGAACAGCATCGTTCTATTTGGCTTTGGCGTTATGGAGCGAAAAGAAACGCTTCACGGCTTAAAAGAAAGTCAGCAGGCGGAAGCCCTTCGGGTTCTATCAGCGATAGCCGAGCGTGAGCGTATAGGTCGAGATTTACATGATGTAGCAGGACACGCTCTCAGCTCCATTTCCTTGAAGGCACAGTTGGCCGATAAACTGATAAGTAAAGACAAAATTGAAGAGGCTCATCGTGAAGTGAGAGCATTAGCCCAGCTTTCGCAGTCTTTGTTAAGCGATATTCGCCAAGCAGTATCAGATATTAAGCAGCTTTCGCTTTGCGATGAAATAGCCAAAGATAAGGCGCTTTTAGAAGAAAATGGCTTTACCGTTATTACCAATATTGAAGACAAAGTAGACGCACGTTTAAGTGCAAAACAAGAAAGTCAGCTCTCTCTTATTATCAAGGAACTGACGACAAATACACTGCGCTACTCAACAGGAAATACGGTGTCACTCAATGTTGAAGTTAACGAGCAGACAGTGAAAGTGACTTATAAAGACCATGGCATTATTGAGAGCAATGGGTCGATAAAAGAAGGGAACGGCCTAATGGGAATTAGAGAGCGCGCCTCATCTATCCATGCCAATGTGGACATTTCCTTTGCTCCCCACCCTATTGTGATTCTCCAACTCAATGTTGATCAAATTTCGTCGAGGAAGGCTGCGCTATGAATTCAAAAGTCACTACTATTTTGATTGTTGAAGATCAGTCTTTGGTTCGCGATGCCATAGCCATGCTTTTGTCATTAGAAGACGACCTAACTGTTGTCGATAAGTACAGCAATGGACAAGAAGCGATTAATTACTTAAATGAACACCCTGCGCCCGATATCATTTTAAGCGATATAGAAATGCCGCTGGTATCTGGACTAGATTTAGCGGCTCATATCGCCAATGGAAGCCTCAGTACCAAGATGGTCCTTATGACCACGTTTTCAAAACCAGGTTATATCAAGCGGGCGTTAAGTTTAGGGGTTAAAGGGTTTATTTTAAAAGAATCGGATAGCGACTATCTAATAAAGGCAATTCACGATGTATCTGCCGGGAAAAAGGTAATTTCCACCGAGCTTGCGATCATGGCATTAGATGACAACAACCCGCTGTCAAAAAAAGAAATGTCGGCTCTTAAGCTGGCATCAGAAGGGCTGAAAACTCAAGATATAGCCCGGTCGCTGTTTTTATCTGAAGGAACCGTAAGAAACTACTTGTCAGAAGCAATATCTAAACTAGACGCCACAAACCGAGTAGACGCTGCCCGCATAGCGAAACAAAAAGGCTGGCTCTAATCGATGGCCAAAAATGCTAGTTTAAAACCAAGGTGTCGTGATAGTTTTAGATGTAGAGACTTTTAGCTTTTCAGATAGTCCTGTAAGCACCCGTTCAGGCCCATATACAATACCTTGGTGGTTAGCTGTCCAAATGCAGGTGAGAATACTGGTTCCTTTGCGTAATTCGCATTGCCACTTTGACGTATTTTCTGCCAGCCTTTCATAGTCGTCTTTAATTTCCCAGCCACTGTCAACATGGTCGACAATAAGTTGTTCAAATTGAGCGAACGGAATAGGCTGAATAACCACCCATTCATTTTTCTTAAACTTTTTTTCTAACCGCGATTTTTTAAAATTAGTAAACAACCCCACGCTTCAACTCCGTATGATTGATAGGTCTCACGACTATAAGCGCCTTTAGTATTTCGACACCGTTCCCATAATTTGCCCTGACGGTGTGGGGCACGAACACGAGGTTCCTACCATTTCACCATTTGACGTAGGGCATACGCCGTATTCGCCATCACCACTATAGCGACATTGATTACCAAACTCTGGTTTAGCAGTCGCGACTTTTTTATCCCTAGTGGTGTTATCCTCTTCATCGTCAGGTAAATACACAGTGTAAGTGCAGCTAAAAAGAAGCGATGTCGCTAGCATTACGCCGATGCGGGAAAGTACTTTTAAACTCATAATTACTTATTGTGCATTTTTAGAACAGCCTTAAAGCTAAGCTAATAATGAAGATAAAACAAGAAAAAATAAGCAAAAAAAAGCCAGTCACAAGACTGGCTTTATTATTATAACTCGTTGTTGATATTAAAATTCAGTTGAGAATCTAACACCAAACTCACTCGCATCGTTGCTTAGAATTTGCAGGATGTAGTCACCTGTATTCAAGCGCGCGTTGTCGTAACGCTCATCGAAAATGTTGCGACCGTAAAGTGCTACGGTGTAAGCATCATTAGCCGGTGTGTAAGCAATGTCGAAGTTTACCAGCTCACGGCTGTCTAGCTTCGTCATGCGTTCAGGAGCTGAAGTTGGCTCGCCATACATTTCTGCGCGGTACGAGTAATCGGCACGTACGCGAATTGAATCGCCACCATCTAGTTCAAAGGTATACTGTGGGCCAATCGCTAACGTGAGATCAGGCGTAAGTGGCGCTACTGGGCTAATCCCGTTTTGCTCTTCCACATCAACATCCATATAACCAATGCTGGTCATCATGCTAAAGTTGCCATAGCTAAACGTTGCATCTGCTTCAATACCACGAGAAGTTTGTTCAACAACAAGGTTTGCTGTGTCAAAACCGCCTTCACTCACAGTACTTACTTGGTAAGGCAAATCTTCAAACTCTGTGTTAAATACGGCAACACTGATATCGAAGTAATCGTTAACGCGACCTTTAATACCTACTTCATAGTTAGTAGCGGTAATGTTGTCAGATGCCGTAAAGCAGTTATTTGCGCGAACGGCTGCTTGTGCGCCTTCGATATCATCGAAGCCACCCGCACCGAAAAACTGGCCGATTAGACAGTAAGGACGCGCTGGGAACTGACCAGACTGGTAGCCCGACTGAATAGTCGCATATCCTGTCATGCCATTATCAAAAGTATAGTTAGTAGCAAGCTCCCAGGTTACTTCATCCCATTCGTTTGAGTCGAAGATTGTTCCAAGTGCTGAGAATACGTTCGCAGAGGCTTCTTTCTCGTCTTCGGTGTAACGAATACCACCTGACACACTTAGCTCATCAGTTAAGTCATGACGCACGTTCACGTATACCGCTTTCGACGTGGTTTCTTGGTCTAGCTCAAGTAAGTTTGGGCCGCCGTCGAAGTTAGAATCATCGCCTTGGCGGTTGCTCCCTTCTTCATTGAAGTAGTAAAGGCCCGTTACGAAGTCAGTATATTCGTTAATATAACCATTAAGCTGAAGTTCGATTGACGTTTGGTCTGCTTCGCCACGCTCCGGGAACTGGTCTAGTGAGAATACTGTACCGTCATCATCAAGGCCTGCTTTATATTTAGATGTACGCTGGCTAGCAACAACCTTCGCCGTATAGTCGTCATTGATATCCCACTCAGTCGTTAGTGAAAGGCCGCGCGCTTCATTAGACACGCCAGTGACTGCTTCAGTACCTGTTGCGTTATCATAAATGTCTGCACCTTCAGGCGTTACGTCAGTATTACGCAACTCAACATCTAAGCCGTTACCACCACCAAAATAGCGCGCAGAACCCACTTCATCAATAAGCACAGTGTAAGGACGTAAACCACCGTCACCGTTGTTAGCATCTGCGGTTAGCACCATGCGGAAATCGTTTGAAGGCTCCCACTTAAGTGATACACGACCAGAAATATCTTCGGTCTCACCTACATCGTATTCAGCATTTGGTACGTTAATGAACTCACCAAGGCCGTCGCGTTTGTTGAACGCTAGATTCATGTTAAACGCAACAGTTTCAGATAGACCATGGTTAACAAAAATATCTGCTTTAACACGGCCGCGCGTGCCGAACTCGGTGTTTACTTTAGTTACATCACCTTGATCTGGCTCTTTAGTAATGATGTTAATTGCACCACCAATTGAGTTACGACCATAAAGGGTACCTTGAGGACCACGAAGTACCTCAATACGCTCAATATTGTTTAAGCTCCAGTTTTGACCTACTTGACGGCCTAGGTAAACGCCATCAACGTAAACACTAACACCAGGGTCGGTAGTGATAAGGTGATCTTGAAGACCGATACCACGAATGAAAGGGTTTACAGAAGACGTGTGGCCCGCAGAGAAACCCGTAACGTTAAGGTTTGGAACGAACTTACCAACGTCGGTTAGGTCTGTAATACCTTGGGCAGCTAGCTTGTCACCATCAAAAGCACTGATAGCGATAGGAACTTCATAAATAACTTGAGGGCGTTTTGTTGCGGTAACGGTAATGGCTTCAAACTGTTGTTCTTCTGTTGCTTCGGCTTCTTGAGCAACCGCAATGTTTGAAAGAGCTGGAACGGTCATCGCTACTGCTAGTGCGACAGGTGAAAGCTTACTGGCGAGTGTCTTAGACACGTCAGTATTGGTTTTCATGGTGTAACCCCTTTGCGTGAGTGTTAGGTGTAATAATATTTTTAGGCCGCTTCAAGTTCTTCTTTGGAACTTTGAAAGACTAAACTCACTAATTTGAGAGGCGCACATAACCTTGTGCTTATACTGGATTACAGGCAATAAAAAAGTAAGTCGCAATAAAACATTACAAACTTACTTTCAATGAAACTCTGCTTTAAAAGTAGAACTTACTTTTCCAGCCCTCTAAAATTCAGTAGAAGAATTTAGGCTTGAAGACTGGAACGATATGTTACCGTTAGATTACGATCTTGCAAAGTAAAATATTACACTTTTACTAAAATAAGACTTCAAAATTAGACTAATTGGTTAGGTTAAGCATCAAACACAAAGTATGTATAAATTTCATAAAAACAAATAGATATCATAAAGATAATTTACTCTATCTCTTCACAACACTTAAGCGAATAAAGTAAAGAAGACCTAGACCAGATGGACAAACTTCAAACAAATTACCACTAACTTGAATCATTCGTTAGCTCAGAACCTCTGTATGTAACTTTCGTTACCAAATTCCCTCCTCCGTCCGGGCAGTAGCTATCAATATGGTTGCGCAAGGTTCGCCTAATAGACGTAAGCTGACACATGGCTCTGTTTGCGTATGCCATTAAACCATTGCACAACTGTCAACACAGGCCGCTAAACAAGACTATCAGACTAATATCTTACTCTCGTTGTCGACAATCCAAACCTTTTTAAGGTTGAAAAAACGCCAAAATGGGCATATATTGTCGACATTAGTCATTTAAAGATTCTATACAGTGTTAGTAAAAAGCGAACAAGCCATCACCAATGCCGACCGTACCTTCTTTCAATTAAGGAAGGATATCGTTGAGGGCATCATTCCAGCAGGCAGTAAGCTGAGTGAAATGGAATTGTCGACAAAGTACGAAGTCAGCCGTGCAGTTATTCGCGAGGCAATTAATCGCTTAGCCACCTGCCATCTTGTCGAACGCAAAGCGAATGTAGGCGCGCGGGTGGTAGAGCTTTCGCCTGAAGGGCTTATCCAACTATATCAAGTGCGCGAAGCGCTAGAGGGTATGGCAGCGCGCTTAGCCGCTCGTTATATGAGTGATGATGAAATTGCCGACATGCAAGCGCTGCTTGATAGCCATTTCGACAAAGTGAAAGACAGCCACAGTTATTATCAAGAAGCCGGTGATGTCGACTTTCACTACCGAATTGTCACTGGCAGCAAAAACGATCACCTTATCAGCGTGCTTATTGATGGGCTCTACCATTTAGTTCGTATGTACCGCGTACAGCTTGGTATGGCAGGACCTCGGGTAAGCACGGCGTTTGATGAGCACAGACACATTGTTAACGCCATTGCCAATCGTGACGAAGAGTTAGCAGAAATGCTCATGCGTCGCCACATTCTTTATTCAAAAAATAATATCGAGAAGAAGCTCAACAATGACTAATACCCATAAGGCTTCTGCTTACCTATTACACCTCTACCCTACTTTCAATTAAGCGAGTGACTATCATGAGTGCAGGAAAGAAATTCAGAACCGCGTTAGAGAATAACAAACCTCTTCAAATCGTAGGCACTATTAATGCCTACACGGCCATGATGGCGAAGGCCATAGGCCATCAAGCCATTTATCTTTCAGGTGGCGGCGTAGCTAACGCCTCGTATGGCTTGCCAGATTTAGGCATGACCTCGCTCAATGACGTGATTGCTGATGTTCAGCGCATCACCAGTGCATGTGACCTACCGCTTATGGTGGATATCGACACAGGCTGGGGCGGAGCTTTTAACATCGCCAAAACCATTCGCGATATGGAAAAAGCAGGCGCGGCCGCGGTACATATGGAAGACCAAGTCGCACAAAAGCGCTGTGGTCACCGCCCTAATAAAGAAATTGTGAGTACAGCGGAAATGGTAGATCGCATTAAAGCTGCCGTTGATGCCAGAACCGACCCTGACTTTTTCATTATGGCGCGCACCGACGCATTCGCGCAAGAAGGCTTAGAAAAAGCCATTGAACGCGCAAAAGCCTACGTTGAAGCGGGCGCAGACGGTATTTTTGCAGAAGCAGTGCAGACCGAAGAACACTATCGCGCATTTGCAGAAGCCTTAGATGTACCGATTCTTGCCAATATCACTGAGTTCGGCAAAACCGAACTATGGAACAAAGAAGAACTTGGTGAATGGGGTGCTGATATGGTGCTTTACCCACTAAGTGCGTTCCGCGCCATGAATAAAGCAGCAGAAATGGTGTACAAATCTATACTTGAAAATGGCGATCAAAAAGCCGTTGTCGACACCATGCAAACACGCATGGAGCTATACGATTACCTTGGCTACCACGAATACGAGCAAAAGCTAGATGCGCTATTTGCCGACGGCAAAAACTAAATAAATAAACGATTGCAGCTTGAAGTTGGCGAGCACGAGGATGCAGGGGTGAAGTACAGTTCCCTGCCCCTCTTAAGGCATGGATGCCGAAGCGGAGCCCCCATGGATGGGTTTACGGCGTGGCAGGGAACTGTGCTTTGCTCCTGCAGCCAATGTGCCCGCAACTTCAAGCGCCACTGTGCACTGCCCCCGCTATTTCGGAGCCTCGCACCCAATTTAAGTTGAGTTTTAACCGTTTTAATCAGAAACATTTTTAATAAGTACCTTACATTTTATACAAGACCGGAGACAACAAGATGGCTAAACAGTTAAGTGGCGCGGGTTTACGCGGCCAAG
Organism: Alteromonas sp. G5_S2_22_S1; assembly: GCF_054968525.1. Classification (NCBI taxonomy): domain Bacteria; kingdom Pseudomonadati; phylum Pseudomonadota; class Gammaproteobacteria; order Alteromonadales; family Alteromonadaceae; genus Alteromonas; species Alteromonas sp. G5_S2_22_S1. Next base: position 58,909 of record NZ_JBQKUJ010000010.1, on the reverse strand, counting down.
TTGCAGGTAAAACAGCTTTATCAACGGTAGGTAAATCAGGTTCAGGTTTAACCTATCGCGGCTACGACGTGAAAGATTTAGCAGAAAAGTGTCAGTTTGAAGAAGTCGCTTATCTTATCTTAAAGGGTAACTTGCCAAATCAAGCTGAGCTTGATGACTATAAAACCAAACTTCGCGGTATGCGCGGCCTTCCTGACGCACTGAAAGACGTGCTTGAACGCATTCCTAAAAACGCCCACCCTATGGACGTGCTTCGCACTGGCTGTTCAATGCTAGGTAACCTTGAAATGGAAACTAGCTTTGATGAGCAGCAAGATGTGACGGATCGCATGTTAGCGTGCTTCCCAAGTATTATTTGTTACTGGTATCGCTTCTCACACGATGGTGTGCGCATTGATGTGGAAACCGATGACGACTCCATTGGCGGTCACTTCCTTCACATGCTTCACGGCGAAAAGCCACGTGAGCTTCACGAACAAGTGATGCATGTGTCTCTCATTCTTTATGCCGAGCACGAGTTCAATGCGTCTACATTCACAGCCCGCGTATGTGCCTCTACCCTTTCTGATATGCATTCATGTGTAACCGGCGCGATTGGCTCTCTTCGCGGGCCCCTTCACGGCGGTGCAAACGAAGCCGCAATGGAAATGATAGAAGGCTTCACGTCAGCCGATGACGCAGAAGAAAAAATGATGGGCATGCTAGAGCGCAAAGAGAAAATCATGGGCTTTGGTCACGCGATTTATTCAGACTCTGACCCACGTAACGAAATTATTAAGCAATGGTCTAAAAAGCTAGCGACCGATGTAGGCGATGAGGTGCTTTACCCTGTATCTGTGCGCTGTGAAGAAGTCATGTGGCGCGAGAAGAAGCTTTTCTGTAATGCAGACTTTTTCCACGCCTCTGCCTATAACTTCATGGGAATCCCTACGCCGCTGTTTACCCCAATATTCGTTATGTCTCGCCTTACAGGCTGGGCTGCACATGTAATGGAACAGCGCGCTGATAACCGTATTATTCGTCCATCGGCAGAATACACAGGCGAAGAATTACGCCCTGTTCCTGCAATCAGCGAACGCTAAGAGAATAGGTGGTTTATGAATATTGATTACCGTAAACCGCTTCCAAATGCGGGTATCGATTTTTTCGATACCCGTGAAGCGGTTGATGCCATAGAGCCAGGTGCATACGCCAAGCTGCCTTACACGTCACGTGTATTGGCTGAAAACTTGGTACGTAAATGCGACCCTGCCATGCTAAACGATTCACTCAAACAGCTGATATACCGCAAGCGCGACCTCGATTTTCCGTGGTTCCCAGCACGTGTGGTATGTCACGACATTTTGGGTCAAACCGCACTGGTTGATTTAGCGGGCCTTCGCGATGCCATTGCGGCGAAAGGCGGCGACCCGGCGAAAGTAAACCCGGTTGTGCCTACTCAGCTAATAGTGGACCACTCCCTCGCCGTAGAGCACGCAGGCTTCGAAAAAGACGCGTTTGAAAAGAACCGTGCTATTGAAGACAGACGAAACGATGACCGTTTTCACTTCATCAACTGGACAAAAACCGCGTTTAAAAACGTAGATGTTATTCCGCCGGGTAACGGCATTATGCATCAGATTAACTTGGAGCGTATGTCGCCAGTTATTCAAAACCGTGACGGCGTAGCCTTCCCTGACACACTAGTAGGTACCGACAGCCACACGCCGCACGTTGATGCACTTGGTGTAATTGCGGTAGGCGTGGGCGGCCTTGAAGCAGAAAGCGTTATGCTAGGTCGTGCGTCTTACATGCGTTTGCCTGATATTGTAGGGGTCGAACTTACCGGTAAGCCTCAGCCAGGTATTACGGCTACCGACATTGTATTAGCGCTTACTGAATTCTTGCGTAAAGAGCGTGTAGTATCTGCGTATCTTGAATTCTATGGTGAAGGTGCATCCCACTTAACCCTTGGCGACCGTGCCACCATTTCGAACATGACACCAGAATACGGCGCAACAGCGGCCATGTTCTATATTGATCAGCAAACTATTGATTACTTGCGATTAACGGGTCGTGAAGAAAAGCAAATTGCGCTTGTAGAGCAGTACGCTAAACACACAGGTTTATGGGCAGATGACTTAGAAACTGCCGAGTACGAACGCGTGCTTACGTTTGATTTGTCTGCAGTAGGCAGAAACATGGCCGGGCCGTCTAACCCACATGCACGCTTACCTACCAGCGACTTAGAAAGCCGCGGTATCGCAGCAAAATGGGAAGAGGAAGACGGTAAAATGCCAGATGGCGCGGTGATTATCGCGGCTATCACCAGCTGTACTAATACCTCTAACCCGCGCAATGTTATTGCAGCAGGCTTACTTGCCAGAAACGCAAACGCGCGCGGTTTAACCCGCAAGCCATGGGTGAAAAGCTCTCTGGCGCCAGGTTCTAAAGCTGTTAAGTTATACCTTGAAGAAGCCAACTTAATGAGCGAGTTGGAAGACTTAGGCTTCGGGGTTGTGGCATTTGCATGTACCACCTGTAACGGTATGAGTGGCGCGCTAGACCCTAAAATTCAGCAAGAAATTATCGACCGCGATTTATACGCCACGGCGGTACTTTCGGGCAACCGTAACTTCGATGGGCGTATTCATCCCTATGCGAAGCAAGCCTTCTTGGCATCACCACCCTTGGTCGTTGCATACGCCATAGCCGGTACCATTCGCTTTGATATCGAAAAGGACGTGTTAGGCACCGATAAAGATGGCAACCCAGTAACGCTTAAAGATATCTGGCCAAGCGATGAAGAGATTGACGCTATTGTTGCTAAATCTGTCAAGCCTGAGCATTTCAGAAAAGTGTACGAGCCAATGTTCGACTTGAGTGTGGATTACGGTAAAGACATTAACCCGCTCTACGACTGGCGTGAAATGAGCACCTACATTCGCCGCCCACCTTACTGGGAAGGCGCAATGGATGCCGAGCGTACCATGAAAGGTATGCGACCGCTGGCCATTTTGGGTGACAACATCACCACCGATCACCTATCACCTTCGAACGCCATTATGGCAAGCAGTGCCGCCGGGGAATACTTAGCGAAAATGGGGTTACCTGAGGAAGACTTCAACTCCTACGCCACCCACCGAGGCGATCACTTAACGGCGCAGCGCGCTACCCTTGCGAACCCCAAAGTGTTCAACGAAATGGTGCTGGAAAACGGCGAAGTTAAGCAAGGATCGCTTGCCCGCGTAGAGCCAGAAGGCAAAGTCGTGCGCATGTGGGAAGCCATTGAAACCTATATGAACCGCAAACAGCCGCTCATCATTGTAGCGGGCGCGGACTACGGTCAGGGTTCATCGCGAGACTGGGCAGCGAAAGGCGTGCGTCTTGCGGGCGTTGAAGTCATTGTAGCTGAAGGTTTTGAGCGTATTCACCGTACTAACCTTATTGGTATGGGCGTTTTACCGCTAGAGTTTAAGCCTGGCACAACCCGAAAAACCCTTGAGCTAGACGGTACAGAAACCTACGACGTAAGCGGAGAACCTTCGCCGGGCGCAACACTGACGCTGGTAGTAAACCGTAAAAACGGCGAGCAACTAGAAGTGCCCGTAACCTGTCGTTTAGATACAGGTGAGGAAGTCTCAATTTACAGCGCAGGCGGCGTATTACAACGCTTCGCAAAGGACTTCTTAGAAGCAGAAGCTAGCTGATTCGGCTGGGAAGAACTGAGCCGGTTGCAGGACACGCCGTGAATACATCCATGTAGGCTCCCAATTCGCATCCATGCGAATTGAGGGTCCCACCCCCAACTCAGTTTTCCCTAAACAAGCTAACTTCTTTTGGCAGGATTTGTTACTTTTGGGCAGGAGGTTGGTTGCGATTTGAAACCTTCCAGCCGCATGGATGCGGCTGGGGAGCGCACACGGACGTGTTCACAGCGTGTTTCAAATCGCAACCAACTTCCGCTCACCACAACAAGGAAAAAACATGACAAAGTATGCGCCACAACTTCGAGTACCGGCTACCTACATGCGTGGCGGTACTAGCAAGGGTGTGTTTTTTAATTTATCCGACTTACCAGAGGCAGCACAAAAACCGGGACCAGCCCGTGATGCGCTGCTTCTTCGGGTGATAGGTAGCCCAGACCCGTACGGTAAACAAACCGACGGTATGGGCGGTGCTACCTCTAGCACCAGTAAAACCGTGATTTTAAGTAAAAGCGAGCGTGAAGGTTACGATGTAGACTACTTGTTTGGCCAAGTTGCCATCGACAAGCCTTTCGTAGATTGGAGCGGTAACTGCGGTAACCTAACCGCGGCCGTTGGCGCTTTTGCCATTAGCAATGGATTGGTTGATGCCAGCAAAATTCCACAAAACGGTGTTGCTACGGTAAATATTTGGCAGGCCAATATCAACAAAGCGATTATTGCTAACGTGCCAATTACTGATGGTGAAGTACAGGAAACTGGCGATTTTGAGCTTGATGGTGTGACCTTTCCTGCTGCAGAAGTCGAGGTCGCATTTGTGGACCCTGCCGATGGCGAGGGCGCGATATTCCCAACTGGACGTTTAGTCGACACCTTGGAAGTGCCGGGCGTTGGTAGCTTGCAGGCCACCATGATCAACGCAGGTATCCCTACTATTTTTATCAACGCTGAAGATATCGGTTACACAGGAACCGAACTTCAAGATGATATAAATAGTGATGCCGAAGCACTTGGGAAATTTGAAGCTATTCGTGCACATGGCGCTGTGCAAATGGGTTTGATAAAAGATATTGGCGAAGCTGCAACGCGCCAACATACTCCTAAAGTGGCTTTTGTAGCAACGCCTAAAGGCTACAAAGCGTCTAGCGGCAAAGACATATTGGGCTCTGATATTGATGTACTCGTTCGCGCCCTGTCTATGGGTAAACTGCACCATGCGATGATGGGCACGGCAGCCGTTGCTATAGCTGCAGCAGCCGCTATTCCCGGCACGCTGGTTAATCTAGCGGCAGGTGGGGAGAACAGAGAGTCGGTTACCTTTGGCCATCCCTCTGGTACTTTACGGGTTGGCGCGAAAGCGACTTTTGATAATAACCAATGGCATATTCAACAAGCTGTCATGAGCCGAAGTGCACGAGTTTTAATGGAAGGCTTTGTTCGCGTCCCCGTTGAGCAAAGTTAATACAACCTAGTGATTCCACTTTACCAATTGATTTAGACATAAGTATGAAACGCCCTCTGTAAGAGGGCTTTTTTTTCTTTTATTGGTTATTATCAAAGCTAAGATATTAAGAGTAGATCTCATGTATAAAGTTCTTGTAGTAGAAGACAGCTCGACTGTCCGAAAGATAGTTAATAAACTTATTGAGGATAATCCTCACTTTACGTGTGATCTGTGTGAAGATCTGGCTGAGGCGAAAAGTGCTCTTGAAAGTGACAATGAATATTTAGCGGCTATTGTTGATTTAAACCTTCCCGATGCGCCTAACGGCGAAAGCGTTGAGTTAGCCCTTTCTTATAACTTACCAACGATTGTATTGACTGGTAATTTCGATGAGTTCACCCGCGCACAATTGCTCGATCAAGGGGTATTAGACTACATAACCAAAGAGTCTCGCTATTCATACCTTCAAGTTTCTAAACTTGTGGATCGCTTAAGAAAGAACTTAACCACAAAAGTACTCGTGGTAGAAGATTCAAAAACCAGCCGTAACCACATTTGCTCGTTACTCCGTAAATTTCAATTTCAGGTGCACGAAGCCAACGATGGTTTAGAAGCGCTGGAAGTGCTAGATAACCATCGAGATATTAAAATGGTCATTGCTGACCACCGTATGCCTAATATGGATGGCTATGAGCTTGTTAGGACAATTCGTCACGAAAAACGCTTACAGGATTTGGTTTTCATCGGTCTGTCCGCTTCCGGTGACAGCGTTTTAACTTCTAAGTTTATCAAGAGCGGCGCGAACGATTTTCTTTCTAAGCCTTTTTATCACGAAGAATTCTACTGCCGAATCATGCAGAACCTTGAGTCTCAGGAAATGATTCAAACTATTCGCAATTCGGCTAATTTAGATCCGCTAACCAAGGTCTACAATCGTCGCTTTCTTTATGAAAAAGCAGACGAGCTCTTCTCCCGCAAGGCCACGAGAAGCAATGTGATTGTTTCAATGATTGATGCTGATAATTTTAAAGGCGTTAATGATACCTACGGACACAAAACCGGTGACGTGCTTTTACAAGAGTTCTCGGCCTTGATGAAGGACTATTTCCCAGACGATCTTATTGTGCGTTACGGCGGAGAGGAGTTTACGGTGGTGTCAGTGAGACCGCCCAAAGTTTACCTTTCTGCGCTCTCTGCATTTATGGATGCAGTTCGCACAACACAATTCACCAATCACAAATTCAACATTACCTGTAGTATTGGCGTTTGCGCTGAAGAACACCCGAGCTTAGAGTCACAATTAGAGGTGGCTGATGCTCGTTTATACAATGCGAAACGTGCAGGCCGAGATCAAATAATGCTCAGGGATACTGCTTCTAAATCCGCTCAGTTAGTCTAACCCTATTACAAAAACCAATCTCTAATTGGTAAGGTAGCTGCCCCAACGGCTACCGGGCATTCGGTTACGCCGGCACACACTATTTCAGGCATGGGGCGCTTCGCGCCTCGTCTAAATTGTGCATAAACATCTATTCTAGGAATAACTTTTTCAGCCAGTTTAGTGGGAATATGCCCACCAATGATAATAGCTTGGCTGTCCAGTAATGCTGAACTTGCGGTAGCAACCAAATCAAATGAGTCCTGAACTTTATAAATCCATTCATCAACCCCGGGCCAATTTGGATCGAAGACTTCATTTAATCGGTACATCGACGGTACTTCTACGCCATGTTTTAAGAGTATGCGCTCTAAAAGCTGGAGATTAGGATGACTGTAGAGTTTGGCAGGTAACATATCGCCGAGTTCTCCAGCGTTTCCATGAGTTCCGCGGATCATATCGCCATTGTTAATAAGGCCACCACCAAAGGCACTCGATACAAAGAAGTACACAAAGTTTTTGTACTTCCTGCCCACTCCAGCTATTCCCTCACCCGCTGCTGCGCCTGTACCGTCGTTTACCACCCAAGAGGGTAAATTAAACGCCTCGGCAACGGTATCGGCAATATTAATATCTGCCCACTCTTCTATGGCATGGTGCGTATTCATTCTACCATCTGTGGAACTGAAGAAGCCTGATATACCCACGCCAATACCCAGTATACGAGCACTATCAATATTAAACTTAGTGGACATCGACTCTACCTCTGAAGCCGCTTTAGATAGGACCGATGCAATGCCCATGTCATCTAATTCCACATGCTTTGTCGCAACGACTTCGCCTTTAAGATTCATTAACGCTATCGATATTGCGTCTAACAGCACCGATAGCCCATAGCAATAAGCAAAGTCTGGGTTAGGCTCTAAACCTGATGAAGGCTTGCCTGAGTCGCTTACACTATGAATAAGGCCGTCTTCCACTAGACTGTTTACCAATCGTGAAACGGTTTGCTGAGGAATTTTAGTACGGCTTGATATTTCCCGTTGGGTAATGCCGTGTGTCCAAAACACCTCTTTCACAATGGCTTTCTGGTTATCTTGAAGCAACTTATCCCCCTTTCCTAGGGTAAAGGCGCTGCGCAATAACTGATTATTTCTCGCCGATGTAAGCATAGATTTTACTTTCAACATGTTCGAATTAAGCTAGCGCTATTATACGTAAGTGATAGGCAGATCTCACCAACATAGCGCACTTAAGCAATACAAATCACTCTAAAATCATTTACGTTAGTGCGTGTAGGGCCAATTTTGATATGGCTGCCCAACGCATCAAAAAAGCCAAAACTATCGTGTTCCGCTAATAGTGCGTTTATATCTAGTCCATTTTGCGTCGCTCGGGTAAGGGTATGCTCGTCTATGAAACCACCGGCAACGTCTTTACTTCCATCTACACCATCAGTGTCGGCAGCTAGTGCACAGATACCTGCTTCACCTTTAAGCGCGTTTGCTAGCGCCATAAGGTACTCTTGGTTTGGTCCGCCTTCACCTTGGGAATCGCCCAATGTCACGGTAAGTTCACCACCGGAGAGTAATAAAATAGGCTTACCCGCTTTTTTATGTTCAAGGGCGATCTCTGCATGACGTTTTGCTACCTTCTGCGCCTCGCCCTTTTCAGTGTAACTAATAATATGGGTGTCCCAACCATTAGCATTGGCTTTTTTGACCGCAGCATCAATCGCGCTTTGTGCATTAGCCACTAGTGTATAATCGCCAGTAACCCTAGGGAGTTCAGGAGCGCGAGCTAAATATCCTCGAATGTTCGATGAAGTATCGAACCCGTATTTGTCTAAAATGGCAAGGGCATCGTGTGGCGTTGATGTATCTTGTACGGTAAGACCCGAAGCGATAAATGCCGGGTCATCACCGACGACATCTGAAATAACCAAGCTGGTGTTATGGCCTTTAGATGCGGCAGCTAACCTTCCGCCTTTTATCACTGACACATGCTTTCGCACCGTATTCATTTCTTCAATGCTAGCGCCACTTCGCAGTAAAAATTTGTGCAGTGCCAATTTATCGTCAAGGGAAATAGTACTTGGCGGCGCGCAAGCTAATGAGGAGCCACCACCAGAGATAAGAAAAATCACTTTGTCGGTAGGTGCTACACGAGAAGCCATGGCAAGGAGTGCTTTGGCGCCTTCAACACTGTTTTCATCGGGTACTGGGTGCGCAGCAAGACGCACTTCGATATTCCCTGTAGGCGCTGTATTTTCATAGCCGTAACGGGTAACAACTAAGCCGTAGGCGTTGTCGCCGAAATAGTTATATGCCTCTACCGCCATATCGGCAGCCGCTTTACCTGCACCTAAAATGCACACGCGCTCGCCCTTTGAAAAAGTCGAAAAATAATCAGGCAAGCAATGCTTTGGTTTACTTACCCGAACCGCTTCTTCATACAGTGAAAAGAGAAATGTTTTATTCATGAAAAAACCTTTTATAAAAGCCCTCTAAAAGGGCTTTATGAAAACAGCGATGGCATTAGTAAGCATACTGCCAGCATGATAATAAAAAAGCCTACTAGGATAACAACGTCTTTCGTAGTAAGAATTGAGTGGAATTTAAGTTGTTTAACGTTTTCTGCTAGCGTTGCTGACGGCCAAACATAGCGCGCGACCAAGGCGACGGCGCACGTTACAACAAAACCAATAACGTTCCACCAAAACCAAAAGATATCAGGTACAGAGAGCCAAATTACAATATTCGTACTTACGCCGGCAATCAGCCCTAAATTTACGTGTTTTCCAACCAGCGCCTTGCTCGCCACCGCTAATAAGAACAAGGCCAGAATAGGACCGTAAAAAACAGAGCCTACTTTGTTGATAGCCTCAATAATAGTAGGAGCAATATTGCCCGCATACAACGACAGAACAAGGGTAACGCCACCCCAAATAAGCCCGGTGATTTTTGCCACTTTTAAATAGCTTTGATGCTCAAGCTGTTTATTTGTAATACGGCAGTAATCCTCAACGGTAACCGCTGATAATGAGTTGATAGCGGAACTAAGAGAAGACATCGCAGCAGATAAAATAGCCACAATTAAAAGGCCAATTAAGCCATGAGGGAGATAGTTAAGAATAAACGTAGGCATCAACCAATCCGGATTATCAGCGGGGATTTTATTGAAAAACTCGGTATTGGTTAGCGCTAGAGTACCTACTATAAGCCCAGAGAAACAGTACAATAAGGTAATTGGAAAACGGATGATGCCGTTAGCCACAATCATTTTTCGCAAGTCGTTTTCATTTCTTGCCGATAACGCGCGCTGTGCTTGAGTTTGGTCACAACCATAATAGGACGCGTACAATATGATACCGCCAAATAGCATTGGCAAGAAGCCAAAACCATCGCCGCTGAACCCCAAAGAAGAAAAATCGATGGCGGTTAAACGCTCTTTAGGCGCTTGTTCAACTAGTACGTCCACACCGCCTAACGCGTGTAAGCCTATGGCAATGCACGCGATAGTACCAAGTACAATGATAATCATTTGGATAGCATCAGCATAAACCACTGCCTTCATACCACCTTGAAGAGAATAAAGCACTGTTATGATGCCGGTAAGTACGACCGCCTGCCAAGCTTCAATCCCCATTGTTCCTTGTAAAATAATGGAGACTGCATAAATCATAATGCCAGTAGCAAACGCGCGGCTAAATTGAAAAACGATACTAATAAGAACACGGGTTAAACGGCCGAAACGCTGCTCTAAGAAATCATAAATACTCACGACACCTGATTTGTACAATGAAGGAAGAATGGTGCCGAGCAGCAGGATCATGGCAATGGGAATTCCCAGCTCATAAGACAACCAAATCATACCGCCACCATCGCGAAGGCCAACGAAAGCAGGGGCAGATATAAAGCTAATTGCAGAGAGCTGAGTGGCCATTACAGATAACGTCAACGGCTTCCAGCCCAATGTTCTACCACCTAAAAAATAATCACCTTTATTTTCTTGCTGACGCAGGGCAAAGCCCATGTAAAGCAAGATAGCTAGGTAACCAATCACTACAATATAATCTAGAAAATTCATAAGTTGTTCTTATTATGTACGTGGCGAAATAAAAAACTGATAGCCCCTAATTGAGACTATCAGCGAGGGGGAGTGTCAACGTCGACTAAAAATCATAACGCAAGCGAAGCGATACGCGGCGCGGCAATATAGGGCGACCTACAAAATAAGATTCACCCGCTGTTTGACTGTTTCCTAGTCGAGGAGACCCTTCAGTAATACCATCTGAATCGAACAGATTCCATACGGCAATACTGGCACGTAAGCGTTCGCCTTGTCCAAACTCCCAGGTATAGCCTGTGTCTAAGCGAAATACATGAAAGTCATCCAATTCAACCGAATTAGCATCGTTGGTGTAATTTTTACCGTGATAGTTGTGATAGAAAGAAATATCCCAATCGTCTAGGGTGTAGCGTAAAGAAGAATTAAACATAATCTTTGGCTTTCTTCTCAATTCATTACCGATAACAGAAGGATCTGAATCGTATTCGGTGAATTCGTGGTCGGTGTAAGTAAAGTTTGCATCAAAGATAAGGTCATCAGTAATGTTGTAGCTACCCACCAACTCCACGCCATAGGCCTCGGTAGATTGAAAAACAGGAACTTCAACAGCAACCCCATTTTCGTCGTTCACAAAGTCTACCGAACGTCTGTCTTCAAGATCGGTTTTGAACAAAGCCATGGTTCCAATGAAGTCATTAAAGAAGAACTTCGCGCCTATTTCAGCCTGCTTAACAATTTCACTTTCATAACTGCCCGGCTCACCATTAGGGTTAAACGCCACACCGCGCAACTCGGGGAAAAAGAACCCGCGAGAATAGTTGGCATAAACATTAAAGTTATCGGCCATTTTATAGAGGGCTGCAATTGAATAAGCTAATTCTGAGTTATCGACTTTACCGTGAGTAAGCACACCGTTCCCTGTGACATTCACCTGTAAGTCTTCGTACAGTATAGGGTCGTCATTAACTACCACAGTTTCGCTGCCCTCACGGGTAATGGTACCGTCGATTTCCTCCCAGCGAAGACCCACGTCAATGATCCAGTCGTCGTTTTGCATTTGGTCAGCTATATAGAATGCCGTTCTTCTTGCAGAAATAGTCGTATCAGAAAAACTAATACCCGGGCCTGTCACGCCGTTTTGGCTAACTATGACACTGTTATCATCGGCGTCAGTAATGGTTAGATCAACCAATCTGGCCTGATTATTAAATTCGCCGAGGTAGCGGGTTATTACATTATTATCTTCTGCTTCGGCGCTTGAAAAGAAGGTGCCCACGGTAATGCTATGAGAGAAATCCCCCACATCCAGGTATTTGACGACATTAAGCTCTGAAGAAAAATCGGTTGCCGGCCGGTCTCTGTCTAGTATTCGGTTAGCAAATAGTAAATCGCCTTCAGGTAATACTACGTCCGTTCCCGCATAGGTAAATTCAGCGGCGCCAAGGTCGTCGAGCCCTCTGTTCGCTAAATATTCGCTTTGTGTTTCTGGCACATTGATAATACCGTCACCGTCTAGAAACAAGTTAAATTGGTGGTCGTAACTGGCGTACTTTGCTCGTGCTAAAACACTGTAGTCATTACCTAAATCCTTTGAGAACTCCATGGAAATAGAGCCTCCACGAGTGGCTACCCCCTCTTCAATAGGCGTGCGATAACGCCCATCTGCGGTGTCATAAGACAAGCCAGATGCATAAAATGTTTGGGTAGATTCAACTTCTCTGCCATCGTTGCCGGCAACACGCTCTCGGCTTTGTGAATCAAGAGGCAATGGAAGGAAAAATTGTACCTCATCATCAATAGCTTGGCCGTATATAGTAAAGTAGCCACTGCCATCGTCGAATTCTTTGTGAATGTTGCCTCGCAGTTGATAACCTTCCGTAGGCAACCCTGTATCAATTGGGCCTTCATCGTAACGATAAAAACCGGACATGGCATAGTACATGCCTTTTTCATTCAGTGGGCCGCTGGTGGCAAAATCTATACGCTTGCGGTTGTTATCAGAAAGCTCTAATTGCACCGTACTTTCCGATAGTTCCGTGCCTTTCTTCGATAGGTAGTTGATAACGCCCGCCACCGAACCTTGCCCGAATAAGTTAGATACACCGCCGCGAACAAACTCAACCCGCTCAATACCTAGATCGTTTCGGTAATACACATCGTAAGCCGACGAGTTAAGACCAAACGCACTCAAAGTGGGTGAACCGTCGTACAAAAGTGGGGTGAACTGAAACTGCCCTGAAGATGGTAACCCACGGACTTGGAGATTTGTGGCCACTTCACCACCGCCACCTTCTACTTTAATACCAGGAACATAACGAAGCACGTCTGCTTGGCTACTCATGGATAATTTTGCTACCTCCTGCGCCCCCATAGACGTAGTCGATTGTGGCGTTTCAGCCACCAATCGCGCTCGGCTCGTACCCGTAACTACGATTTTTTCATAGTCTTTCTTTGTTTCTGCCGCGTCTTGTGTATCAGCTTGAGCGTTGTCCTGAGCCAAAGCGTTTCCGGCTAAAAGCGACGAAATAGTCGTCGCAAGAAGTAGTTTTTTCACTGTGTATCTCCAACCGTTTGTCATTTTATTAGGTGTTCTATTACGGATTCCCACTATGCCGTACGCAACACCACCATTTAACTTCCCATTTACAATAAAACACAATTTTATCACTTTCAACCCAAAATGAGTTTTATTTGTAAATTTTTGTGTAATAATTGCCATATCACTAACTCATATTGGGTAAACATAATGACAGAGACTAATCAGCGCGACGCGCAATTAATTGAAGATGCAAAAGCAACGCTAGTTAAAAACGACCTCGGAGGCTATACAGTCCCAACACATGGGCTTTATCCGTTTCAATGGAACTGGGACTCAGCGATAGTAGCCTTGGGCTGGCTACCATTCGATGAACCCAGAGCCTGGGAAGAAGCGACATCATTACTCAGCGCCCAATGGAAGTCGGGAATGGTGCCTCACGTTGTTTTTCATCAACACTCTGACACGTATTTTCCCGGCCCCGACATTTGGGGCGTAAAGAACATACCCGATAGCACCTCGATTACGCAGCCCCCTGTGCTAGCAACGGTCATCAAATCATTGTTTGAAGAATGTAAAGATAGAGCATTAGCCGAAGCCCAGATAAACACTATAGTGCCTCAACTTATCGACTCTCATTTGTGGTGGTATAAACAACGCGACCCTGAAAATACGGGGCTAGTGGTAAGCTACCACCCATGGGAATCAGGCATGGACAATAGCCCTGCATGGGACGCCGCATTAGAAGCCGTACCCTGCGTAGATTGGGAATATACCCGCCGGGACACTAGTCATATTGATGCGTCAGAACGCCCACACAAAAAAGAATATGATCGCTTTTTGTATCTTGTAGATTTTTTCCGCAAGATGAATTTTGACGATACGTTAATTTATCAAGACTGCCCCTATCGCGTGAACGATGTCAGTATTATTTCCATACTGCACCGTGGTACGAAAGATTTACTAGAAGTGTGCGAAAAAATTGGAGTAAGTAACGAGCAAACCGCCTACCTTGAAAAACGCTTAAGCCTTACCGAAGAAGCGATACAAAAGTTGTGGTGTGCAGAAACCAACCTATTTCATAGCTTCGATACCCGCAGCAATAGCTTGTGTAAAGCACGTACATCGGCGGGATTACTGCCGTTTTTCGCTGGTCTTGTTGGTGAGCACCAAACACAACCGCTTATTTCCGAACTAGATAAATGGCTTGAGCACAGTGAATATGCCATTTCTTCTACTCACCCTGAAGATCCTAATTACGAGCCTCAACGTTATTGGCGCGGGCCTATATGGCTTCATATTAACTGGATGATAGCCCTTGGCTTACAAGATTACGGCTTTGCTCATCAAGCTCAACGTATTACCCACGGGAGCCGAGCGTGTATATATACCAGTGGCTTTAACGAGTCTTTTCACGCTGAAACAGGTGCGCGAAGTGGCGGTGCAGACTTTTCATGGACCGCAGCCATGGCTTTATATTGGCTACTACCTAACACCTCAGAAAAGGATTAAGGAGCGAAGGGTATGACCACGCAACCAAATTTTGCATCAAACGATTTTCTGCATGATCACATCAAGAGCATTTTGGCTTTTTACGAGCCCAATGTTGATGCCGTCTCAGGTGGCTTCCATCAAAATTTTATGGACGATGGAAGCATATTTGATGAGAAAACACGTCACCTAGTTAGCTCTACGCGTTTCGTTTTTAACTACGCGAGAGCCTATTTAGCTTATGGCGATACTCGATACAAAGCCCGTGTTGAGTCTGGCATTCAATTTTTGCGAGATTATCATTTACAAGAAGATACTGGCGGCTACGCTTGGTTACTTGATGTAAACGGTAAGGCCTGTAAAGTCGTTGATGCCACTAATCACTGCTACGGCTTGGCCTTTGTTATTTTGGATTACAGCTGGGCACTGCGAGCTGGCGTTAAAGAAGCTGAGCTGTATATTCATGATGCCTTCGAATTAATGGAAACCCATTTCTGGGATGCTGAGTACGGCTTGTACAAAGATGAGTTTAACGCAGATTTTTCTCGCTGCAGTGATTACCGCGGTCAAAATGCCAATATGCACAGCTGCGAAGCGCTTATTGCGGCGTTTGAGGCCACCGGTCACGGTCCGTTTTTAGAACGCGCCTTGCTGCTCGCTCACAATATCACCGAGCGCCAAGCGGATAAAGCTGACGGTCGAATTTGGGAACACTATACCAAAACTTGGGAAGTTGATTGGGAATACAATAAGAATGATCCTAAAAACCTTTTTCGCCCTTGGGGATTCCAACCAGGCCACCATACTGAATGGGCAAAACTACTACTACAAATTCATCAGTATCAGCCACAGGATTGGTTAGTCGCACGCGCCCGCTCACTATTTGACGCTGTCATTGATATTAGCTGGGATAATGAAAACGGTGGCTTGTATTACGGTTTCGCACCGGATAGCCGTATCTGTGATGATGAAAAATACTTCTGGGTGCAGGCTGAATCTTTTGCGTGCGCGGCGCGTTTAGCCCTAGAAACAGGGGAAGATAAATACTGGCAGTGGTACCACCGAATTTGGGACTATGCATGGTCATATATGGTCGACCACAAATATGGGGCATGGTTTAGGATTTTATCAGCCAAAAATCAAAAGCTAGAGACCACAAAAAGCCCTGTAGGCAAAACCGATTATCACACAATGGGCGCATGTTATGACGTTCTCGATGCACTAAGCTTTTATAAATAAGCGTGAATAAACAATATAAGCGCCATCCCCCTTTTGTGGGCGGTGGCGCTTTATTTAAACGCCATTACATCCAAGACTTTCGCGTAGACTCAACTTCGAACAACACGTTATTTGCAAGCGTAAAGACATATTGTTCAGGTAAAAAAGGAACAGTTACAGCGCCAGACGCCAGCACAAACTTAATTGTTGCTAGCTTCCTTCTCTTCATGAACACACTTTGCTTTACGATGACCTCCTGCACCTTGTGAGGTTCGAAACACTGATAGTCAATTCCAATCCGACCGCTTCTTATATACACGTATTTATTGTCGTAAGAGATTCCCCACCGCCACCACCTTAACGTGAGCAATAGTCCAATTACGCTATAAATAACCAACGCCCCCACCACGATATCTAAATGAAGGGATATGGCGCCAATAGCAAAGAAAACTAAGAAGGGGATGGACCAAACAGCAAGCAGCCAATGCTGAATAAATCGCTTACTAATAACCTGATACGACTGGCCCTTTAAATCGCAACCTGGCATCACTTCTTGGCTTAGTTCAATAGCCTCGGTTTCGGTAACTGACGGCACAATGAGCTTATTAGGCGACATCAACTCTTGCACTTGCTGACTTGCGGTAGAGTTTTGCTCGAAGTATAAATTTACCCGTTTTAGTATTTTATCTAACCAGTCTTGTTTCGCGGTGATCATCTGAATGCGCGATGAACGCATGCTAACTTCCAGCTTATTTAAAAGTCCGCTGCGGCGAATATACCTGTCCTCAGCGCGAGAAAGGGTGTAGCCATAGAACGTAAATAAAGCACCGCCTACGCTTAATAGTGCAACTAACGCCATCAACATCATTAGCAGCACAAAGGCATACAGCCCAAATTGCCACCACGCAACGGTTTGTTCACCCACCAGTTGATTAAGCTGTAGCCCTTTATCAGCAAGCCACTCAGACACTATACCAAAGAGATCATCGTAAAACGGAGCGGCGACACCCAGAATGATCCATACGCGGTTGTTGGTAATGCCGTGAATAATAATATCTTTAACTGAACGACGATTTAACACCTCTTCTGTTGCATCATTCCTATGCTCAGCGCTTGCCAAGATGGGAACTTCAGCCCCTGACATGCTTCTACCCTCACTATCACCATAGCTAATCGTTCGTTCAGGGCTTGGCAAATCGTGCGCTTTTTTCTCGTACAGTACTTGTTTTTTAAGCGCTTCAGCATAGGATTCAGGCACAGCAACTATCTTAGCTTCTTCCTTGCCACTGCCTGCGGTATCCAACACCACCAGTGCATATCCGAATGGGCGATAATAGAAGGGGCGTTCAATTTTCACATTTTGAATTCGCCATAACGGTAAGTTGGTATAGCGACGCTGAAACACGCCATGATGTATTTCTACATGCTGCTTATGCACCCGAAACTTGTACATTAGGAAACTAATGACGCCGCTCCCTCCCGTAGAAAGTAGCAAAAAGCCAGCAACGGCTAATACTTCTGGCGAGAAAAGGTTGTCCCAAATATTAAAGGATACGGCCAACGCTGGTACCGCGTATATCAATCCCTGCCCTGCGTTACTGATATTACGTACCGTAAAATATAAAATGGATATAAGTGCAAGGCGCTGCCATTCGCCACCCGTCTCTACTTTAACATTCGGTTGTGACACCGCAGAGGATACCGGCTCAGACATTAGCGAGCTCCTATATCCTTGTGTGCTAAAATAAATTCCCGTAGCTGTTCCGCTTTGTCCAACGTAAGCCCTGGTATCTCAAAGGTGTGCATTTCTCCACCGGCTGAAAACACTTGTAAAGAAGCAAGCCCAGCCCATCTATCTAACGGCCCTCTATTTACTTCAACGTGCTGAACGCGCAAAATAGGTTGGCAAGAAAGTTTGCGAAAAATGAGCCCTGATTGTTTACTGATGTCCTGCTCTCTTATTGCATAGAATATTCGGACATCTGCAAAAACGTGGTAGAGCGCCCAGATAGTCGCTAAAGCAACGATAGCCGTGACAATGTATGGGTAGGCCTTCAGTAAATCTTCAGGTATCGACCAAAATGGTTGGTATTTAAGCCCAGTAGCAATGCTTAGTAAAACAAGCGCAATTAGCCCAATAGAGAAAATATTCATAGCACGGTACTTTTTAGAAATAGGCAATAACGCTAACGTTTGAAGGTTAGGAATATCTTCTACATTAAGCTGGTTATTTGAAAACACGGGGTTTTGAGCCGTACTTTGAACGCTATCTGTCATAACAATAATTCCTTTTACCTTGATTAAAACGCGCAAAAATAACCTACTCGTTTCAATAAAAGACTAATAACAAAAAAGAGGGCGAACCCTCTTTTCTTTAAATGCTAACGGGCCTACAGCCGCTTAGTCATCGACTTGCTGTTCGTTCAACCAATCGTGTAGGGCCTTCATGTCGTGTTGAACTGCCATTTGCAATTCTTCCACCCAATCATGCACGTTCTCCCACCATGTAGGGTGGTCACCTTGTTGAATTTGGTTAGCAATACGCTGAACGCGAGCTAAGCCCACAGAGCCAGCTGCCCCCTTTATTTTATGGGCTTGAGAGCACACTTCTGACTTTTCGTCCGCACTTAAGCTGAGCTGCAGTATTTCCATGTACTCGGGCATTTTTTCTTGGAAAACTTTAACACTCGCGCGCACCATTTCGTCCCCTATTGTATCTACCAACATCTGCAATAAGTCCATATCTAAAATGTTACTTAATGTTTTGGTTGGCTCAGGGCGCTCTACTTCACCGTCTACCTCAAGCGGCGCTGGCGGTGCGTGGAATAGGTCGTTAAACACTTCAATGACACGAGATTTTTTGATGGGTTTAGCGATGACATCGTCCATCCCGTTTTCAAGATACTCGTCGCGCTTTTTAATCACGTTAGCCGTTAATGCCACAATAGGCGTCTGCATGACCAAATCTTCTTCAATCAAAGTACTCGCCACGTCAAAGCCCGTCATATCTGGCAATTGAATATCAAGTAAAATAAGGTCGTATTGATTAGCTCTTGCTTTATCAATCGCCTCTTGACCCGTCATAGCGACATCCACTTTTTGACCCAGTTTTTCAAGCAACGCTTTAGCCACCATTACGTTCAGCTCGATATCTTCTACCAGTAAGATATTTAACCCTGTAACTTGAAGCTGCGCCACTTTCATTGGGCTATTAGAAATTTGTACTGGCAGTACAATCTCAAAACGGGTGCCTTTACCCTCTTTACTCGAAACGTGAATTTCGCCGTTCATTAAATCGACCATTTGCTTACAAATGGCTAAGCCAATGCCTGTTCCCGTAGCCGACTGATGATCCGGGTGGTCTACCTGGTAGTACATGGCAAAAATTTTATCAATTTCGCTTTCAGGAATACCAACACCTGTATCTTCAATAACAAAGGTGACGTAGGCCTTGTCACCATCGGGTTTAGTCGATGACACCGATAAACTCACATGGCCTTTTTGCGTGAACTTCACCGCATTAAACAATATATTCCAGAGTATTTGGCGAAGGCGTGTCCCGTCTATTTCAACGAGACGTGGCAGCGGTTCATTAATACTGGTTTTAAGCTCTAGCTGCTTATCTGCAGCCAGTAAGCGGATAATACTGCTAAGTTCTTCAGTGAAGTCTTTGAGCGAAATTGTTTTAAGGCTTAATTCAAGTTTGTCCCTATCTAACTTATCAAGGTCGATAATGTCATTGAAAATATTGCCCAAAGTAATCGCACTTGCATAAATAGTGCTTACCCAGCTGAACTGCTCATCTGACAATTCTGTGTCGCGCAACATTCGGCTTAAGCCCACAATACCGTTTAGCGGCGTGCGAAGCTCGTGACTAATCGTGGCAATAAAACGGGTTTTGTCAGTACTGGCTTTAGCAGCGGCATTTTCGGCTTGTTTGCGTTCCGTCATGTCTCGACCAAACGACAATAACCCCAAACGATTACCTTCTTTGTCGAAGAAAGGCACGCGCTTCATTTCGAAGTAGCGTCGGCGGCCATCGGCGAAGCGCAGCCATAACTCTTCCGTAATACTTGCGTTGGTTTCGAGTACCTCGTGATCACTGGCAACAATTTGTCGGGCCAGTTCTTCTTCGTACACGTCTTTAGGGGTTAACCCCAGAAGCTCTTGCTCAGTTTTCCCCGTCATTAACTCTGCAATGCGGTTACAACCTGCAAAACGGCCCTCTTCGTTGCGGTAATAAATGAGGTCGGGAGAGGCATCAATAATTGAACGCAATAAAGTAGATAAGCGGCGTGCTTGTGCCTCTTGCTCTGACTTGTCTTGAATCTCTCTTTCTAAGTCTTTGAACAGCGCTTCGCGCTCTTCTTGCGCCTGTTTCCTCTGCTCTATCTCGTGATTAAGCTGGCGAATATTACTTTGAAGTTCTCGATTAAGGAAAACATCCTCTTCGCGCAAGCTCTCTAGTTGACTCACTACCTCTTTAAGATTGGTACGTGAGTTTTCTAACTGTTTAATTAATTCACTAAAGAAATACAGCACCCACGGTGCCGACAGCATAGTTAGAATAACTGCGCTGATGAAGTCATCAGGCTGAACTTGGCTGCCCATGCTAACGCGAATTACGTATGAGCCGCCTAGCGTAAATACAAGCGAAAGAACAACAAATAGTATGCTGAGCTTTAGCGTGCCGAAACGCTGCACAAATTGAGCAAAACGAATTGCCCAAGAATCGTTGGGTGAATCTGAATGCATGTACGTCTAATATAAGCTTATTTTGCCTTTATCCTATCAGGCTTTCACCACTACGGGAATGCGTTAAACACGCTAACTGTAACCTCATAACGTAACGCTACGTTTTAAACGGCGACTTTTCTGTAATCTCATTAATATAACGGGTGTTAACCCAACCTACTTTTGTAAAGGAGACTTTCGCCCACTCTCCCTGCTTTTCTAGCACCTTTAATACTTCACCTTTGTGCAACCCATTTTCAATAAGAGGAAAAGAGACATTTGGCCCTTTACGCACATTGAGTGCGTTAGCACTTACGTTAGCCACGCGATTTACCGGGCTGGCAATATGTCGCGGCACGGCATCGTGCGCTTCTCTTTGTAAGCTGCCCGTATGGACACCGTTACTTTCCGTGTGCGTTTCGTCTTCACTTATTTCAAGCAGTACCTGTTCTCTGATTTGATGCATCGGAAATGCCGGACCAGGGTCTACTTTACGCGAAGGCGCTATCTCATCGTGACCTACCACAACAGAAATTGGGTAGTGTTCGCAAAGCACTTTGCACAGGCTTATTGTGGAGGCAATCTGAATATCAGTATATTTATGCCAATAGCCTAAAACTGATTGGTTGGGGTGTTGTGCAGCTATCACTTCACTTTCTCTATAAACGTTCCCAAACCAGCTTTCATAGGTGCCGTCGCCTCTAGGCTTTAGTTGCCCGGCATTATCTAGCTCTATTCCTATGGAGTATCTGTTTAGCCCGCTTCGCCCCTTGTAATGACTTTTGCCAGCGTGCCACCCTATTTTGTTGGTGGGCAACATTTGAACGATATCGCCGTTACGCCCTAAAGCGAAGTGCGCTGAAACACCACTTTCAGCATTAGTTAAGACGTTGACAGAGGAGTCTAAACTACTTCCAGCAGTGAAATGAATGACAATGGTATCGGGAGCGCCAGTCTGAAACGCCCCAGAAGTATTCGGTGAAGCAGTAAATTTGACATTTTCACCAATGAGGCGGTGTTCGTATACATCAAATGAGAGCCTAGGTGTCGCGTGTAGGATAGTCATTCAATATTCCTTATTGATTAGTTTGCACGCGACTACAGTGAATTTTTATTCTTTTCATATCACCAGAGCTTACGCATTGTTTGCACTCTCAGCGTGCGTGAGCATACTGCGAACTACAGGCTATGTTTTTACCTAGCCTTACATTTGAACAACTTTTAACCAATATAGCAAACAGCTAATATTTGTGGAATCATAACTTTACAATTTAATAAAAATACACAGCAAACCCACATTGACAACATAAAACAACGAAAATAAAGAATATTTATTCACCATTAAAATTCAAATGAGAACTAATATCATTTATGTACTGGTGAATTATTAATTTTTTCACTTGATAACATTTTTATTACAATTGTAAGCAACGGGATATAAATACATGTATTTAAAGAAATTAATTATATTTATACAAAAACTATATAACGCTTACAATTTTAGCGTTTGATTTTAGTTTTCAATGTGGGTATTTTGTACGGCCCGCATGGCAATAATGCATAAAAATGCGGAAACGACTGGTATCCTCTAATAATAAATAAACGACAAGAAAGACGCATATTGCGAGCAATACCGCGCGCAAGCAAAAAAGACGTCTAACAATGTTGTGATACGCACACCTAGGCGCATCTACACGCAACGCATACCTTGCCCAGTCTTAAGGTTGAAGGAGTTAAGAGATGAGTTTATATAATCCCAATGATTCCCGGGACAACTGTGGGTTTGGCTTAATCGCTCACACTCACGGGGAAGCCAGTCATGAATTGGTAACCACTGCAATACACGGCCTTGACCGTATGCAGCATCGTGGCGGTATCGCCGCAGACGGGAAAACCGGTGACGGCTGTGGTTTATTACTACAGAAGCCGGATGCGTTCTTCCATGCAATCGCCGAAGATAATGGCTGGAAACTCAGCAAAAAATACGGCGTGGGCATGATTTTCTTAAGTCAGGACCCTGTACTTGCGCAAGCCGCGCGTGAAGTACTTAATGAAGAACTTGAAAAAGAAACACTTTCAGTAGTGGGCTGGCGCGAAGTGCCTGTTGACCGCTCGGTACTGGGTGAATTAGCGCTTACAGGCGTTCCACAAATTGAACAAGTATTTGTGAACGCACCAGCGGGCTGGAGAAAACGCGACCTTGAGCGTCGCTTATATATGATCCGTCGCCGCGCTGAAAAACGCCTTGAAGCAGATCCAGATTTTTACGTAGCGTGTTTATCAGGCTTAGTAACGATCTATAAAGGCTTGGTGATGCCAAAAGACTTGCCAGCCTTCTATCACGATCTTGCCGATGAGCGCATGCAAAGCGCGATCTGCGTTTTCCACCAGCGCTTCTCGACAAACACGTTACCACGCTGGCCGCTAGCTCAACCCTTCCGTTTCCTTGCGCATAATGGTGAAATTAACACCATCAAAGGCAACCGCGACTGGGCAATGGCACGTGCCGCGAAATTTTCAACGCCACTTATTCCAGATTTAAAAGACGCCGCCCCTTTCGTGAATACCGAAGGGTCTGATTCGTCATCGCTGGATAACATGCTAGAGCTATTTCTAGCTGGCGGTATGGATTTATTCCGTGCCATGCGTTTACTGGTTCCACCAGCCTATCAAAACAACAAAACCATGGATGATGACCTTCGTGCATTCTACGAGTTTAACTCAATGCACATGGAACCATGGGATGGCCCTGCCGGTATCGTTTTAACCAACGGCCGTCACGTAGCCTGTAACCTTGATAGAAACGGCTTGCGTCCAGCTCGCTATGTCATTACCAAAAATGGGTTTATTACTCTAGCCTCAGAAGTAGGTATTTGGGACTACGAGCAAGCTGACGTGATTGAGAAAGGCCGCGTTGGTCCAGGTGAAATGCTTGCCGTAGATACTTACACGGGCAAAATCTGGCGCTCTACAGAAATTGATGATGACCTTAAAGCTCGCCACCCTTATAAAGAGTGGTTAGATAAGCACATTCGTCGCCTTACGCCTATTGAGCAGCTTGATGCCTCGCTTATTGGTAAGCGCGTGTTTGACGACGATGCCATGGCGGTCTACCACAAGCTACACGCCTACAGCTACGAAGAAATTCAGCAAGTTGTAAAAGTACTCGCAAAAGATGGTCAAGAAGCCGTTGGCTCAATGGGTGACGATACGCCAATGGCGGTAATGTCATCGCGCCAGCGCACGGTTTATGATTATTTCCGTCAGCAGTTTGCCCAGGTAACCAACCCACCTATCGACCCACTGCGTGAAAACCACGTTATGTCGTTGGCAACCTGTATTGGCCGCGAGCAAAACGTATTTAGCGAAACATCGGGTTACGCTGACCGCGTGTTATTCGACTCGCCGGTATTAATGTATACCGACCTTAAACAATTGCGTGAATTTAACCCAGACAACTACTACTCAGAAGTAGTAGAACTTCAATACGCACCGCAAGAGGGCTTGAAGAAAGCCATTGAGCGCGTGTGTAACGAAGTGGAAATGCTGGTTAAGAATAAACGTGCTGCGTTTGTTATTCTGTCTGACAGAAACATCAAGCAAAACCGCTTGGTGATCCCAGCCGCGATGGCCGTGGGTGCGGTACAGCGACGACTGGTTGAAAAATCACTGCGCTGCGACGCGAACGTTGTTATAGAAACAGCGAGTGCCCGTGACCCGCATCACTTTGCCGTACTTATTGGCCTTGGTGCAACGGCGGTTTACCCATTCCTTGCCTATGAAACTATCGAGCAGCTTTGCGAAAAAGGCGAGTTAGATATTTCTCCTATGCAGGCTACGTTGAACTACCGTAAAGGTATCAACAAAGGCTTGTATAAGATCATGTCTAAGATGGGTATCAGTACAGTCGCGAGCTACCGTAGCTCTAAGCTCTTCGAAGCCGTGGGGATTAACAATGAAGTAATGAATCTTTGCTTCAAAGGCGTGACCTCACGTATTCAAGGCGCAGGCTTTGATGATTTCCACCAAGATCTCATCAACCTGAATCGCATTGCATGGCTTAAGCGTAAGTCTGTTGATCACGGTGGCTTACTTAAATATGTGCACGGTGGCGAATATCACGCCTATAACCCAGACGTAGTTAGCACGCTGCAAAAAGCGGTTGTGTCGGGTAACTATGACGACTACCAGCAATACGCCAAGCTTGTTAACGAGCGTGCCCCTGCACACATTCGCGACTTGCTGGCCATTAATCCAGACTGCGATCCTATTGATATTAGCGAAGTAGAAGCACCGGAGAACTTGTTCCCACGTTTCGATACTGCGGCTATGTCAATTGGTGCATTAAGCCCAGAAGCCCACGAAGCACTGGCTATTGCAATGAACCGTTTGGGCGGTCAGTCTAACTCGGGCGAAGGTGGCGAACACCCTTCTCGCTTTGGGACTGAAAAGAACTCTAAGATTAAGCAGGTTGCGTCAGGACGCTTCGGTGTGACACCTCACTATTTGGTTAACGCTAACGTTATTCAAATTAAAGTGGCGCAAGGTGCTAAACCGGGTGAAGGCGGTCAGCTTCCTGGTGATAAAGTGAATAAATACATCGCACAGCTTCGTTTCTCTGTGCCAGGTGTAACCCTTATTTCACCACCACCGCACCACGATATCTATTCAATTGAAGATTTGGCTCAGCTAATTTTCGATTTGAAGCAGGTTAACCCAACGGCGCTAATATCAGTAAAACTGGTATCTGAACCGGGTGTAGGTACTATCGCAACGGGCGTAGCAAAAGCCTATGCCGACCTTATTACCGTATCAGGGTACGACGGCGGAACAGGTGCAAGCCCATTAACGTCAGTTAAATATGCGGGTAGCCCGTTCGAACTAGGTCTTTCTGAAACGCAACAAGCCCTTATCGAAAACGGCCTACGTCATAAAGTACGCGTTCAAACCGACGGTGGTTTGAAAACTGGCCTTGATGTGGTTAAAGCGGGTATTTTAGGTGCCGAAAGCTTTGGCTTTGGTACTGGCCCAATGGTAGCACTAGGTTGTAAATACCTACGTATTTGCCACTTAAACAACTGTGCGACCGGTGTTGCAACCCAAGACCAAAAATTGCGTGATGATCACTTCATCGGCTTGCCTGACATGGTAATGAACTACTTTAAGTTTATTGCTCAGGAAGTACGTGAAATCATGGCATCTATGGGTGTTGCTAAGTTCGACGATCTTGTTGGCCGCACAGAGCTACTTAAAGTATTAGATGGCATTACTGCTAAGCAAAACCGTTTAGATCTATCGCCTCTACTTGCGCAGCCTAAGGCCGGTGAACATACCCGTTTGTTCTGTTCACAAACCACAAACGCGCCTATTGATAAGGGTGAGTTAAATGCACAGATGCTTAAAGATGCCCAGCAAGCAGTGGTAGACGGTGAGTCTATTACGCTTAAATACCCTGTACGCAATACCGACCGCTCTGTAGGCGCGTTGCTATCAGGTGAAATTGCTAAACATCACGGTAATCACGATTTTGAAGATACCCCAATCAAAGTTGAACTTACCGGTACGGCAGGTCAAAGCTTCGGTGTGTGGAACGCTGGCGGTTTACACATGCATCTTGAAGGCGATGCCAACGATTATGTAGGCAAAGGCATGACAGGCGGCAAGCTTGTTATCCACCCGCCGCGCGACATCTCTTATGATGCCCACGACAGTGCCATTATGGGTAATACCTGCCTATACGGCGCCACTGGCGGTAAGCTCTTTGCGGCAGGCCGTGCAGGCGAACGCTTTGGTGTACGTAACTCAGGCGCCATCGCGGTAGTTGAAGGTATTGGCGATAACGGCTGTGAATATATGACAGGCGGTATTGTAGCTGTACTTGGCCCAGTTGGCGTTAACTTCGGTGCCGGTATGACAGGTGGTTTTGCCTATCTTATGGATGATGGCGACGACCTCGATAACCGCGTAAACGCCGAACTCGTTGATGTTATGCCAATTGAAGATAAAGCGATTCTTGCTGAACACTTACGCGGCTTAATTAACCAGCACTACGAAGAAACCGGTAGCGATCACTCGTTGTCTCTGCTTACTGATTTCGCCGCAACGCTGAAACGCTTTAAGCTTATTAAGCCAAAAACCAGTGATGTGAAAAACTTGCTTGGTCACATCAGTCGTTCAAGTGCTGAATTACGCATTCAGGCTCAGTAGGAGGATTTAGTTTATGGCAAAGAACGTATATCAATTTGTCGACGTTGAACGTATCGATCCGCCGAAAAAGCCGATCATGGTACGTAAACAAGAGTTCGCGGAAATTTATCAACCGCTCAGCCAATCTCAAACCGAAGGCCAAGCAGACCGCTGCTTGGACTGCGGCAACCCGTATTGTGAATGGAAGTGCCCCGTGCACAACTACATTCCCCAGTGGTTAAGCTTGGCAAACGAAGGCCGTATTTTAGAAGCTGCGGAGCTTTCTCATAAAACCAACAGTTTGCCGGAAGTATGTGGTCGCGTATGTCCACAAGACAGACTGTGCGAAGGTGCGTGTACACTGAATGACGATTTTGGTGCGGTAACCATTGGTAGTATTGAGAAGTACATTACTGATACAGCCTTCAAAATGGGCTGGCGTCCAGATATGTCTGACGTGGTATGGACCGACAAGAAAGTCGCCATTGTTGGTGCTGGCCCGGCAGGGCTTGCTTGTGCTGATATATTAGTACGTAACGGTGTTAAACCTGTTGTTTACGATAAGTACGAAGAAATTGGCGGCCTACTCACGTTTGGTATTCCGTCTTTTAAATTAGAGAAAGACGTTATCAAGCTACGCCGCCAAATCTTTACCGAAATGGGCGTTGAGTTCGTACTTAACACCGAAATTGGAAAAGACATCCAGTTCCAGGACTTAATCGATAAGTACGACGCGGTGTTCTTAGGCATGGGTACATACAAGTCTATGCAAGGTGGGTTCGACAATGAGCACGTAGAAGGGGTATACGATGCCCTTCCATTCCTTATTGCCAATACCAACCGCGTAATGGGACTTGAAAAAGACCCAGCCGATTTTGTTGATATGAAAGGTAAGCGCGTTGTGGTGTTAGGTGGTGGTGATACCACCATGGACTGCGTGCGTACCTCTATTCGTCAGGAAGCGGCGCAGGTAACCTGTGCATATCGTCGTGACGAAGAAAGTATGCCGGGTTCACGCCGCGAAGTAGTTAACGCTAAAGAAGAAGGTGTTGAGTTTAAATTCAATCTTCAACCTTTGGACATCGCCGTTGATGAAAACGGAAAAGCCTGTGGCGTTAAGTTCGTTAAAACCGAGATGGGACCACCGGATGTTAACGGTCGCCGCCGTCCTGTTGAAGTAGAAGGTTCAGAACATGTTCTAGAGGCTGATGCGGTTATTATCGCGTTTGGTTTCCAACCGAGTCCTGCGCCATGGTTTGCCGACTTTGGCATTATGCTTGACGAAAAAGGCCGCGTTCGCGCACCTTCAGCAGGTAAGTTTGCATTCCAGACTTCGCACCCACAAGTGTTTGCGGGCGGTGATATGGTACGTGGCAGTGACTTGGTTGTGACCGCAATCGACGAAGGCCGTAAAGCCGCAGAAGGTATAATGGACTACATTGGCGTTTAAGCTACGCTAACAAGACCTTTGACAAAAGCTCGATAGCCCTGCTATCGAGCTTTTTTAGTTTTGGCTCACTCAGGAAATACGGAAAACGTCGATGGCATACGTTAATAGACCAAGGTTTAGTTGAACCGAAGGTGCGACGGCTCTACTATCGTACGAACAACAAAATATCATTACGTAATTGATAGAGCCGGCCCATGAAGAACGTCGACATAAAAACACTCACTCTTTGTTTTGCATTGAACTGTGCGGTGAGTAATGTGTGTTTTGCCGATACCATTTCGGTAGAAGCATCCTCGGTGAACGCGCCTGCTAAAGTACAAAGTTTGCCGACATCAGTGTCTAAACCTAATACTGTCTCTTGTCCTGCCCAATTTCAACAGGTGAAAATTGCCAGTGATGCTCGTCAATGCCAGTCGTTTGACGAAAGCATGACGGCGGTGATGGTGTATCACTCCCCCGCTGAGCCTGGTGCTCTGGTAAACCTTTATCAAACAGCGCACCCGGCCCTTAAGGCTCATTCTCCAGTAAACGGCCGTACCTTACTTTCTTCTAGCGATAAAGCCATTAGAGTCATTGTTAGCCCAGATAAAACAGGCTCTCAAGTGGATATCCTAGTCACATCAAAATCAAAGTAACTTGCGACTTTTTAAAATACCGATATAGATTGCTCATGTTGGCATCTGCTTTGCAATTTCATCAATAACAACACCATGACTACGTCAGGTGTCATTTTTCTGACACCTGCGAAGTTGCAAGAAGTACGCTAATTACTGATACATAAGCTAGTGCGCTTCACGTTGCTTTGCCTGTCATGGGCTTTAACTATTGATTTTTGCGAGGGTTACGATGGAATTGGCAATTATTCTAATGATGTTACTTATAGTCGTTGCGCTAGGTGCCATAAAGTTGTCAGACGGTGGTGTCGCATTTCCATTTAGGCGGAAGCCACAGCTATTTACACCAGTAGAAAACACCTTTTTAAACCTGATTGAACAGGCTATGGGAAAAGAGTTTCGGATAGTATGCCGCGTACGTCTTAACGACTTAGTGTCGGTTCGACCGTCGGCCAGCAAGAAAACGGCGAGCCAAGCCCTTAGCAGAGCGTCAAGCCGACATCTCGACTTTGTATTAGTAAACAAGCACGATATGAGCCCCGTCATGGCTATTGATCTTGTTCATAGCCAAGGTAAAGACGGCTACAAAACCCAAAAGGACTGGTTTGTAACCGGCGCGCTCGATGCGGCTGGTCTTCCTCACGCAAGAATAAAAGTGAAATCTGGTTATACCGTTGATGATATTCGCGAGTGCTTGGAAAACAAACTGATTCCTTATCGCCGTTTACAAAATAAAATGGCGCAGCTTCCTACTCATAACCCAGAGCCGCCTAAGCGCCCTACTCGCCCCGTGCGCTCGAGTAGACCTGCTGCGGCATAAAGTACTCGTCCCCACTTCCCCTAGCCTTTGTTGCTTTGCTATTTTCTTACTCTCTGTAGCAGCAACAAAGGCATTTTTCTGTCAGTTTTTCATATTTCCTTATACAATTACGTCAAACACATGCGTGTTCACGCAAAGAAACCCACAACACCGTCGGTAGAGTTATGAAAAAAATTGGTATTTTAGGTGCAATGGACGAAGAAGTAGCGCTACTTAAAGCGTCTCTTTGGAATGTGAAAGAAACAAAGTGGAAGCACCTTACGTTTTATGAAGGCACACTAAACGATATGGAAGTGGTGTTAGTAAAATGCGGTATTGGTAAAGTTGCTGCGGCTATCGCGACTACCGTACTTATTGAGCAATTTGCGCCAGATGCAGTCGTTAACACCGGATCCGCAGGTGGCTTCGACAAGAATTTAAACATTGGTGATTTAGTGATAGCAAGTCACGTTATTCACCACGATGCAGACCTTACCCATTTCGGTTACAAATTAGGGCAGTGTGCTGGCATGCCAGAGGATTTCCGCTGTGATACTCACTTAATGGAAACCGCGCGTACCGCGGCTGCAAGCATTGTCTCGCTGCAATCTACAACGGGTTTAATTTGTACCGGCGATGCGTTTATCGGTAGCGATGAAGCAGTGGCAGAACTACGTGAAAACTTCCCCGATATGAAAGCGGTAGAAATGGAAGGCGCAGCAATAGGTCAAACTTGTCACATGCTCGACACGCCGTTCCTTGTTATTCGCTCGCTGTCGGATATCGCAGGAAAAACGTCATCTGTAAGCTTTAAAGAGTATTTAGAGACTGCCGCTAAGCATTCAGCACAGCTTGTAATGGCAATGATAAAGGCCCTCGCTAAGTAAGATGACAAGCCTATTTAGCGACCCGCGTTTGCAGTCGCTACTCGTACTTTGGTTGGCTATCGCTGTCGACGCTTTGTGGCGCTGGCCTCAAAGCACTCACCCTCTAACACTTATGCGATACCTTGTTCAGCAAATGGGGCGCAAAGTCGTCCCTTCTCGCGAGTACGGGCCTGGCCAGCACTATATTTCTGGCTCACTGGCTCCGTTGGTATTGTTAGCCCCACTGGTTATTTGTTTAGCCATCTTGGTATATATGGCTCAATACCCCGTTTTTTTTGAAGCGCTCATTCTTGTGGCGCTACTCGATTTTGGGTACCAGCGTCAGCAGTACAAAAAGGTACTGGCTAGCGTAGGTAGAAACAAAAAGTCACTTGCCCGAGAAATGGTGCAAACCATCACCGCCCGACAATGCCATTCGCTTACGGATATAGGTATCGCCAAAGCCGCTATAGAGTCGTTATGGCTGAAGTTTCTTTACCTTTATTGCGGTGTTATTTTTTATTTTGTCGTTACCGGGCCAATAGGCGCGCTGATATACCGCTTACTTCTTCTTACGTCTTGGCAATGGCATTACCGAACTCCCAACATGGTTTTCTTTGCCCAACCCGTGCGCAAACTCATTTCAATACTGGTGGTACCTCCGGCGGTGATCGGCGGATTTATTACACTGCTGGTAAGTCACCCTTTAAAAGGCTTTCGTGCAATCAAGCATTCGCCGGTTAAAGATAAAACGTCGCTGTTACTTGCGCTTATGGGCGGAGTTCTTAACGTGAAACTTGGGGGCCCTGCAATGTATGCAAACAAAAAGTACCGATACACGCGCGTAGGAGGCGTTAACGACGTGAAGTACTCCCATATGTTAGCTGCAAAGAGCACGATTACCTATGCCATGATAGCGACATCCGCTTTCGCATCTTTAGCCATGTTGGGGCTGGCGCTTGTTTAACGTTGCTTTATTTATTAACTACTGTTTAAGGCAAAACAGCATGCGATCTGTATTTACACTTAGAGAGCCATAATAATGCGCTATCAATACATCACAATGAAACGAGGCAAGAGCGCTTTGCCATGCCGCATTTGTAGTTTTTGTCTTAAAAAAGCGCTGGCACTTGCCTTATTAGCTCTCACATTGTCGCTTACTTCAATAATGACGCACGCTGCACATTCAACCGCGACGGCGCAGGAAGTCACTGAACAGGCCCCCCAGCAACCTTTGAGAATTGTAAGTTTAGCTCCCCACCTAACTGAATGGGCCTTTAGTTTAGGTTTGGGTGATAATTTGGTTGGCGTAAGCGATTACAGTGACTACCCCGAACAGGCTAAAACCATACAGCGAGTCGCTGACTTCCAAGGCGCTGACATAGCACGCATAGTCGCACTTAAACCCGACTTAATTCTTGCTTGGGATGGAGGGAATAAACCGCAGGATATTCACAAACTTTCTTCCATGGGCCTTAAAGTATTTAAGAGTAAGGTTGAAAATATCGCAGACATCGCTAGCGAAATTAAGAAGCTTGGCGCTATCACCAACAGTCAGAAAAAAGCGTCGACCCTTGCCGATAATTTTATACAAAAGCTCACTGCGCTAAATCACGAGTATGCAAAAACAACATTAACACCTGTTTTTTATTATTCTTGGACTACGCCACTGATGACCGTTGGTCCAGACGCATGGGCAAATAAGTTACTACATGTGTGCGGCGCGCAAACCCTTTTTTATGACAGCCCTGTCGACTACCCACAGGTCGCATTAAAGGACGTGCTTACCCGACAACCTCAGGCACTGGTAGCCGCATCTAAAAGTGCACGAGCAGACCTTGAAGGCTTTTGGGCAGATCACCGCAGCTTTTTAAACGCACCTTTAATTGTAGTAAACCCTGATATTACCAGTCGATTTTCACTGCGATTAATAAATGAACTAAAACTGCTTTGTGAAGGTATAAATTGACGTTCTCGCGCGTTATACTTAAGTCTAGGTAATGGCAGCCTGTGCTCCCAAAAGCACGCTATGTTGCAAAAGCATTCGGGGTGCTATGCGCCCATTGTACAAAGCGAATGTTTAAAGGTTCAATGGCTCTAATATTTCATTATTACGGTAAGAGTTTCTTTTCATGCGGATTGTTGTTGCGGTTTTTCTTGTTGTGGTCGGTATTGCACTTTTCGTGTCGCTTCAATGTACGGCAAAAGCAACTTCGCAATCTCAGGCATCGGTTGCCGCATCACCTTATCTAATTGAACGGGTTGCTAACAACGACTGGCTGCTCATTGACGTGCGTTCCCCAAAAGAGTTTGCAGATGGTCATATACCCGGCGCGGTAAACATGCCTCACGAGAACATTAATGACTATTTGAGTGAGTTAGAAGGCCATAAAGATAAGCCTATAATTATCTATTGTCGTTCAGGTCGAAGAGCCAAGCTAGCAATGAAGGTTCTCGAAGATTTAGACTTTTCAGAAGTCATGCATCTAGAGGGTGACATGTTGGGCTGGAGCGCGGCAGGAATGACGGTAGATAGAATGTAAGTGCTTAGTATTTGTTTAGTGCCGATAGGTTACCCCCTCCTTCTGTATTCTTACACCCCCCTTATTTTTCTTACGTATTACGCTGTACACCACACCCTGTGTGATAATAAAAGCGTATGATACACTTAATAAAACTGACGCTTGTACGAACCTCTTATGAAAATAGATATCGCCACACCAGCCATGTTATTCCCTGCTATTTCTTTACTGCTCTTAGCTTACACAAATCGTTTTTTAACGTTGGCGACGATTATCAGAAACTTTTCTAAAGAAGAGCGCGACGACAATACCCAGGCACAAATCAAAAACCTGCGTTTGCGCATACAGCTTATAAAGCGCATGCAAATTGCGGGGGTTGGCAGCTTTTTTCTATGTGTCGTTTCTATGCTGGCCATTTACCTTACTTATCAGCAAGTCGGTAATTGGGTGTTCGCGGCAAGTTTAGTCTCTCTACTCTACTCTTTATGGATGTCGGTGAGAGAAATACTCATCTCAGTAGAAGCGTTAGATGTTCACTTAGATGGCATTAAACACAGCCCTAGTATCGAGAAACAATAGGCAAGTTATGACGCATACTGATACGCATCAATCGGTCATGGCACGCTTTGATATAAGCTATGCCCCCCTCGCTCCTGAACATTTTTCTGGCGTAATTTCTCTTGGAAATAAGGTGCAAGGCGATAATTATCTCACACAAGCACTGTTGGCCGACTATTACGCGAAAAGCTTTGTCGGTGATATAAACGCTAGTTGGGTAGCACTTAACCGAGGTAAAGTTGTTGGCTTTCGCCTTAACCTTTGCCCATACCCAGTGGCAGTTTGATAAGTGGTGCACGCCGTCGCTATGGCCCGATATGATAGAGCACGTATGTTATTTTAAGTGCAATACCGTAGACCCTGCCATGCAAGGTGAGGGCATTGGCAGCGAATTGCTGCGCAAGTCTATTTCATGCGCTAAAGCACAAGGCGCAGACGCCGGGTTAGCCCATATCTGGCTGGCGAGCCCCAACAACAGTGCGTTCAAATATTTCACAAAAAATGGCGGGCAGTTAATTAAAAAACACGCCAATAAATGGCGCTATGCGTCTATTCACGAAGGCTATGACTGCCCGGTTTGTTCAGGATATTGTGAGTGTGAAGGCGCAGAGATGCTCCTTTCATTCTAAACGCTGTTTTGTATTAAGCCCTCTTTATGACCTACGACCCGCTTATTTCCCGTGGTGTTTCATCATCGCTTCCGGCAGCACCAAGCTACTGGCACGCCACACATCAGCCTATGGCGCAGCCTCCCCTACACAAAAAAATAAGTACTGATTATTTGGTCATAGGTGGCGGCTACACCGGGCTGTCTGCTGCAATCACGCTAGCTCAAGCTAAGCAGGACGTTACGCTACTTGATGCAAATTCTCTCGGGTTCGGCTGTGCAGGCCGCAATGGCGGTTTTATCCTTTCTGGAAGCGGCCGACTGTCTTTGAGCGCCATTGAAAATAAATGGGGATATGCGGTTGCTAAGGGTATGCAGGGAGAGTTCGATGAGGCGGTGAGCTTGCTCAATCAGCGTATTACAGACTTTAATATGCAGGTCGATTTAGTAGAAGGGCCTTATTTAAAATTGGCCCATAACGTCAAGCAAGCCGAGCAACTATGCGCCAGTGCTAAACATCTTGCATCAAACTTCAATGTACCAAGCACTACCCTCACTCCAAAAGACCTAAGCGCGCGCTTTGGTATAGAAGGGGCTTACGGTGGCGTTGAGCTTGAAGGCGCATGTTTACACCCTTTAAAACTGGCGAGCGAATATGCAAGAGTCGCTAAAGAACTTGGTGCCACGCTTTTCTACGACTCGCCTGCCATTCGCATTGAAAAGCAAAAAACAGGGTACCTTGTCACCACGCCAAGCGGTTCAGTATCAGCTAAGCATATACTTATTGCAACAAACGCCTATACACCTAAACGCTTTCATGAAAGCGTAGACAATAAGCAGTTCCCCGTACAGTCGAGTATCTTTGTTACCGCTCCTTTAAATGATGAACAACGCGCTTCAACCGGGTTAACCACACCCATGAGTTTTATGGATACGCGGATGATGAAATACTACTACCGGGTGTTGCCAGACGGTCGATTGTTGTTTGGCGGCCGTGGGGCAGTAAAAGGCAAAGATGCAGATAACGCGACAGAGAAAAAGCGCCTTTACGACGCCATGGTAAAAAGCTTTCCAGCACTTAAAGGTATCGCCATGGACTATTTCTGGAGTGGTTGGGTGAGCGTGTCGCTAGATAGCATGCCACGTATTTTCGTAAACAGTGAAGCGAGCAGTAATAACGCAAAGCGCTCTGCTTATTCTATCGGTTATGCTATGGGATATTGTGGTTCAGGGGTTTCCTTTGCCGCTTTTGCCGGGCAACGCCTAGCTCAACGAATGATGGGTACAAGCGACGTTGATTTATCTCTTCCTATTTATCAATCACCACTTAAAACATACCCGTTTCCCAAGGCAAGAAGACTAGCGCTGCACGGCTTATATCAATGGGCAAAAATTGCAGAGCGTTAGTCTTAGTGAATTATTACGGTAAGTCTGCCGTATTCACCATTGTATGCAGGAAAGCGAAAAACCCATGCCATTCGACGGTAAGCGCCTTATTTATGGCGGCTTCGTTCCTATGTTGGAATTATAGGTAAAAAAAAGCCCGCTTAAATAAGCGGGCTTTCAAATACTAGTTTAGTGAGGCTTTAAGCTAGCGTGATACGGGCAAACTTGCGTTTACCTACCTGATACACGTTTTCACCTTTTTCGGTAATCACTAAACGGGTGTCTTCCACCTTATCGCCATTTATTTTAACTGCGCCTTGTTTAATCATGCGCATGGCATCTGACGTTGAACCAACAAGTTTCGCTTCTTTTAATAAATTGCCGATAGCGATGCCTTCGTCGCTTAGTGCTATTTCAAGCTCGGGCATGTCATCAGGGATGGCATTTTTCTGGAAGCGTTGAATAAAGTCTTGGTGTGCGCCTTCAGCGGCTGCATCGTCGTGGAAACGGGCAATGATTTCTTTTGCCAACATGATTTTAATATCACGCGGGTTTTCACCGCCTTCAACGCGCGCTTTAAGCTCTGCAATTTCCTCAAGAGGACGGAAGCTAACCAGGTCGTAGTAGCGCCACATCAAATCATCAGAAATAGACATCACCTTACCGAACATCTCATTAGGCGTATCTGTAATACCAATGTAGTTGTTCAACGACTTTGACATCTTTTGAACGCCATCTAAACCTTCAAGCAACGGAACCATGACAATAGACTGCTGCTTTTGGCCCTGCTCTTTTTGAAGCTCACGACCCATAAGTAGGTTAAAGCGCTGATCGGTACCGCCTAATTCAACATCTGACTCAAGAGCCACAGAGTCCCAACCTTGCACCAGCGGGTACAAGAACTCGTGAATAGCGATAGGCTGGCCGTTGTTGTAACGCTTTTTAAAGTCATCACGCTCTAGCATTCGGGCCACGGTTTGGCTTGCCGCAAGTTTGATCATGCCTGCTGCACCAAGTCCGTCCATCCATTCAGAATTAAAACGAATTTCCGTTTTCTCTTCATCAAGGATCTTGAACACTTGTTCTTGATACGTTTTCGCGTTTTCTAATACCTGTTCTTTACTTAAAGGCTTGCGTGTGACATTTTTACCTGTAGGATCGCCAATAAGGCCAGTAAAATCACCAATAAGAAAAACAACCTTGTGGCCTAATTGCTGGAATGTACGCAACTTGTTGATCAACACAGTGTGACCAAGATGCAGATCAGGCGCAGTTGGATCAAAACCCGCTTTAATGGTTAGGGTTTTGCCGGATTTTAGTTTTTCAATTAAATCCTCTTCGGGGAGTATTTCATCGACGCCCCGTTTAATCTCAGCTAGCGCTGTTTGCCAATCTTTCATTTGTTAATCACACTCTTTGATAACACTACATTCAATATTGGCGGGCATTTTACGCGTACAACGGAACCATTAAAAGGTTTGCGCGTCAAAAAACGGATTACAAACAGTCATGTTGTTAAACCCAACAGCTTTGAACGCAAAATTAGCGTATTGAATAACGTTGGACTGAATGTGAGGGGGAGGGCTTTCGCAAATGCGCGGTAAACCCATCCACGGACGCTCCGCCACCGCTTCCCTGCGGTGGAGGATTTGCTCCTGCCCTCCCCCTCACACTCACCAATATTTAGATAACGCATAATATAATCGCGTGTTTAAGAGCTATTGGGTGTAACAATTTGCGCTAACAAAATAATGAGAAAAGTTGCATTTTTAAGCAACGTATGTGAAATAGTGCTGTGCACATAACATTTCTCAGGTGGGCTGTAGTATGAGAAAGAAATTAGACGCTTCAAAAGCGCTACATTTATATAAAAATTTACCTAAGCAACATAGAACAGGCATTGCTATCGCAAGCTTGTTTCTTGGTGGGCTTATCCTTTTGCCGTCGGAGCCCGTCGAGGCTAGCCGTCATCAAGAGGCACATATTCTAGACGCGGGGGTTCGTTACCCTGTAGATCTTCACATTACGCCTTCAACAGACGTATTTTCCGGTGAAGAAGAGTCTACGTGGCAAACCTATAAGGTTCGTAGTGGCGACACTTTAGCTAAGCTTTTTAAACGGGCGGGTTTTACCTCTCGCGACGTTTACAATGTAACGCGAGCTGGCGAGCTAAGTAAAACCTTAGTGACCTTGCTACCGGGCGATGAGCTATCGTTTAAAGCGAATAACGACGGCAGTTTTGGCGAGCTTAAATACAAGTTATCGTCAACAGAAACCTTATTTGTTCGCCCTGACACGTCAGAAGAAAACAGTAGCTTAGTGGCTGAAGTTGAAAAACGGGCCGTCGATATTCGCTATAACTTCGCCCAAGGTGAAATTCACTCAAGCTTTTGGAATGCAGCCCGCGATGCCGGGTTAACCAGCAACCAAATCATGAATTTGGCAGGTATTTTTGGCTGGGATATCGACTTTGCAATGGAAATTCGCTCTGGCGACACCTTCAATGTCGTGTTTGAAGAACAATATATCGATGGCGAATTTGTTGGTTACGGCGATATTGTTGCAGCGGAATTCACTAACCAAGGCGAACATTTTAGCGCCATTCTTCACGAAGATGGCACATATTACACGCCTGAAGGACGCAGTATGCGTAAGAGCTTCTTGCGCGCGCCGGTTAACTTCAGATACGTAAGCTCTAACTTTACTAAAGCCCGTTTCCATCCGGTACAAAAGCGTTGGAAAGCCCACCGAGGCACAGACTATGTGGCTGCCGTTGGCACCCCTATAATGGCGGCAGGGGATGGTAAAGTTATCAAAGCAGGCTATGATAAATATAACGGACATCACGTTTTCATCCAGCATGGTGAAAAATACACCACCAAGTACCTACACTTTAAGAAGCGTGCTGTTAAAGTGGGCGATGTCGTTAAGCAGGGTCAAACGGTAGGCTATCTCGGTAGTTCGGGTATGGTAACCGGTGCTCACTTGCACTATGAATTCTTAGTAGATGGTGTGCATAGAAACCCTCGTACAGTAGAACTACCAAAAGCATTACCGATAGCAAAGGAAGAGCGAGAAAGATTTATGGAAATAGCTAAACTGCGCCAGCAGCAACTTAATAACAACAAACGTATTATGCTTGCGATGAAATAGCGGCACGATGGCAAAATATATCGGCCTAATGTCAGGCACTAGCATGGACGGCGTTGACGCCGTCCTATGCGATATTACGCATACCTCTTGTAACACTCTCGCCGCCCATTCAATTCCCTACCCGACAGAATTGCTCTCAGCACTAAACGTGCTTTGCAGTGAAGGCCCTGACGAGCTTAATACGTTTAGTATTGCCGACCGACTGGTAGCGGAAGTCTTTGCGCAAGTTACTCTAGAGCTATTGGAAAAAAGCAGCCTCACAGCATCAGACATTACCGCTATAGGGTCGCATGGACAGACAGTACGTCACCACCCTAATTCAGATGTGTTGTCTGCACAGTTTTCAAGTTCATCGATTCGCGGCTTTACCTGTCAACTTGGCGACCCTAATACGATTGCCGTGCTTACGGGCATAGATGTTATCGCCGACTTTAGGCGTAAAGATATCGCACTAGGGGGGCAAGGTGCCCCCTTGGTTCCAGCGTTCCACAATACGGTATTTGCTTCTAATCACAGCCATCGTGCACTGGTCAATATTGGGGGCATAGCGAATATCTCTTTGCTAGCACCAGAGCGTGATAACGCCCCCCCTAAGGGTTTCGATACAGGCCCTGGCAACACGTTAATGGACCAGTGGATTAGCCTTCACTGTAATAAACCTTTCGATAAAGACGGGGCTTGGGCTGCATCTGGCAACCCGCATAATGGGTTGCTTCAGCAACTTTTACTCGACAAATATTTCAGTTTGCCCGCCCCCAAAAGTACTGGAAGGGAGTATTTTAATATTGATTGGCTTAGCAATACGCTTGCTGACTACTTCCCTTCTAGTGCCCATTTAAAAAGTGAAGAAACAGACCTTAACTTAGCCCCGCAAGACGTTCAGGCTACCTTGCTCGTTTTAACAGGCGAGACTATTGCTACTGAAGTTAAGCGACACTTACCCGCGAAAAACGCCGATGGCGATGTCAGCGAAGTTATTATTTGTGGCGGCGGTGCATTCAATAAATCGTTAGTGAAATACCTTGAAGATACATTAAGTCACTACCGCGTTTCAGACAGCTTTACCCTAGGCATTCACCCTCAACATGTAGAGGGGGCAGCGTTTGCTTGGCTCGCACACGCTTATATACATGATATACCGGGTAATGTCCCTGAAGTCACTGGCGCATCGAAACCGTCAGTGTTGGGGGCCATGTATAAAAAGACATAAAAAAAGGGCCAATGGTTATCCATTGGCCCTATCGTCGTACATCTCAGTAATTACTTAGCGATCCCCATCTCCATATCTTTTACCGCTTGAAGCTTTACATCGGCCTGCGGTTTAGCGCTCACCTTCTTA
Source organism: Alteromonas sp. G5_S2_22_S1 (assembly GCF_054968525.1). Taxonomy (NCBI): domain Bacteria; kingdom Pseudomonadati; phylum Pseudomonadota; class Gammaproteobacteria; order Alteromonadales; family Alteromonadaceae; genus Alteromonas; species Alteromonas sp. G5_S2_22_S1. The sequence goes on along the minus strand of NZ_JBQKUJ010000010.1, from coordinate 18,871 downwards.
GCACGCATGTCGAAGAAGCCGTAACTGCCTACAAGAAGAAAGCAAATAGCGGGAACAACATAAGAGATGACAATACCAGCGCTATCAATAATGGCTGCTTGGAAAAGCGGCATAATTGCCCCTCCTAAGATAGCCATGACCAATCCCGCCGCTCCTAGCTTAGTGTCTTCGCCTAAGCCTTCAAGAGCAATACCGTAGATGGTAGGAAACATCAGAGATAAACAAGCAGAAATTGAAACAAGTGCAATTACCCCTGCCAAGTTAGGTGACTGGGTCATGAAAATACACAATGCCATTGCAACTAGCGACATGATCATCAGTAGTCTTGCTGGATAGAGATACTGCATTAGCCACGTCATCACAAAGCGCGAAATAAGAAATACAATCATGCTGTATTGTAAAATCTCACCGCCGCTAACTTCATTGCCGCCAGTCGCTTCCATTGCATACTGAATGGTAAACGTCCATACACAAGTCTGTGCGCCAACATTGAAAAACTGAGCAAGGACACCAAAGCGGTAATGCTTATTAGCAACTAAGCGCTTCAGGGATGCCCCTAAGTTCACGTCTTCCGCGCGAGCCTCTACCGACTCTTGAATTGGCGCTTTAGTAAGCGCAATCGCAATCCATACAACAACCAGCACGCAAGCCATACCAACATAAGGCAACATAACTGCATCAAGCTCTGAACCTATTACAGATTTAAGTTCACCTACCGACATAGCAGCACGCTCTTCTGCCGACGCTTGATTGAGATTGGGCAGAATAAGTGTGGCAGCCAGAAATACCCCAAGGTTTGTGCCTACCGGATTAAATGCTTGCGCCAAATTTAAGCGGCGAGTGGCGCTTTTTTCATTGCCCATCGCCATTACGTAAGGGTTTGCAGACGTTTCAAGAATTGAAAGCCCCCCTGCTAGTACAAAAAGTGCGGCCAAGAAAAAACCGTACGTCATGGTTTGACTTGCAGGGTAAAACAAAAAGGCACCGGCCGCTGCGCAACCTAAACCGGTAAGTACACCAGTTTTATACGAAAAACGTTTATTGATAAACGCAGCAGGAATTGCCAAACAAAAATAAGCACCATAATAAGCAAATTGAACAAGTGCAGATTGCAAAGACGACATAGTAAATATCTTACTAAACACCTTCACCAGAGGATCTGTCATATTTGCAGCCACCCCCCATGCAGCAAAGCAAATCGTTAACAATATAAAAGGGAGCAATGTGTCTTTGGAAACCAAAGGGGCGTTGTTTTTCATAAGAACGGCCTTTCGCTTGTAAATAATTAGTTAAGCAATTTAATCACTGCCCAGCACGCCTGTCAATAAATCAATTTAATTTACTTATTAGAAATTATGCTTAAAATTATACTTTTGATGTAGAAAGGTTTTAACAATCCAGCTCTGACTTATTCGTCACCCTTTAATTATTCAAAGATAAATTCATAAATTTCATACAGATAACTCACCTCGAGATTCAATAAAACTTAGCACAACGAGGTGACTAGAGTTATCAAAAACAGAAAACCCCGTTAACCAAAAAACAACACAATCTGTAAATAATTTAAATAAACAAGGTTGATTTAAATCGAAAGGTCAGATAAATTTCGCTCAAAAGCCACAAATGTTAATGCGTTGTAATCTTGCTAACTTCCAGTTTAGTTAGTTTCAACAAAGAGTTAGCAAAAACGTATTGGTGTCTGCGTTCCCTAACTAACACAAGTTTGGGTTAAACGAGCAATTTTGACAGAGAGAATAATGATGAGAAAACCTACGCGAATTAAAAATACCGGAGGCTTTCAGCAAAACCTGAGTGCAGCTTTACTATCAACCACTCTTTTGGTGTCTGGCACAGCCCAGGCCGACCAAGGCAAGTGGCAAGATGCTTTCGACTTTCAAGCAAGCTACACCGGGGAATCGGCAACTAACGTCGAAGGCGGTGAGCGCAGAGGCAGTGCATACGCAGGGCAGCTTTTTGTAGGAGGGGAACTCGATCTAAATACCCTGTTCAACTGGGAAGATACAAAAATTCATGTTGCGATGACCAACCGACACGGTAAAAATTTAGCAGAACATTATATTGGTAACAGTACGTCGGTACAGGAAATCTTTGGCGGTCAAAACACCCGCCTCGCTCGGTTCACCATTGCCTCGACCTTTTTGGATGGCGATTTAGAACTGGAAGGCGGCCGTACCGTAGCTAATATTAGTTTCTTAGGATCTGAACTGTGTCAGTATTTTCAGACCAACGCGGCATGCGGAAACCCTACTTTTGTATTTAGAACCAGTAACTTTACTTGGTGGCCTGTGTCTAGCTGGGGTGGTCACGCAAAATATTGGCTATCATCAAACACGTATTTCCACACGGGTATTTATGAAGATAACACAAGCCATCAGGACTTAGGCGACCATGGTTTTGACTGGGCTACGAATGAAGCCACAGGCGTTGTTGTCCCTTTTACGCTAGGCTACCAGACAACGTGGGATAACGATGCGTTACCAAGAAGATACGAAATTGGCGGCTGGTATGACGGTGCTGACTACACCGACCCAGTTTTTGACGAGCAAGGGAATTATGCCGCCTTATCGGGAAATGACTACGCCGTTCGAAATGGTCGCTCCGGTGTGTTTGCTCGCTTCGAGCAAACCGTCACTCGCCCCAACCCGTCCACTAAAGAAGGGTTAACCTTATTTGGCGCTGTGCTTACCGGCACGTCGGGGGAACTGATTGAAGACTATTATCTTAAAGCGGGTTTCGTAATGCGCGGCACGCTTGCTTCTCGACCTAACGATACTATTGGATTCGTCTTCACCCGACAGCAGTACACCGATGAAGCCTTAGAAGACCAACGTATATTGCGAGCGATGAATGGCGGTGTGGGCACCCCACCGAGTAGTCAAACAATGTTGGAGTTGAGCTACGGTTATCAGTTAAACCAACACGTTCGCATTCAGCCAAATGTACACTATATTATTAACCCCGATCAGTTCGCAGAACGCGACAGAGTTAGCGAGCTTGATGATGCGATTGTATTGGGCCTAAGGTTTGACGTAAATCTTGCGGGTCTTCTCATACAATAGTCTGTATTATTTCCCGTCAATAAAATAAGAGCGCATTAAGCGCTCTTATCAAAGTAATCACCGTCATTATTATAAAGTACGGTTTAAGCAATCCAACCGCGTACAAATTGTGTATTCACTACTACTGCACATCGCTTAATGGTTACATCGTGGTGTTGTTTTGGCCAGCTGTCCATTTTTGCATACCGAAATAAGGGCACACATGGTCATTGGTCTTATCACCAGATGAATCTTTGCGACAACGTATTACACATAAAATAAGGATAGTGAATGACAGATTCAGTACTTTTTAGCTCGTTTGATTGGGCCAGCAACACATTGCAAAACCGCATGGTATTAGCGCCAATGACGCGAGGGCGTGCGGGTGAAGACCGCATACCGAATAAAATCATGGGCGATCACTACGTTCAACGTGCCGATGCAGGTCTTATCATCACAGAGGCAACCGCCATTTCAGAAGAAGGCATTGGCTGGGTTGATACCCCTGGAATTTATACCGACGACATGGTTGAAGGCTGGCGTTCTATTGTAAATCGCGTTCACGAGGCGGGTGGCAAAATTGTTCTTCAGCTGTGGCACACTGGCAGGGCCTCTCACAGCGATTTTCACAACGGAGATTTGCCCTTGTCGGCCTCGGCCATAAAAATTGAAGGTGACGAGATACATACGCCCAAAGGCAAAAAACCTTACGAAGTGCCAAAAGCGATGACGTCAGACGATATTAAACGCACCGTAGAAGACTACAAAAAAGCAGCCATTAACGCCAAAGCCGCAGGGTTCGATGGCGTAGAGGTTCACGCTGCGAATGGCTATCTTATCAATCAATTTTTAGATAGCCGTAGCAATCAACGAGAAGACAGCTATGGCGGTAATCTAGAAAATCGCTACCGCTTTTTAGCTGAGGTAATGGACGCCGTGTTAGGCGTGTGGCCAGAGGAAAACGTAGGGGTCAGATTATCGCCAAATGGCGCCTTTAATGATATGGGCGCTGATGATTTCCGCGAGACTTTTACCTATGTCGCACAACAACTAAATAAGTTGAAAGTGGGCTATCTTCACGTTATGGACGGCTTAGCATTTGGCTTTCATGAGCGCGGTGAAGCCATGACGTTAGCCGAGTTCAGAGCGCTGTACGATGGCATGTTAATGGGTAATTGTGGCTACACGAAAGAAGACGCTGAGAAGCGACTGGCTGACGGCGATGCGGACATGATTGCCTTTGGTAGACCTTGGATCACCAACCCGGATTTGCCTACCCGCTTCAAGCACGACTACCCTCTTGCCTCATTTGACGACCCGTCGACGTGGTATGGTGGTGGCGAGGAAGGCTACAACGACTACGAGACTTACCGAGAGAAGAGTGGAAAAGAAGCAATGACATCGTTGACCTAACCAAAGGGCAGCGAGCGTTAATGTAAAAGGCAGAGCAACGCGCTCTGCCTTTTAAACACGCTATTTATTACTTGAAGGCGCGCATACCTAATAGCACATAGGTTTTAGCTGAACGTTTTTTTCTTTTTCGATAGCACAGCCAATTTTTCTAAGCACGACATCCACGCAAAGTGGTGCTGATCGCATTCTTTTTTATTCATAAACCCCTGCTGCAAAAGCACTAAGCGCACTTGATTTTCTTCCGTTTCTTCAAAGTGAACGTCCACGGATGTCATAACAGACTCTTCCATGTTATCTTCCCATGCCCAAGAAAAAGACAGCTGCTCGTTAGCTAAAATAAGCACGTATTCACCGGTCAACGACATTTCTATGCCACTCGGGTACATCATTTTGATGCGGTAGCGCCCACCACTTTTAAAGTCGATCATGACTTGAGTCACCATGCAATCGCCAGGCGCAAACCACTGAGAAAGATATTCAGGCTCATGAAACGCCGCAAAAACAAAGGGCAATGATGCATCTAGGGTCACATCAATTTTAAACTCGTGCATAACGCCGCCTTAGTTACGTTTAACTGTTAAGGGTATTTTATTTATTACTGTACACCAAAGGCCTAAAAGCGCTAAGCCCTATGTCGCTTTGATGCAGATAAAAAAATCCCGAGCCCGCGTAAGGAAAGGCCCGGGAGAAGGAGAACATCCTCATAACGGTATCGACAGCTTACAGCATTTTCTTGAGCTTAAACGTCCACTTATGCACCTTTCATGAGCGAATCCATACTGGCTTTGCTGCTAAAGTGCTGTGAACATACTCTTTCGCTTACCGAGACGTACAATGCGTCAATATCAGCGTTCGCCATAAACTTCTCACAAAAGCCTGGCGCATGCGGTTCAATAAAATGCTTTGCGGCTAGCATAAAATGAGCAATTAACTGTTTTACATTGTCAGTCCCCATGGCGATACGCATTGTTGTAAGCTCTATGCCTGCTTTTTTCTGTTCATCGCTACTTAGCTCAGAGTGAGACGTAAGTGCAGGACATAAAACTATCGTATTGTTTTGACCTATGCTTACCTGATGGCTAAATGCCGGCTCTAACGCATCGAAGAAACCTACGAATACATCGCGAGGCAAGTTTGCGGGGGCCATATCTACGGTGAACAGCGTACAAGGCCAGCCATGCGTATGCTGTTTTTCACGAAGCCCAGCGTTTTCATGCTCTGGCAGTGCGTGGCAGTTCACCCTAATTTGATTATGCGCGTTAAGGAAAGAGGTAAAAACCTGGGTATTAATGACTTTGGTCATCATGCGCTGTTCAAGGGTTTTCATGCCATTTAGCACATCAAATGCTTTTTCAGAATCAAGAAACGCGCCTTTAATGTAGTACACATCCCAAAACATGGTCTCAGACCAGTCTACCCCATTGACTGAACTTCCTTTAGGCTGAAACATACGATGCCCCTCGCCTATTACAACCCCCGCCGTTGTTGCCCCGCTACCACACAAGTCCTTGGTGTAGCTGTGAATAACATAGTCAGGCCGTGCAGCTTTATTTTTGTGTTGCAGCGGCTGGTGAAGCACGGGCGTTGCCAGCGTGGAATCTAACATGACTAATGCATTTTGCGCATGGGCTAGCTCACAGATTCCTGGCACATCCAAAACGTAACCATGGGGGTTACAAGGCGACTCTAAATAAACATGCATGTTAGCGCCATTATCTAGGCGATCAGCATACTCCGCTTTGGTTTGCTGCATAAATTTCGCAAAGCTTTGCGTGTCGTAACCGTCAAACCATGCTATTTGAATATCCATTCTGTTTCGTCGAGCGAAATAATCGTGAAGCAGTTGATACACGCCGCCGTAAACGTTTCGAGAAACAATGAGTACATCGCCATGGCTCAATACATTAGACAAGCAGGCGTCTATTGCAGCCATACCCGAATTAAAGTTCCACGCCAAATAGTCAGCAGCATAAGGGCCAGCTTCCATATCAACAATCGCATTGGCGAGCGAGATGTTGGTAGGATTTAATAAACGCGAGTAAATTTGATGGGTAAACTCTTTACCCTGAAACGCATCGTCTACCCATTCGGTGCAGGCATACACATAGGTTGCGGTTCTAACTACCACAGGTGTTGCCGAAAACAGCGCGGTCACGTTATCAAATAAAGGATAGTGCCCCTGAGAGCCACTTCCGCTTGATAAACTTTGGTAAGTTGCGCGAAATGGGTTTTGTAACGTATCCAAGATTTTAGCGATTTGAAAAGATAGAAACTTTTTAGCATTGAAATATGCCACTCGGTCTTCTTTGTCGAGTCCTTGCAGCGTATTGCTGGTAATGTCCCACAGCTGCATCACGCTCGCATGGGCGCCGTATAAATGATGGGCCGTATTCGCTAGGGCTTTGCCATACTCGCTTGAGGCATCAATGCCAAAATGAGAAAGCTGTTCTTCCACCAAACCTTCAGTGGTTTCAGCTTTAGTCGTGTTACGCTTAGGCGAAAGCACTTTAGCATTTTTTACATCAACAGCGGTTGATACGGTGTTTTGATAGTTATTTTCTGACTGCATGGCGATTCCATTGCGAATTGACTTCAGATACGCGTTAGCGCGCACCAACACTATTTACAAAAATGTAAAACTTAAATCACATTTTTAGAACAACCAGCGCGACGATTTTACGTCCATGCATAGGAAAGAAAAGTTTACTTTGGGAAGGATAAGCGAATGACGGTAAGGGGTTCAAAGATGATTAAGCTCACAATTTTAAGCGATGAGGCTCATGAGATTGCTAAAGCACTTCGCGACAAACTGGCTAATAATCAGACGTTCAGACGCGGGGATGGCCAGCCACTTATCGAGCTTGAATGCGTTACCCATCGCCCTGACGCGATCGATGCAGAAAATGTGACCGTATTACTCGCCGACCCCGACCTTACCGCTTCTATCATTGATAAGTGTTCAACATTGGTCTGGTGCCAGTCAACCTGGGCGGGTAACGCCCCGCTTCTCAACGCCACTAAAACAGACTACAACCTAACTGGGCTAAAAGGTATTTTTGGCAAACTTATGCGTGAATACGTTTTTGCCTATTTACTTCAGCATGCCAGAAACACAAAGGCTTTTGAGCAAAACCAGCGCGCCGGTGTGCCGAAATGGGAAGCGTCGCAACGCATTCCCCTACATGGCCAAACACTAGGCGTTGCGGGGTTAGGCAGTATAGGCCAAGCACTTATTCCCGTCGCCCACGCTTTGGGTATGAAGGTTGTAGGCTTAACGAGAAGTGGCGACAATATAAAAGGGGTAGAAAAGGTGTACACACCAGACACTATCACAGCGTTTGCAAGTGCATGCGATCACGTAGTGAATTTAATGCCAGATACACCTAGCACCCATAATTTACTGTCTAATGACTTTTTTAGCGCACTGAAAAGCCATAGTGTTTTCATTAACGCAGGACGGGGCAGCGCAGTTGATGATGAGGCGCTGCTTAATGCGCTTAATAGCGGCGCCTTTGCCCATGCTGTGCTCGATGTATTTCGCGAAGAGCCGTTAGATACAACACACCCCTTCTGGCACCACCCTAACATCACCATTACCGCCCATACCGCCGCTGAGTCTCAGCCAAGTGACGTGGCAGACGTGTTTCTAGACAATGCCAAGCGCTACCTTGAAGGCCAACCACTTAAATACCAATTTGACTTTTCCCGTGGGTACTAGAGGAAAACCTAGCTTCGAGGGTCTGTGGCGGTAACTTCAATACGGTTGTGATGCTGTTCATGAAACTCCAGCAGTTGAGGGTAATCCTTCATGTCGTGTAGTTCTCTAAAGAGCACCCAATCAATCATGGTGTACAAGCAAATCTCTGGGTATGTCCAGCCGCTGAAGCCACCTGCATCCAGTTGTTCGGATAATGCGCTAAGCACTGCTTCAATGCGCTCGTTTTGAAGTCTGAAGTACATCTTATCTTGGCTAATGTCGAAATCAGAACGCTTGAGTAACATCAGCTGTACAAATGAATCGTTAGCCGCATCGATTAAGGTCAACTGGTTCTCTTCTTCCCAACTCAAGCCTTCGTGATCCAGCTTGTCAGCGAGGTAGTTATAAATAATACGAGAGTCAAAAATCATTTGGCCGTCATCTTCGAGGCACGGAACTTTAAGCGTTGGGTTACGAGAGGCGAGTAGTTCGCGATCTTCACCTGAGAATATTTGAAGGTTTAAAAACGCATGCTCCGTAGACGCCAACACAATACGAATACGGCGAACATAAGGAGAGGTGGTAGAGCCATACAGTTTCATAAACGCTGTCCTAAACAGTTATCGTTGATGAATCAAGTGTAGCCACGAAAAGTAAACAAAGGAAAGACGAAAAGTGCGACAACCGATAGGCATACAGAATGTTGCGATGTATACCTATCTAAGTCTTCGCGAGTACAACTCAATAGCGCTAAACGCTGAAGCTTGCGCCACAGCCACAGGTTGTAGTGGCATTTGGGTTCTGTACTAGGAATCGAGAACCTTCCAGCCCATCCACATAATCCACTACACCACCTACAAGATATTGTAAGCTCATAGGGTCAACCACCAAGGTCACGCTGTCTTTTTCAATGGTCATATCGCCTTCATTTACTTTCTCATCGAACGTGAAGCCGTATTGAAAGCCCGAACAACCACCACCTGTTACGTATACACGTAATTTCAAATCAGGATTTTCTTCTTCTGAAACAAGGGTTTTCACTTTCGCTGCGGCAGCGTCGGAAAACTCTATTGGCAACGCCGTTTCTACAGACATACCCACCTCTACATTAACCTAGTGCGATTGCACTTTGTGCTTGGCCGCAATTATCTAATACTTGCGGATAGTTAGCAATTATTGGGGCGAAACTTAACGATTCAACCGTATGCTAACCCATCTCTCATGGTTAGAGGGTAAAACGGAAAGTATCTGTTTAAAACCGCCAAACTGCTAACGCTTGTACGGTGTTGTCCTTTTCTTGCGTACCCAGTTTGTTGTTCCAGTATTGATATTCAATACCAAGAAACAACCTGTCTTTAACGTCAAAAAACGCATTTCCTGCATCCCAGCGTACTTGTGCTTGTGCCAATACCCACGATTCGACAGTGACGCCCGGTATTTCAGAAGAACGCTAATCGATATACTCAACGTGACCTTCGATGTAGAAGTGTTGAGATTTAATCGCTAATGGATATCGCCAAGCAAGATCTAGCATCCAGCTGTCACCTTCTTTTGGTGCGCCGCCTGCGCTAATGCCTTCGCTGTCGTCTATGTACCCAGCAATCAGAAGGTTTAAAAATTGGAAGCCGTCTACATCTAAATGTAGCTGAACACCTGGTAAATACTTAAGTACATCTGACTCGGGAGCCATATTCACGCCCATAACAACACTAATATCTTTCAATACCCCGCCGTAGGTACTGTCAAAAAGGGCGTGGGTACTCAGGCTTGGATACCACTCAGCGTAGAGAGAGTCGTCGTCCTCGGTACTGGCATAGTCTACGAAGAAAAAATGTTGGCCGTACTCCCAACCACTGGCGTGCTGAAACGTGACTATCGTTGTGTCTGATGTGGTGCCCGACACGTCGGCGAAAGGCTGGTTTAACTTGCCTTGCTGAATATGAAGTTCATTTTCGCTCCAAAGCGATGCAAGAGAAGGAAAGGAGAAGAGCATAAGGAATAAAAGAAAGAACGGGTAAACATTGAACTGCATGTTCTAATCCTGATAGCTTAAATTGACAGGTAAGTGTAGACGTTCTTTTTATTTCTGCACGGCTGGTCGCGAAAAATTAATAAAAACACTTATAGAATGATATTACTCATTGAATAGTAAGAGATTTATTATGATAGATGGCGCTAAAAAACCAACTACCCCAAGTCTTTTTGACGATTTTGGAAGTTCTCGTTTTAAAAGTAAGGATGAATACAAAAACGCACTTGCAAGCTATCAGGAAGCGTTATTCCACGTGCAGCAGTCCTATTATCATCAAAAGAAACGAGCGCTTATTGTCTTTGAGGGGTGGGATGCCTCGGGTAAAGGTGGTGCCATAAGGCGGCTTACAGAAAAACTAGATCCTAGAGGTGTTTCTGTTTTCCCAGTGGCTAAGCCTGCCCAATCAGATCAGGAAAAACACTTTTTATATCGTTTTTGGAAACACATCCCGCCCCCTGGTTCACTTCATATATTTGACCGCTCCCATTATGGTCGAGTGCTTGTGGAACGAGTGAACAGCCTTATTGAACGCCCTATTTGGCAGCGCAGCTACCGCGAAATTAACGAATTTGAGCAAACGCTGAGTGATAACGGCGTACGCATTGTAAAACTGTTTATGCATATATCATCTAAAGAACAAAGGGAACGTTTTGAAGAGAGGTTACATAACCCATTCAAACGCTGGAAGTTAACTGAAGAGGACTTACACAATCGTCGAATGCGAAACGAATATATTGCCGCCGCAAATGAAATGTTTAAACACACCCACACGTCTTATGCGCCTTGGCATATTATTAATGGGGAATACAAATGGCAGGCGCGTATAGACGTACTTGAAACTATCGTCAACGCGCTAAGCGAAGGTGTTGAGGTTGCGCCTCCGCCTCTTGATGAAAACCTTATAGCCCAGGCTTCAAAGCAGCTTGATGTCGACGAAGCACTCATTGCGCAAGCTAGGCGAAGTGATTAGTTTTTACTCACTTTCACCGCCTAGCTTGCCAAGCAATTGATTCGTGACTTTGTAATACCTTCAGCTGTTGCTGTCAGGTAATGTAACGTTCAATTCTAGTACGCTGCACTCGTCGTTATTGTCTAGCTGCACCGACACCTGGTCATCGGCAATAGTGACGTATTTACGGATAACCTGAATAATCTCTTGCTGCATCATGGGCAAATAGTCAGGCTCGGTGCGCTTCTTACGTTCATGGGCCACAATAATTTGTAACCGCTCCTTGGCAACCGCCGCAGTGCTCGGTTTTTGCTTCTTTTTGAGTAAGTCAAAAATGCCCATTACTTCCCTCCTAGCAGACGCTTAAAGAACCCTTTTTTCTCTGCATCAAGGAAACGATGTGGAACAGTTTCGCCTAGCAGACGTTTAACGGCGTCAGCATAAGCTTGTCCTGCGTTAGCCTCTTCGTCAAGAATAACCGGTTGCCCTTGGTTCGATGCTTTTAGCACTGATTCTGACTCTGGAATAACACCTAATAGTGGGATAGCGAGTATTTCTTCAACATCAGCAACGCTCAGCATTTCGGCGCTTTCTACCCGAGACGGGTTGTAGCGGGTCAAAAGAAGGTGCTCTTTTACCGGCTCGCCTTTTTCAGCACGCATTGACTTGCTTTGTAAAATACCCAGGATTCTGTCTGAATCGCGCACTGATGATACCTCAGGGTTTGTAACCACAATGGCCTCGTCAGCAAAGTACAATGCCATTTGTGCGCCCTGCTCAATACCTGCTGGAGAATCGCAGATAATAAACTCGAAGTCTTTTTTAAGTTCGTCGAGTACGGCCTGAACACCATCAACGGTTAGGGCATCTTTATCACGGGTTTGAGAAGCCGGTAGAATAAACAAGTTTTCTGTGCGCTTGTCTTTAATAAGGGCCTGCTTAAGCGACGCTTCTTTATTAATAACATTCACAAAATCGTAAACAACACGACGCTCACAGCCCATGATCAGATCGAGGTTTCGCAAACCCACATCGAAGTCGATCACCACGGTTTTGTGCCCTGCTAATGCAAGCCCTGTACTAATTGCTGCACTTGATGTGGTTTTACCCACACCTCCCTTTCCTGAGGTTACTACGATAATCTTTGCCATCTATTCTTTCCTATTAGTGCGTACAAAGCATTAAGCCAACGGCTCTATACGTAACGTTTCTTCTTCTAAAAATACTTGCGCAGGTTTCTTCCAGCATTCACCTTTCACGGTTTCGTGCATAATGAATTGCCCTGCAATTGAAATTAGTTCTGCATCTAACGACTGACAAAATACGCGAGCGCCGGTATTTCCCTTTACGCCTGCGAGCGCACGGCCGCGCAGTGTCCCGTAAACATGGATGTTGCCATCGGCAAGCAGTTCGGCCCCTTCACTCACGGATGCCGTAACTACTAAGTCGCTTCCTTCTGCATAAACTTGCTGACCAGACCTTACCGGGCGGTTAATCACCTTGGCAGGCTTTAGCGTAGCTACAGCAGGCGGGCTTATCGCTTCAGCCTTTGCCGGTGCGGCCGGCTCATTATTTTGAGATTGAGCAGACTCCGCATCGCTGTTGGTTGTGCTTTCGCTTTTAACCTCAGCACTTTGCGCTGTTTTTTGTGAACGAAGCGTACTATCTGTGAATTTACTTTGACTTACATCGGCAAGACCTAAGTCATTAATCGTTAGTTTTAGCTCTGCCACTTCCCCTTTAACCGCCATAGGCTGTAGCTGTAACCTGCGACACAGTGCAACAAGTAGTTCGAATTCAGTGGCCGATAGGGGCTTAATGAGGTGCAATATCAGTGAGGAACGCGTGAAAAACTGTGGCGCACTGGCAACCTTCTGAGACAACTGAGCTTCAAAGTTATCTGGCTCAAAATCTAATACTTCTAACACAATACTGGTGAGCGTAGTGCCCTTCATGCGAAAGCAAGTTTCTGTCATTTTTTCTTCCCGAAAAGGTGTTGCTTGTGACTAAGCTTTAAAGCAAAACCTATTAGCGCAATATGTTGTTGCTGTCTAACGCAGCTGTATAAATCTTTCAGTGTGTCACTGTATCAAAAATTGCGTGTACATACAGCAACTGTGCGGTGTGTTTAACACGTTATTGGCATACTTTTATTTCAAAGACTAAGCCAAGAGCATGCCAACAAGCGAATAGTTTTTACGCGGCAAGGGGGGCTAGCATTGTTGCTCAGGTTTTTACGGCGGCGTTAAGACGAAAAAGTGCGACTCTCGGTCGCACTTTTTCGCGTTTAGGGGCATGTTTTATATTTAAGGCCGGGTTAACTTTTCAGGGTCTAACAGTTGTACCAACTCGTCTCTGGGAATATCTGTCATCGCCTCGGCCACATCGATAACCGGCTTGTTTTCCTTATAAGCGGTTTTTGCAATTTCCGCAGCTTTAGCGTAGCCAATAACCGGGTTTAGGGCGGTTACAAGTACCGGGTTTCGATAAAGCGCTTCTTCTAAATTATCCTGGTTAACGGTAAACCCTTTAATCGCCTGTTCGCCGATAAGGCTTGCACTGTTGGTCATTAGCGACAAACTTGAAAGCAAGTTGGTCGCAATCATTGGCAGCATCACATTAAGCTCAAAGTTACCAGACTGGCCGCCCACGGTTATGGCCGCATCATTCCCAATAACCTGAGCAGAAGCCATCGCCACGGCTTCGGGAATTACCGGGTTCACCTTGCCAGGCATAATAGACGAGCCAGGCTGTAATGCCGGTAACGCTATTTCGCCAAGCCCAGCTAGCGGGCCGGAATTCATCCAGCGCAAATCGTTCGCGATTTTCATTAACGTCACCGCTAAGCTTTTCAGCGCACCAGATAAGGTTACCGCCGTATCCTGCGAGCCGATAAGTGCAAAAAAATTATCTGCTGGCGTAAACGGAATATCAGTAAGTTCTTTTAACGTTTCAGAAAACGCTGGGGCAAAGTCGGCATGGGCGTTTATCCCCGTCCCTACTGCGGTCCCCCCTTGGGCTAGGGTTTGAATTGCGGGCTGCACTGAGCGAAGGGTTGCTACCTGCTGTTTTAGTTGTGCCGACCACGCCATTAGGCTTTGGTCCATACGAACAGGCATAGCATCCATTAAATGTGTACGCCCTGTCTTGCAGTATTGCGCCACAGACTCTGCTTTGACTTCAATCACCTCAATTAAGCTTTCGACCGCAGGGATGAGTTCGCCCGATAGGGCAATTGCCGCACTTACATGAATGGTGGTGGGTATTACGTCGTTAGAACTTTGTCCATAGTTTACATGATCGTTGGGGTGTACTTTTTCATTCGCGTTACGTGAGGCTAGCTGCGCAATCACTTCGTTCGCATTCATGTTAGTACTCGTCCCAGAGCCGGTTTGAAACACATCTACCGGAAAGTGTACTAATACATCATCCATTGCTAACAGTTCATCACACGCGTTAACGATGGCTAGCCCGCGGTCAACGGTTAGTGCTTCAAGTTTCATGTTTGCTTGCGCCGCTGCCTTTTTAACAGTGATGAGTGCACGAATGAATGCCTCTGGCATTTGCTGACCGCTTACGGGGAAGTTGTTTATAGCCCGTTGCGTTTGCGCGCCATATAGTGCGTTTTTGGGTACTTCAAGCTCTCCCATGCTGTCGCGTTCTGTGCGTGTCGCTGTCATTACTCGTGTCCTTGTATTGATGAAAATGGTTGAAAACTTAGGTACTGCGCTTAGCAAGCTTCCCCTGCTTTGAACCTGCTCATATCTATTGTTATCCGTGCAAAGCCAATTCGATCACTCTTTTTACTCAATATAACGGTTTGCGTTTCATTCTGACCGCTATAAAGCTAACTAGCGCCTCGATAAAGCCAACTGATTAGCTTGATGTTTAATTGGCGCGGCAAGCAGCATATCACCTTGTGTACGTTTACTTGCCGTTACACGAATGAAAGTACATTGAGCATAGCACCAACAAACACAAATGATAACCATTAGCATTTGATGTGATCTAGTGGTACGCTGATACGTATGTAAGGATGAACCATTTCGTTCCACCGATAGGTGTAATTCATCTAAATTCAAGGACATTATCTATGATTAAGAAGTTACTTGGAGGCGCTACGTTTCTTTTCTTCGCCTCAAGCGCTTTTGCAAATGACTGTGCTGTTACCGTAGAAAGTAACGACGCCATGCAATTTAATACGTCAAATGTGGTTGTTCCAGCAAGCTGTGATGAGTTTACCGTCACGCTTAAACATACCGGTCAGTTACCAAAACAATCTATGGGCCATAACTGGGTTATGACAACTAAGGCAGATGGCCAAGCTGTAGCAACCGACGGTATGAGCGCTGGTTTAGACAATAACTACATTAAGCCTAACGATGAGAGAGTCATTGGCGCTACAGAAATTATTGGCGGCGGTGAAGAAACCTCTACCACGTTTTCAGTAAAAGGGTTGAGTAAAGATGAAGACTATATGTTTTTCTGCTCTTTCCCAGGCCACATTGGCATAATGCAGGGAACGGTTACCCTAGAAAGTTAATAGTAAAAACGTGTTGGCGCGCCAGTAAACCGGTGCGCCTTTATCATTATGACTGCCTTACGCTAAGCTAACGCTTCTCGATACAGGCTTTAGTTATAGTCATTAACTTGGAATTATTCCACGCCAACGGAAAGCGCCTTATTCCAAGGTACGCTTAGCTCATAGTTATCTTTTCGCGTCTTATATTGATACACAGTGGTAGATAACTCGATGGTTTCAATATCTATATCGCCGGGAATGTTGAGCGTTAGGTTAACCGCTTGGAAAAAGCGAAAGCGGTATTTCACATCCTCACCCAATGCACCTGATTTACCCGATGTTAGCGTTACCGGCTCGCCATTTCGCTTCCCTGTAATCGCAATTTTAACATTGCCATTTATTACCGCTTTCTTCTGCTTCGGCTGAAGTAACACCATTCTTAGCTGGTAAGCTTCTTCAGCGACGGGAAAGACTTCCACCCCCTCAATGGCAAAGCCTGCATCAACTTTTTCTGGGGCCATCACCCGCTCGTAAAAGCCTAATAGCTCTTGCTGCGCTTCTAGCTCTTTTTTCTGCTCACTTAAGGTGCTGGTAATTTTTTCTGCTTCTAGTTTTGATAATTCTATAGCCACTTCAAGTTGATTTACTCTCGTGGTCAGGGTGTTATTTTCGCTAGACAAAATGGCAATAGTGTCTTGCTGGGCCTGTACTTTTTTACGGTCTCCCTCATCAATCATTCGGGCGAGTTTATAACCAAACCCCACCATGACTAACATAATAAGCGCCACCAGCAGTGACCATTTATAATTGCCTAGTACTTCTTTTAACTGATCTGTTGTCATCTTCTCTACATCTATAAAAAACACTCAGTGCTAAAGCGTTCTAAATATTATGAATTTTAAGTGTTTATGGTAAGCTGCTAGCTACGTTAATCAACTGTACCACAACATGCGCTTGCAGGCTTTAAGAGAGGAAGTAGCTCACCCACGCACATCCATTCAGTTGTGCATGCTGGGCATTGTAGGGGGAACCTGCGCGGCGCTTATCATTATATTGTTTCGGCTCTGTGTTGAGTGGCTAAAAGAAACAGGCGTATCGTCGCTTCAAGCTGTGCTTACCTACGACTGGTTAGTTTGGCTTATCATGCCTTTTATCAGCGTAGGGTTAATACTGTTCATCGCATTTCTTACTGGCTTCAAGCATTACCGACTGGGTATCCCCTTCGTTATACACAGGGTTAAGTATTATTACGGCTATGTACCACTTAGAACCACAATAAACCAGTTTTTTGGCGGCATGCTTGCCTTAGCGGGGGGCTTTGTTGTAGGAAGAGAAGGTCCATCGGTACACATGGGCGCATCTGGCAGTAGCTTTTTAGGGCAATGGCTTAGGCTGCCTTACAACAGTATACGTATTCTGGCTGGGTGCGGCATTGCTGCAGGTATCTCGGCATCGTTCAACACCCCATTTGCCGCCGTTATTTTTGTTATGGAAGTGGTGCTTCGAGAATACAAAATTCATATCTTTGTTCCCATTATGCTAGCGGCCGCCTGCGGCTCTGTACTGACCAGAATAGTGTTTGGCGAAGTGAACGAACTGTCGTTTTTATCTTTTAACGCGTTCAGCCAGTGGATGTACTTTTACTTGGTGCTGTTAGGTGTTTTACTGGGCATGTTGGCGGTGTTATTCAACAGCCAGTTAATGCGCGTTATGACCTGGTTTCGCCCCGTTTCTATGGTGTGGCGCTTAGTACTTGCCGCGCTAATAACCGGTACAATCGGTATGTTTATCCCCGAGGCGCTTGGTGCTAATTTTATAGACGTAGAGCATTTGTTTGATAGCTCTCCGGGCGCTTTACTACTGGTATCTACCCTAATATTCAAGGTGATACTGGCGGTGTTCGCTATTGGTTTGGGAATACCGGGGGGCATCATTGGCCCAGTGATGGTAATTGGCATGCTGGCAGGCGCGGTGTTGTTATTACCGCTTTCCTACTTTATCAACGTTCCTGAGTTTACCAACAGCTTCGCTTTACTGGGCATAGCCGGCATGCTGACTGCGGTTTTGCACGCCCCCCTTGCTGCCCTATCTGCGGTTATGGAACTTTCATATAGCCCGCAAATAATTTTGCCCGCTATGCTTGTCATTGTGCCTGCTTACGTGACCTCAACGCAGTTTTTCGGTAACCGTTCCATATTCATCCGTCAGCTCGACTACCAGAACTTACCTTACGCCATTTCGTCTATTCGCGAGGCCCTTGAAAAAACCGGCGTACTTGCGGCCATGAACACAGAGTACAAACTTTTTCACGATGCACCAGAGGCTGCACTTTTCAACTACTTAGAAAGTAATCCAACAAAAATTGTCATTCAGAAGTCAAAGTTTGAAATAGATGTGCAGTATAAACTGGTCCAATACAATGTCAGCTTGGAACACGATGCATCTGCCTTAAACTATTATGATATGGAAGGCATAAGTGCGCAGTCCACACTGCACGAAGTGTATGAACATCTCAAAAATTCGCGCTCTGGCGCTGTTTATATTTACGATCAGGAGCTTAACGATATTATTGGCGTAGTTACGTGGAATATCCTGCAAAGCTTCTTACAAAAGGCTCATTACTAATATGTACATTTTATGGTTTAAGGCACTGCATATCTTTTTCATGTTGGCATGGATGGCCGGGTTATTTTATTTACCTAGGTTGTTTGTCTACCATGCCACCACACAATCTCAAGTGGTAAAGGATGAATTTAAGGTGATGGAACGCCGGTTGTGGTTCTTTGTTACACCATTCGCCTTGTTAACTCTGGCATTCGGCGTTGCGCTTATTGTCAGCTACGGGGGCACGTGGTTTAAAATGTCAGGGTGGCTTCATATAAAGTTACTGTTGTTGCTTGCTATTTACGGGTATCACTTCTATTTGTTTAAGTTAATGAAGCAATTCGCACGGGACGAAAACAGACACACGCCCCGTTTTTATCGTTTTTTAAATGAAGCGCCGGTATTAATTATTCTCGCTATCGTTTGTCTCGCGGTGGTGAAACCTTTTTAGGGGTAACGCTAAAGCAAACACGTAAAATATGCGCGCTAGACAGCACTTAAGGAAACAGTACTTATGGAAACTGTACTGCCTAGCAATAGTTAAGTAACTAAACGTGATGTTGATGTACACATAGTCGCCGAGTAGACCCCACTT